>CAYJIF010000028.1:0-20723 GCA_964370175.1 uncultured Rikenellaceae bacterium
CGTTTGGAGTTTCGATACATTTTCACGCCATTAGAGCAAACAAAAACAAATGCCCTGCGAGGGCACTCGCCACCCGCGGCCGAGCGGGCGGGGTCAGAGATCCTTTTTATTTGTTACACTCTCCACTCTTGCCCCTACAAGCAATCTGCGCAACAAAAGCCCATAATTTGTTACTGGCACCGCCGCTGAGCGACATCGATGAATCGCAGACATCACCGCACCACGGCCAACCATACACCCTCCGCACTGCACCACAAGAGCGTATCTGCTCAACTCACAAGGCAACGACTCCCTACCCGAAACTATATCCACGACCACCTCAAAACCATAGTACTGACGCAGCAACAACGGAATCTTCACCCGTGCAATATCATCACAGCTGACTCCGTGCGAGCAGTGCTCCACAAGCAATATCTTAGAGTCGCGAGTCACCCCCTCCAAAGCCTCCAAACCACGTTGATACTCATCCATATCCGCCTTCTGAGCCGCCAGCAATATGCTAAACGAGGTAAGCGGCACTTCAAACCTCTGCGCCACAGGAGTCACCGCATCAAACGCCTGCGAATCAGTGACAATGAGCTGCACGGCAGTCTGTTTCAGCACACCTTCCAACTGAGGCGGCTGCACCACAATGGCTGTTGCATTAATATCCAGAGCAGCTCTAAGAGCCTGCACTTGCGGCAAAATAAGCCTCCCCTCGGGCGCCTCGCTATCGATGGGACAGACAAGCAGCACACATTCCCCTCGGTGTAGTTTATCGCCATAGAATGGCGGCGGCGGAGGCACTTCTCGCAACAGCGTATCACGAATATCCTGGCGCACTTTTTCGGCATCATAATCTCGTCTTACGACGACTGTTGCAGAGCGGAGTTCTGCCATTATTTTCTGCTCCTCGCTGTCAATCTTGTCACCTGCGAGCATCATCACCACCATATCAGCCGAGTGTGCAACTTGCATGGTTTTTTGTACGCGTTTTTGTCCGAGCGGGGTGTCGCAATCATCAAAGCCGGCGGTGTCGACGAGCGTTATGGCGCCATAGCCGAGCAGTTCATAGGCTTTACGCACGGGATCGGTGGTCGTGCCTTTTTGCGGCGAGACGATAGCTGCGCCACTCTGTTCTATCAGGGCATTAAAGAGCGTACTTTTGCCACTATTTGTTCGGCCTATTATTGCGACTATTGTTTTCATGCTGCCATTATTTTTGGTGGTAGATGCAGAAAAGGCGCACCATATTTTGGAGCGCCTTTTTCATGCAATATTGTTATCTCTAACTTGTTAAGAGCGTATCGTCTTAGCGTGCGCGTTCTTTGATACGTGCTTTTTTACCCGTGAGTGCTCTTAGGTAGAAGATTCTTGCTCTGCGAACCACACCACGTTTGTTAACCTCGATTTTCGAGATTGTGGGCGAGTTCACTGGGAATATACGTTCTACACCAACGCTGTCAGACATTTTGCGGATAGTGAAAGTTTCAGTAGCACCGCTACCACGTCTTTGGATAACCACGCCACGGAAGTTCTGTAGACGTTCTTTGTTACCTTCGCGGATTCTGATAGTAACTGTGATGGTGTCACCTGCTTGGAACTTAGGAGTACCTTGTTCGCGTTCTGGTGTTGGAAAAGCCTCTTGGGCAAGCTTCATTAGTTCTGTTCCTGTCATTTTTTTCTTTTGTATTATATTAGCCAATGTGCCTCTTACTTCAGCTGGACAGAGATTGGTCTAACTTTTCCCTACTTTATTGGGGTGGCAAAGGTAAGCAAAGTTTTTTATTTCTGCAAATTTTTCTCACTCTTACTTCGCTTGTAAATTACGCATTTAGCTCTCCCAAGGTGATGATTTTGGTCTGCGGGCTCTTTGCCTTGAGGTATTGGGTGAGGTATTTCAGGGTATCGGCGGTGATGTGTGGGGAGCTTTGCTCGAAGGTGTTGTAGACGAGAGCGTGGAGCTCTATTCCTCGTTTTTGGAGTGCTTCGAGGCTCAATAGCGTATGGTTCAGGCTGCCCAGTCTTGGCGATGTGACCAGCACCACGGGGTAGTTTCTCTGCGCCACGAAGTCGATGGTGAGCATCTCGTGGGTGAGCGGTACCATTAGTCCGCCAGCCCCCTCGATTATTATGGTGTCGTATTGTTGAGCAACCGTGTCGATTGCCATTTCGATGGCACTGAGGTCGACCTCTTTGCCTTCGAGTTCGGCGGCGAGGTGTGGCGAGCAGGGTGTGGTGAATAGTTGCGGGGAGGTGAGTCTATTGAGGTCTACCTCTTGGAGCGGTATTTCCATTATGCTGCGGTGCAGGGCAATATCTGCCGAACCATGGCCTTCGGACACGCCTGTCTCCACCATCTTCATAGTTATCACTCGCCCAGCATGGGGGTCTCGGGCCATGATTTTGGCGAGATGGCCAGTGGCATAGCTCTTGCCTATATCGGTATCGATACCGCTTACGAAGTATATATTCTTTGTCATTATGGTTGCTCTTGGCGCGCGCCTCTATTTCTTGGCTATAATATAAATGGGGTTGTAGCTCAGCGTGATTTTATTGGTTTCGGGGTCTCTGAATTTTTCGTAGTACTCCTCACAGAAGTTCTTCAGTTTGCCTTTGCTCCATCCTTCAGCTTTGATGGCATTTGCTCCTGTTTTTTTGAGGTGGCGCAGCACTTCTATTGGGCTATCGAAGCTCATCTCTATGATTTCGCAAGAGTGCTCCACCACTCTAAACTTTTGAGCAATTAGTGGATGTAAGTCGGTGTACGGGAGTGCTGGTTGTCCAAGTTCTCGGAGCTCTCTGAAATTTTGCTCTCCGTAGGTTGCTATGGCGAGGATTGCTCCCTCACGTAGGGACATGTGGCATTTATCGATAAAGCGAGCGGGTTCGGCGAACCACTGCACAGTTGAGCTCGATGCAATGAGGTCGTAGTGATTGGGCGACATCTCGATTCTTTCGGCATCCTCGGCAATGAAGCTCACGCCTTTGGTACTGAGCAGTTCTTGCAGGCTTCCCTCCATTTGCGGGCTTAGGTCGTTGAGCAGCAGGGAGTTGGGCGAGAATCTCTGGACGATTTCGCGAGAGAGCATCCCCGTGCCGCAGCCAATCTCGACTACTTCTGCATTTGGGATTACTCCCACCTCGGCAATCTTTTGGGCGAGCGTGTGCGCTACTTGACGCTGCACCACTGCCTCGCTTTCGTAGCTTGCCACTGCTCCCGAGAATCGCCTATTTATGAGTTCTTTGTCCATAGTTTGGCGACAAATTTACACTTTTTTGGCGACTTTTCTTAAATTATTTTACTCAAGTTGCGGGTGTCGAAGAGTGCGGAGGAGTAGTGTGGCTCAGCGTGCTCGACCACCTCTACTCCTCTGTACTGCCATGCTGCGCGCTGATTTTCGGGCGTGAATATCATGTCGTTAGTGCCTATAATTACCCTGCTCCACATAAATTCTGGAGGAGGTAGAGTCACGATTGCTCTTTTCAGCTCAAAGAGTTCCGTGGCGAGCTCTTCGGGAGTGCGCACTGGGCACAGCGCCAAAAAGAGAGCTACCCCCTCCTTTGTTCCACACATTCGGCGGCGAAATTTTGTGAGTGTCACCGCTCGTGTTTCTGCATTTTGCAGCCCGGCGAGCGTTCCCTCAAAGACCGCAGGGATGATACCCTCGTGGTCGTCAATGGGGCGCATTGTACCGTTGATAGCCGTGGCGCTGAGCAGGTTAGCTGGTCTTGGCTGTGCCGCAAAGAGGTGAGAGGCTACCCACACCCCCATGCTCCACGCCACAATGTGCACGCTGGCGTAGCGCTGCAAAACCGTGGAGTCGAAATCCATCGAGGTGTAGTCATAGACAATCATCACATCTCCCTCGAAGCTCTCGAAAGTACGCTGAAATAACGCTCGTTCGCCACCCCAGCCGCTGAAAAATAGCAACAAGCTGGACGCTGGCTCATCACCACTGCGTCTTAAAAATTCCTGTATCATAGCACACTTAGTATTTGTTCTATCTCTGCCCTGCTCACTTTGCTGTTCAGCGAAATTCTTATCCTCTGCCCCCCTTCGGCAACAGTTGGGGTGCGAATGGGCAGGACATAAAATCCCGCCTCCTGGAGTCGTCGGCTGAGTGCCAGTGCAGAGGCGTTATCGCCAGTGATTATGGGCACTATGTGGCTCTGCGAGGGCGATTCATAGCCACGACTACGCAATCCCTCACGCAGGAGGCTTGCAACCGTTGCGAGGTGTTCGCGCTCGGGGTGCAAAGCTTGCAATTTTCCGAGTAGGAATGCTGACCACTGAGCACTGATGGGTGGTAGTGCGGTATTATATATAAGTGTGCGGCAGCGATTCACTAAGTATTCTTTGGCAACCTCACTACACACCACATAAGCCCCGACCGAGCCGAGTGCCTTGCCAAAGGTAGCGCAGAGGTAATCAATATCGCCCATCACTCCTGCCTGCTGAGCAAGCCCAAGCCCCTCCGCACCATATACTCCCACAGCGTGCGCCTCGTCTACGTATAGCACAACGTTGCTATATTTTTTTTTCAGCTCCACGAGTCGCCCCAAATCTGCCATATCGCCATCCATGCTGTAGAGCGACTCCACCACCACGACGACCTCCTCGTAGTCTCCAGCGTATTTATTAAGCAAGTCTGCTAACTGCTCAAAGTCCTGGTGCGCAAAACGAATGGAACGAGCCACACTGAGGCGAATACCATCAATAAGGCTTGCGTGGACGCTCTTGTCGGCAAGTATAAGGCTGCGTTTTGTGGTGATTGCAGGCAGTATGCCGCTGTTCATCCCGTACCCCGTGCTGAAGGTGAGTGCAGCACGGCCATAGAGCCTGTGCAATACCCCCTCTAACTCCTCGTGAACAGTGCTGTTTCCGCTGAGCAGGCGCGATGAGCCACTGCCAAGAGGTGCGCACTGAGTGAAGTTGCCAGAAAAAAACTCGAAAAACTCTGCTCTCAAAGCATCATCACCAGCAAGCAACAAATAGTCATTCGAGCTGAGATTCACCATCCTCCTGCCCGTAGAATCTGCCACCTCACGACCTTGGTGGGTGAGGCTATGCAACTCTCGAAGTCCACCGACCGAAGCAAGCTCGGCCAATTCCGCCATAAATCTTCTCTCCATAATTATAGCTCTCCAATTATTTTTACCACTGCCGTTGTGAGTTTTGTGAGCTCACTCTTGTCGATAATAAATGGCGGCATGAGATAGACAAGCCTACCAAAGGGGCGAATCCACACGCCCTCCTCCACAAAGCGGCGAGTGACATAGCTCATGTTCACCGCCTCCTTTAGTTCCACCACCCCAATAGCCCCCAGCACCCTAACATCACTGACCTGAGCGAGCGAGAGTGCCACCTTTAACTCGCGCGTCAACTGCTCCTCAATGCTCTGCACCCTCTGCTGCCAATCGCTCTGCAACAAAAGTCTGGTGGAGGCAAGCGCTACGGCACATGCCAATGGGTTTGCCATAAAAGTAGGGCCGTGCATAAAAACCCCCGCCTCGCCCTGCGAAATACCCACTGCAATCTGCTCGCTGCATAGCACCGCCGAGAGAGTCATATATCCGCCCGTGAGCGCTTTGCCAATAGCCATAATATCGGGCGCAACGCCAGCGTGTTCGCAAGCGAAAAGCCGCCCAGTGCGACCAAAACCCGTTGCAATCTCATCAAAAATAACCACTACTCCGCATTCGCGACACAGCTGCGTGGCCTGGCGCAAGAACTCGGGGTGGTAGAAATCCATAGCACCAGCACCCTGAACAATTGGTTCGAGGATGAGTGCTGCAATCTCCTCGGAACGAGCTCTGAGAATCTGTGCCAACTCCTCGATATCTTCTGCATGCCACTCCCCGCCAAATCTACTGCGCGGACTCTCTATGAATATCCGCCGTGGCAGGGCATCACCAAAGAGCGAGTGCATTCCCCCCACAGGGTCGCACACACTCATTGCATTCCACGTGTCGCCGTGGTAACCCTTGCGGATGGTCACGAAGTTAGTGCGCCTACTATTTCCCTGCGAGGCTTGGTACTGCACCGCCATCTTCATAGCCACCTCCACTGCCACCGAGCCGCTATCGGCATAAAAAATCTTTTGCAACCCTTGGGGAACAACTCCCAAGAGCTCTTTGCCCAGTTCAATGGCGGGGTCGTGGGTGAGCCCTCCAAACATCACGTGAGCCATCTTCTGGCACTGCTCCGCTATGGCTCTATTCAGCACGGGGTGGTTGTAGCCGTGCAGCGCACACCACCACGAAGACATGCCGTCAACAAGCTCCTCGCCACCTGCCAAACGCAGAGTACAACCCTCGGCGCTTACAACTTTGTGGGCGGATTGAGGCTCGGTCATCGAGGTATAGGGATGCCAGAGGTGGTCGGTGTCGAAGCTGTCGAAATTTTTATTCTTTTGCATAGGTATCAGGGTGCTTATAGCTCTTTTGCTGCGACTCTGGGGGGCGGGGCAAACGTAGTAGGCCGCATAGGAGGCGCATCTTATGTCCACAAATGTAATAAAATAAAGTGACCTTTGGTCTCTTTTATGCATAAAAAAAAGCGGAACACCCAGCGACAATTCATCGCGCCGCTCAACCCTTGTACCTTTGCTGCCTTCCGACCCTGGAGGATTAAAGGGGAGCTGGCCGTGAATGACTGAGTGGCTCCGCCGGGTGCAAAGGTAATAAGAATTTGTGAAATTTCGCAATTTTTTTTAACTTTGTTGTTACAGCACTATTCAATAACACTAAAAAAAACAAATACGAAAAACCATCATGAGCGAAATTAGAACATTGGAGCCAAGAGTTGTGTGGGAGATTTTTGACGATATTACAAAAATTCCTCGCCCATCGAAAAAAGAAGAGAAAATTTTGGCATTTCTCATAGAATTTGCTCAACGTCACTCACTTGGCTGGCAGCAGGATGCAAAGGGTAATATAGTGATTCGCAAGTGCGCCACGGCTGGCTACGAAAATCACGAACCCATCATCATGCAGAGTCACGTGGATATGGTCTGCGAAAAGGAGGCTGGTTTGGAGTTCGACTTCGACACCGACCCCATCAACACCTACATTGAGGATGGATGGGTCAAAGCTCGTGGTACTACCCTGGGGGCTGACTGCGGCATAGGCATGGCAATGCAGTTGGCCGTGCTGTGCAGCACTGATGTTCAACACCCTGCCCTCGAAGCCCTCTTCACAGTCGATGAGGAACAGGGCCTAACAGGCGCAGAGGAACTGGGCGAAGGAATGCTCACTCACCGCCGAATGATAAACCTTGATTCGGAGGACGAAGGCGAGATTTTCATTGGTTGTGCGGGTGGAATCGATACCATTGCGAGCTACAAAGTGGAAAGCAGAGCATTTAAAAACAAAAAGCTCTACGACATATACACCGTAAAAGTCAGCGGACTCAAGGGCGGCCACTCGGGCGACGATATCAACAAAGGCAGGGCAAATGCCAACAAGCTGCTCGCTCGTGCGCTGTGGATGCTCACCCAGACGTACGATGCTCGCCTGTGCACGCTCAGTGGCGGCAATCTGCGCAATGCCATTGCTCGTGATGCAGAGGCGGTGGTTGCCATCAAGCGCGATAACTTCATACTGCCAGGCGTTCAGGCGAGTTTTATGAATCTCGAAGAGGATATTAAAGTAGAATTTGAACATACTGACCCGGGAGTGAATCTCGAGATGCACTTCGATAGCGAGAAGAAGTTCAGCAAGGTATTCTCGCGCGGTTTCACCAAGCGGCTACTCGGAGCTCTGTTGGGTGTGCCCGATGGGGTGATGAGCATGAGTGCCACTATGCCAGGGCTTGTGGAGAGTTCCACCAACACGGCATCGGTGCGCCATCGTGACGATGTGGTTGAGGTGGTGAGCTCGCAGCGCAGTTCGTTGCAAAGCTCCCGAGATGCAGTGGCGCTTAGTGTTGAGAGGGTTTTTGAGCTCAGCGGCGCAGAAGTACGCCACACTGATGGCTATGTGGGTTGGCAACCTAACCCCGATAGCGATTTTGTGAAGTCGGCAGCTGAAATCTACCACACCATGTTCGGCACCGAGGCAAAAGTGAAGGCAATACATGCTGGGTTGGAGTGCGGACTCTTCTTGAGCAAATACCCCGAGCTGGATATTATTTCCATTGGCCCCACGCTTCGCGATGTGCACAGCCCGAGCGAGAGGCTCGAAATTGTCGCACTACAAAAAAGCTGGGATTACCTGCTCGGCCTGCTAAAGGCGTAACGTTCGAGCAGCTACACCCCCCCTCCCCTCCCCACATACATAAACCATAAAAAGTGTTTCGAAGTACAGACTTCGGGACATTTTTTTTTGCGCCCAATTGCCATCTCCGTTTTGGACGGTGAAATCAAAGCTCTTTTTGGCTCAAAAGTTGCATATCTCAACTACAAAACCATTCAATATATTATTCGCAGCCCCACACCCGCCTGAAAAACCCCTATTCATTTAACACACATACTCTCAGTAACACTTTCACTAACTAAATCACAAACAAAACGATGAAGAAACTTAGACTATTTGCAGCGTGTATGCTCGCGCCATTAGGTGGGTATGCTGCCGCACAGAATTTGCAGATTAGTGGCGTGGTCGTGGACGAGGCCGATATACCGCTTATTGGAGCGGTGGTGTCCGTCCAGGGAACCACCAATGCCATTGCCACAGATGTGGATGGACACTACACCCTACAAGATGTCCCCAGCGATGGGACACTGCTCTTCACCTTCGCGGGCATGGAGAGCCTCGCTGAGCCAGTCGATGGACGAGAGGATATTTCAGTGACCATGAAGAGCGATGCTTTTCTGGCAGATGCTGTTGTGGTGACTGCTCTGGGGCTCAAACGCGAGACCAAATCATTGGGCTATGCTGTTCAAGAGCTTGATGGCGAGGAACTCCTGGAGGCTCGCACCGTGAATCTCAGCAACGCTCTGGATGGCAAGATTGCAGGACTCCAGGTGATAAAGGGCGGCGGCGGGCCTGCTGGTTCATCAAAGATTATTTTGCGTGGGCAGTCTTCGCTCACGGGGAGCAATCAACCCCTAATCGTGGTGGATGGTATCCCCATGGATAATTTCACTGGCGGCGGGCTGGACTTCTATGGCATTAATTCAGGCACTGACTTTGGCAGCGGGCTCAACGACATCAATCCCGAGGACATTGAATCGTTCACAGTGCTCAAAGGAGCCTCGGCAGCAGCGCTCTACGGCTCGCGAGCGGGCAATGGCGTCATACTAATCACCACTAAGAGTGGGCGAGCTAATTCAGGTCTTGGGATAAGTGTTTCTGGCGGGATTTCTTTGCAGGAGATATTCATCCGACCCGAGCTGCAAAACTCCTTCTCGCAGGGGCTCAATGGCGCTTACGACAACCAGGAGATAAATTCATGGGGAGTGCAGGCAAACGTGGGCAACAAGGCAGACGTGTGGAATAACGCCACTAACAGCTGGGCAACGGGAGATGTGAATACTTATGACAATATTGATAATTTCTATCGTATGGGGGTTTACGACACCGAATCTATTTCATTCCAGCAACAAGTCGACAAAACCTCAGTGTACGCCTCGCTGAACCGCATCAGCGATATTAGCATGATACCCGAAACCGACTTCAATAGAACTTCAATCACCGCTCGTGCCTCCACTAATCTGGGCGAGGATGACAGGTGGAAGTTGGATTTCAAGGTCAATTACATAAATTCGCAGGCGCAGAATCGCCCTACAGATGGCACTTCCTCTAACAATGCCTTCTATACTCTGAACACAATGCCTCGTTCTATCAACATTGCAGATTTCGAGAACCCCATCATGCCCGATGGCACGCAGATATGGTGGCAAGACCCCACGAGCACTTCCACCAATAACCCCTACTGGGTGCTCCAACGCAAGGTCAACGAAGATGAACGCAATAGGTTTTTGAGCTTCATATCTCTTGCTTATGATTTCACCGACTGGTTGAGCCTGGAGCTAAAAAGCGGTATGGATTATTATGGTAATTTCCGCACCGACAAGCAACACGCAGGCAGTCGTTCAGGCCTTACCAACGGTTCGTATTCGGAGCAGACAAGCACATTTCTGGAAGCCAACTACTCGTTCTTGGCCACTGCCCAAAAAGATTATCTTTTTGGGTTATTCGGCGGAGCTTTCACCTTTGGGGGCAACATCATGGATCAGACCTCGCGGGGTGTTAGTGCAAATTCTGGCGAGTTTCTTGTGCCCGATGTCTTTAGCATCAACAACGGTATTGAAAGGCCAACGGTTAGTTCCTACAACACTCGCCGCAAGATGAATTCACTCTACGGCTCGCTGTCGGTGAACTACGACCAAGCAATCTTTGTTGATGCAACACTACGCAACGATTGGTCGTCGACCATGAGCGCAAAAAACCGCTCGTTTATGTACCCTTCGATAGGCACTTCGATTGTTATTTCTGACCTGGTGGAGGAGATGCCCGAGTGGTTTGATTTTGCGAAGGTTCGCGCCTCGTTTGCGCAAGTGGGTAACGACCTTAGCCCCTACCAACTCTACACAACCTACGGAGTTAGCACCGACGTGCTGGGCAACTACCAAGCCTCTCGTGGTGATATTCTCTTCAATCCTGATGTTCGTTCCGAGTTGATTTCTTCGTGGGAGGTGGGAGCCGAAGTGCGTTTTCTGCAAAGTCGCCTAAGACTCGACGTGGCATGGTATAAGTCCAATGCCACAAATCAACTCCTCACCCTGCCGCTCGATGCCGCAACAGGGTACTCGGGCATGATGATTAATGCTGGCAACATTCAGAACGAGGGTATCGAAGTGTCGCTGGGAGCCTCCATTCTGCGCAACCCCGATGGCCTCAACTGGGAGGCGCTTGTGAACTTCACTCACAACAAAAACCTTATCAAAGAGCTATACGGCGATATCCAAGTCTATGGACTCGCCACAATCGAGGACAACGTCTCGGTTGTTGCACGCATAGGCAGCTCGCTGGGCGATATCTACGGCCCTCAGTTCCTCAGAGTAACCGACAAAAGCAGCCCGTACTACAACCAGCTGCTGCTCAATGCCGAAGGATTGCCTCAGAAAGTCTACAATGGTTATGGTGACGTGAATAACGGTGAGTTGGGCTCGTATCTGGGCAACCAGCAGCCAGATTTTGAGATTGGGTTCAACAATTCATTCAGCTGGAACGGCATCACGCTGGATCTAAACATCGATGCCAGCATCGGTGGCGAGATATACTCGCTCACCAACGCAATGACCCATATCCGAGGTACTGCTGCCGCAACAGCACCCGGTGGCGCTCGCGAGAGCTTTGTGGTTGATGGCGTTATTGCAGACGGAAATGGGGGCTACACACCCAGCACTGTTGCAGTCACTCCCGAACAATACTACAATCAAGCGCTCGGTTCAAACAACCTCGGTATAGCCGAACCGTACGTCTACGATGCCACAAACATCCGCCTGCGCACTATTTCTGTGGGCTATTCTTTGCCGCAAAGCCTGCTGAGCGAAACCCCGCTGCAAAGAGTTAAATTCTCCTTCACCGCAAATAACCTGTGGATGATCTATAGCGCAGTGCCTGGCATTGACCCCGAAAGTGTCTCGGGCACCTCTACCAATGCCACGGGACTCGAACTCGGCGTACCTCCTACCACTCGTTCTTTTACGTTCAATGTAGTAATCGGGTTTTAGGGCGAGAGGAAGAGAGAGATAGAGAGAAAAAAAAGTATTTAACACACGACTATAACAAAATGAAGAATAAAAACGCTATGAAAAAATATATTTTAAATATGATTGCAGCCATTGGGGCGCTCTCGATGTGGGGCGGATGTTCGGATTTCGAGGAGATAAACCAGAATCCAAATGCTGTGGGCGAAGAGGATATTCAAGTGGAGTACTTCCTAAACCGTTCGATTTTCGATGCACAGATGAATCCTCACATTGCCGAACGGATATGGATTATTTACTGGGACAGGGTCTCTGGCTATGAGGCCCGAAACACACTTACGCTTTTTCTCCAGAGCAACGACTACAATACCGACTACTACGGCGGCTCGTACCTCAACAGATGGATTAAGGATGTGACCTTGGCAGTAGAGTTGGCAAAGGGAAGGCTCGACAACCCAGCCTTTCCTAATGCAAACAACATGTACCAGATTGCCCGCATCTGGAGAGCTTACTTGTTGAGCGAGATGACCGATAATTTTGGGCCCGTTCCACTCTCAAACTACGACGGCACACCAATCGTGGAGATGAAGAGCGTGGAGGAGGTCTATGCTTTCATCCTCACCGAACTTTCAGAGGCGAGCGATGGGCTCAATCTGGGCATCGAGCCTAACGATTCGGAGTGGAAGAACGACATTATGTACGGAGCAAACAGCGGCACGAATGACGGCACCCAAAATACTATGGCAAATCATGCTGCTGCTTGGCAAAAGTACGCAAACTCTATGACGCTGCGTTACGCCATGAGGATTGGTAACCAAGCGGCATTCGAGGCCGCAGCCGCAAAACCACTCATCACCGAACTCACCGACATAGCCTCCGTGCAAGAGGGTGGCGGATGGGATGCAATCACGGGCGTGATGAGTCGCCCATGGAATCCTCAACAAATGTCCAGAACCTATGCCTCGTTGGTGATGGGATTGGGAGGAATTGATATTGCAACGATGGCGGCGCTCAACGGGAATGCCGTGTCGGGAGCAGACATGGCAGCTCTCGCGCCCTACCTCAAAGACCCTAACGCATATCTTGGAGCGGACATGAGCGGCAATTACCTCCCCACTAAGACGAACCGCGTGGATGCCCCCTATTTCTTTGATGCCATTCCTAATAACATTGACCCGCGTGCGCTCGTGAATTTCAGCGTGCCAGGCTTTGCCCTCAATGACG
Organism: uncultured Rikenellaceae bacterium; assembly: GCA_964370175.1. Classification (GTDB taxonomy): domain Bacteria; phylum Bacteroidota; class Bacteroidia; order Bacteroidales; family Rikenellaceae; genus Mucinivorans. Next base: position 12,864 of record CAYJIF010000028.1, read on the forward strand.
TCAACAACTACGAGATGACCAATAATTTTGTAAAAATGCTCCTGCCCGATAGCACAAATGCTGAGGGATTCCCTGTGCCCTCAACCTCGGTGGCCGACACTCTGAGTCTAAGAGCGCAGTACACCTACCACACTCTGCTGCCAGGCAACTCGGCAACCTACGCCAGCAACTTCAGCTTCACGAGCGGGGTGCAGAACCTGCCCACAAAATCTAAGGCGTATCGTAGCGGAACAAAGCGCCGCATCTTCTTTGCTCCATGGGAAACACACTTCTTGCTTGCCGAGGGCGCTCTTAAGGGTTGGGCAACGGGAACTACTGCGCAGGCGGCCTACGAAGCGGGGGTGACTACGAGTTTTGCGCACCTTGGCATTGCGAGCCTTGCCACGAGCTACCTTGCCTCCACCTCCTACAATCGCAATGGCACTTCTGCTGCATGGAACCACACTGCTGAGGCGGCACCAGTGTCGATGCAGGGCTACGTGCTCAGAGACAACCTGGAGGCAGATGGCACAAAGAAATTCAGGGTGAACGACTCGCCGACAATGTTGGACATCACCTACACATACCCCACCGGTGCGTATAGCACAAACAACGATGCGCTCACCAAAATAATCACCCAAAAATATCTTGCAAACTCCCCATGGCTGCCGCTTGAGGCGTGGAGTGATTATCGAAGGCTGAATCTGCCGTTTATGGAGAATCCCGTGCTCGAAAGCGCTAATAGTTCGATGCCTTGGTACACGGGGGCAATGTGGGAGGCGTTCCAAATCGACAACATCCCTCAGCGCATATCCTACCCCAGCAACTTGGCGACTAATAATGCTGAGGCCTATAATTCGGGGGTTGCTCTATTGGGGGGTAAGGACGACATATCGACTGCTCTGCCTTGGGCGAAGCAATAACAATAGAATTCTTGTCAAAATGCAGCCCGATTTTCCGAAAAAAAGGAGATAGAAAGGTTAGTTTGAATCAAAAGGAGGGGGCGCTCTGTTATCGGCAGGGCGTTCCCTTTTTTTTGCCTCGAGGGAGGGGGGGCAAAAAAAATAGGGAGAAAGGTAAAACCTTCCTCCCTATGCCCAAAATTACCTGTGGGGTAATCTCTCTTAGCTCTGCATCAACCTATTTACGTAGGTTGAGAGCTTTGAGGATTGCACGGTAACGTTCGATATCAGTGCGCTTCAAGTAGTCAAGAAGACTACGGCGCTTACCCACGAGCTTCAGCAGCGAGCGCTGAGTACCATAATCGTGCTTATTAGCCTTTAGGTGCCCGGTTAGGTGGCTGATACGGTAGGAAAATAGGGCGATTTGGCTCTCTGGAGAACCTGTGTCCTGATTAGACTTTCCGTGAGCAGAGAAAATCTCTTGCTTCTTTTCAGCTGAAAGATAGTTCATTTGTGTGTGTAAATTGTTTTGTTTATAAAAAATCCCCCTCAAACTTGGCGCCCCACCACGTGAGATGCCAGACTAAGGGACGGCAAAGATATGTAAAAAAAGTTGTGCGTGCAACTTTTAACATAATTTTTGCTACCTTTGTGCGTTCTATTATTAGAAAAGATAATACAAAACAACACGAAACAGTCATGAAAGGTAAATTCACACTCCTATGCCTCGCATTAATTTGCACAGTGGCAGTACCTTCAATGGTGAGCGATGCTTACGCTCAGCAACCTGAAAAACAGATGACAAAAGCGCAAGAACGCAGAGCAAAACGCGAAGCGGAAAAAGCAGCAAAAATAAAATTCGTGGATTCGTTGCTCACGCTGGGGGACTTTATGTTCGTCGGCGAACGACTCATGTCAACCGCCTATGGCGGAAATGCAACCCTGGATGCAAATAACGGAGTGGCAGTGAGCAAAAATGCAGGCGAAGTAGCATCGTACCTCCCATTCGTGGGCACAATGTACAGCGCAATGCCTGGTAACTCGGAGAGCCCTCTGTCATTCTTCTCGAAGAGAATCGAGTACGAAGAAAAAATCAAAAAGGCGGGAAATGGCAAAAAATGGATCATTACCATTAATATGAAACCTACCTCGGGATCAAATAACTACAAATACGTTTTCGATATATCTGAAACCGGAAGCGCCTCGCTGAGCGTGTCGCAAAACAACGGCAGTGGCTCCTTCTTTACAGGATATATCAAAGAACTAACAACACCTGAAGAAAATAAATAAACACATTCAAGAAAATTATATGGCAGACAAAAAACTATTAGAAGCGATAGTCACCGCGATTGAAGATAAAAAGGGCGAAGACATTATAGTGCTGGACATCAGCGCGCTCGAAGGCACTGTGTGCGATGCATTTGTGATTGCTACGGGGGCGAGCTCAGTGCAAGTCGAGGCAATTTGCTCGGGAGTCGAGGACGATGTCTTCAAAAAACTCCGCGAAAAAGTGATTCGTGTCGATGGACTACGAAATTCGCAGTGGGTAGCAATGGACTATGGCGATGTGATGGTTCACATTTTCCAGGGCGAAGTGCGTGAATTCTATGCTCTCGAAGAGCTTTGGGGTGACGGCACAGTGCTGAAATTCTAACCCACCCACCCGCCCACCAACAAGGGGGCATGAGGGGAAGCGGAGAGAGGCACAAGAAGAGGGGGAGGCACAAGAAGAGGGGGAGGCATGGAAGAGAAGGGTGCGAGAGAGGAGTGCGAGAGAAGGGTGCGAGAGAAGGGTGCGAGAGGAAGAAGGGAGCGAAAAAAACACACACAACAGAGAAAGAATTGTAATTAAGATATGTCAGAAAATCAACAAAAAAGGCCTCTGGGCAACGGAGGACAAGGCGGGGGCAGACCCGCTCAACCAAAAATATCGATGTTTTGGGTATGGATAACCCTTATTGGAGCCATACTTATATATAACATTATGAGCGGGAGTGGCAACACTGCCAAAGAAATCACTTCGGAATACTTGACCCAAACCCTTGTGCCCGATGGCGCACTGCAAAAGGTTGTGGTGGTGAATCACGAGAGTGTGGAGGTTTTTCTCACGACCAGCGCTGTGGCAAAATACGCAGCCATCGAAGAGTACAAAGGTATCACCGAACAGGGACCTCAATTCTACTTCAACATTGGCGACCTGCAACGTTTCGAGGAAAAGTACGACGCGGCTCGCACCAAAGCTGGGGCGGCTGTGCCACCATTGGCATTCATCAAAGTAGATGCGAGCTTTTGGAACACTGTTCTGGGCTTTTTACCGCTGGTGCTAATCGTTGTATTCTTCATCTTCATGTTCCGCCGCATGGGCGGAGGCAGCAGTAGCGGTGGAGGCGGCGGCAGCAACATGTTCAACGTCGGCAAGAGCAAAGCCAAGCTATTTGACTCCACAAGCGACCAGCGTGTGACTTTCAAAGATGTGGCAGGGCTCGAAGAAGCGAAAATAGAGGTTATGGAGGTCGTGGACTTCCTGAAAAACCCATCGAAATACAAAGAACTGGGAGGTAAAATACCTAAAGGTGCACTGCTGGTAGGCCCTCCAGGCACAGGCAAAACCATGCTTGCTAAGGCAGTAGCTGGCGAGGCTGGCGTGCCGTTCTTCTCGATGAGTGGTAGTGACTTTGTGGAGATGTTTGTGGGCGTTGGTGCGTCGAGAGTACGTGACCTATTTGCCACGGCAAAGAGCAAATCGCCAAGCATTGTGTTCATTGACGAGATTGACGCCATTGGCCGTGCACGTGGCCGCAATACTGGCTTCTCGGGCAACGATGAGCGTGAAAATACCCTAAACCAACTGCTCACCGAAATGGATGGCTTTGGCACAAACGCTGGGGTGATCATCTTGGCAGCGACAAACCGTGCAGATATTCTGGACAAAGCACTGCTTCGTGCAGGCCGCTTCGACCGCCAGATTCAAGTAGACCTGCCCGAGAAAAAAGAACGTATGGCGATTTTCGATGTCTACCTGGGCAAGCTGAAACTCGAGCCAAACTTAGACCGTGAATTCCTAAGCAAGCAAACTCCAGGCTTCTCGGGGGCGGACATTGCAAATACTTGTAACGAAGCGGCACTCATTGCGGCGCGTGCAGGCAAAAACCATATCGAAAAACAAGATTTCCTCGATGCAATCGACAGAATTGTGGGTGGACTGGAGCGCAAAAGCAAAGTGCTCAAAGATGGCGAAAAACGTGCCATCGCATTCCACGAGGCGGGTCATGCAACGGTGAGCTGGTTCTTGCAACACGCCTCACCACTGCTCAAAGTCACTATAATTCCACGTGGCAGAGCGCTGGGAGCGGCTTGGTACCTGCCCGATGAAAGGCAAATCACCACCAAAGAACAGATGATGCACGAAATGGCAACACTACTGGGCGGACGTGCGAGCGAGGAACTGACCTTTGGCGAGGTGAGCTCGGGCGCGCTCAACGACCTGGAACGTGCCACAAAACAAGCATACGCAATGGTGGCATACTACGGAATGAGCGACGCTGTGGGCAATCGTAGCTACTACGACTCCTCGGCGCAGAGCGAACTAATAGCCTCAAAACCATATAGCGAACAGATGGCAGAGCTAATTGACAATGAGGTTAAAAACTTCATTGACACATCGTACGCCAAGGCAAAAAAACTCCTGACCGAACACAAAGAAGGATTGCAAAAAGTGGCCGAATTGTTGCTGGAAAAAGAAGTGATATTCACCGAAGACCTGGTCAAAATCTATGGAGCACGCCCCTGGGGAATGCCTAACGAAGAGCCAGCAGAGCAACCAGAAACCGAAGCCAAAGAACCTGAAGTTGAAGCAGAGCAGCCTGAGCAAGCAAAGGTTTAGACCACACACACAAACTAAACAAGGGCCAAGGCAGCAAACAAACTAAATCATGAAAAATTTAGCAAAAAAAGAGGAAACAAATCAAGCATAGATAAAACTAATAAATACACAAGCAAAAAGCAAAAAAATAATGATTACATTTCTTATTGCCATAGGTGCCGTCGCACTCTTCGTAGCTGGACTCTCCATCACCCTGATGGTGAAAGGACGCAATATCGAAGGAGACGTGGGAGACAACAAAGCAATGAAAGAATTAGGGCTGAGATGCACCATCGAGGAGCTTGGCTACGAGAAAAGTTGCCCCAGCGCATCACAAGAATGTTGCGCAACTTGCGGACATAACTGCAACTAAAACAGTTGTTTATTAATTATTTTTTGTTTAACTTTGCAAATAGCCGCAGATTGACAGTTCTATCACATTCACAAGAGTATGGCAGTGGAAGGCGTGAAATAGAACAAAATACAGAGAAAAAGAGATGAGCACAAATGTCCTATACGTATGTTCCGAAGTATACCCCTACTTGGAAGAAGAAGGAGCAATGGGTGAAGTATGCAGATACGTTCCGCAACAACTACAAGAACTCGGGATGCAAGCACGCATCTTTATGCCAAGATACGGAGTTATCAACGAGCGTAGAGGGCAACTGCACGAAGTGATACGACTGTCGGGAATGAACCTAATCATTGCAGGAGGTGACCACCAACTCATCATCAAAGTTGCGTCCATTACAGGCGCCCGACTACAAGTCTACTTCATTGACAACGAGGAGTACTTCTCGCGCAAGATGATTGCAAGAGAACTCAATGGCACCCTTATGGAGGACAACGACCAACGCTCGCTCTTCTTCGCAAGAGGCACGCTGGAAACAGTGAAAAAACTGCGCTGGACTCCTCAAATTATTCATACCCATGGATGGTTCTCGGCACTGGTGCCACTGTACCTGCGCAATGTCTATAAAAATGACCCGATATTTGCCGCCTCGAAAATCGTGATCTCGCTCTACAAAGACGACTTTAACGAAAACTTAGATCCTGCGTTTGCCAGCAGAATGAAAAAAGAAGGCATCAAATTCGACGAGCAAAATTCACCGACCGAAGAAATCAGCCACTACTCTCTACTAACCCTGGCAATCGACCAGTGTGATGCTGTGATTGTGGCCGAAGAAGGCGTGAACCCAAAACTCGTGGAATATGCAAAAAAAATAGGGAAACCCGTGCTCGAACACCCTGCAAAACAAGGCGAAGTGGAAAGCGCAGCAAAAGATATTGCCGCACAATATGAACCGTTCTATCAAGAAATCTTAGCGCAAGAATAAATCACCAAATTATGAGAAAAATAACAGTAGCAACATTATTTCTAACACTCAGCACACTACTTTGCACAACCTCGTGCGTAGAACAGAACGACCTGTTCGGCGACACTTTCATACCGCCAGCAATGGATATGGGCACCGAGATCGACTCCACAATGACGATCAAAACCTCAATTGCTGCATTCGACTCAATAGACAACTCCGCGTTCGGGATTATGTACCTGGGAGGACTACGTGACAATATCGTAGGCTCGACCTACGCCAGCGGAATGACCAGCTACTTTCCCACTGGATTCGCACTGGACGCGGCGTACACATATTTCGGTAAAGATGCAGTAATCGACTCCATGTCAATGGTAATGCACTTCAATAAGCAGGCAGGAGATGACGACTATCCACTCAATGTCTCGATCCACCCACTCAAAGACACCGCACTGCAATACTGGGACAGATACTATTCAAACTTCGACCCAACAGGACTCTATGAAACAGAATCAATCCTTGACTTTACGCTCGAAGGTGGGGATACTATCCTCGTAGGGATGTTCCCACAGTCATTCTATGAGAGATTTTTGTACAACGACCCCGATGTGACTGACGGACCGTACAACTCCGATACCACTTTTATCAACACCTTCAAAGGCTTCTACTTCAAAGTCCACAACCCCATTCCCGCCGCTAACCAAAAAGGCGTGATGTACCAGTGCGACCTGGGTTCGAGCACCATGCACATCTACTTCCACAACAAAGAAGAAGAACCAGACACAACACAACAAACCCTGTACTTTTACTACCCAGGACTCACCTCTGGAAACCAATTCACTATGATCGAGCACGACTATACCACGGCCGACCCCTCGATAGGTGGAGTAGATATAAGCCAAATTGGGGATACTACACTCAACGTAGATAGAGTATTCCTAAAAGGCATGGGCGGACTCTACACCAGAATCGAATTCGATACCCTACTCATCGACAAAATTAAAGCCGATGCGCTGGCCAAAGGCTACTCAAGCATCGGGATACACCGAGCCGAAGTGAACTGGAATATACTCGGACGAGAACTCGGTACAGAGGTGACGCCAGAAACACTCGACGAGGCACTCGAACAGGTTGTCGCGTATATGGACTATAACAGCATGCAAATGGTGGCGGACTATAACCCTATACTCGAGGTAGATCAGTATCAGAGCTACATAAGCCCGATTGGAGGGAACCTGAACCGCTCGCTACATAATTATGAGCAGAACCTCACAATCACAATGCACCTGCTCTTCAATAAACCCGAGGGGCAAACATACAAAGAACAGGATCTCTATACTCTTGATGTCACTCCGTCATTTTTCCAGATGATGAGTTCAAGTTCGTCGGTATTGGGTGGCGGCGGTGCAGGCGTGGCAAAGAGGCCAAATGTGGTAATTGTTTACACGCTGGTTAGGTAGCTTGTACTGAGCGCTTGATTTTAATGGGGAGGAGCTATGGGGCTCCTCCCTTATTGTTTATATAGCACACTGTATTTGCACGAGTTGTTAGGGAGGGGGGGGATTGTTTTGTTTGCTCTAATGGCGTAAGAATGTATCGAAACTCCAGACGGGGTACCTCCGCAGGGCATTTTTTTGTTATTCTATCGGTGCAACAAATCAAAAGGGTCTCGGATCCCGCCTGCGCGGCGGCGGGTGCCCCCGCAGGGCATTTTTTTGTTATTCTATCGGTGCAACAAAATAATTCTGTGTGCCCGCAGGCACCGCCCGCGCGGCGTAAGCGCGCCCTCCCCGGCGAGGGG
>CAYJIF010000029.1:0-17601 GCA_964370175.1 uncultured Rikenellaceae bacterium
TCCATAGTTTTTTAAATGTTTAGATAAGTTATTATTTTTTGATTCTTAATTTAAAAGGATTGAATTTCCGTCCGCCGCCCTCAAACTCAGCATTCTTGTAGAACTCCACAAAGGTGAGACGAATGGGGTGTACCATCGCACCGAGTATGGAGATGAAAATGTTGAGGCCATGACCAATAATGAGTATTATGAGCATCACCAAAAAACTTACTACGGGAATATCGCCGCTGAGTCCCACCGAAAGTTCGTTGAATACTTGAGCAATGATAGCCCCTGCAAGCCCGATGGCGAAGAGACGAACGTAGGAGATCAGGTCGCCAATCAGCCCTGTTGCCATCTCGTAGAAGCTATAGAGCCCCTTGCCAATGGACATAAAGACGTTGCCAGGGGAGCTGAACAGTAGGATGAGTGCCACTGCGCCCCACATAGTGATTTCGTAGGCGAGCGAGCTGGTGTCGAAAGTGCCTGGGAAAAGCGGAGTAAATGCCACAATGGAGCTGAAAATGAGTATCAGCCACCCGATGTTCGAAACTCCGTACACGAAGCTGCCGCCACGCTTGATGCGGTTAAAGGTCCTGAGTATCAGTCCGAAAGAAACCTGTACGCCACCTATTAAAATCGATAAATTAAAAATATCGTCAGGCGAGAGGAAAAACTCCTTGAACTCCTTGAGGGCCTCCACTTCCACCAACTCTATGCCAAAGACGTTGCCCGAGAAGATCCCAAAGACCACAGCGGCAAGGTTCAAAAATATCACCAGCCACCCTATATCCTTGTATTGCTTTGGAATCTTGCGCCACAATGCAACCACTGCCAAAATCAATAGAATCCCATATCCAGCATCGCCAAAGCACATGCCAAAAAATATCATAAAGAATGGGGCGAAAAACGGGGTCAAATCCAGTTCATCGTAGCGGGGGTTGATGTAGAGTGCGCCAACGGGCTCGTATAGCCTCGCGAAGAACGAGTTTTTGAGCTTAATTGGCGGGTTTTGTTCCACCTTAGCGTCCTCTTTGGTGTAGTACACCTCTTGGCTTTGAACAAATGTTTCAATCTCTTCAACCTTCGAGGTTTCGCTCCAACCCTCAAGCACTTTGAGTGTTCCCTCGGCCATATCGTCGGCGGAGTTTTCAACTTTCACAAAGTCGATATCTTGTTGCATCTCCACGGCACGCTCTTTGATTTCCTCTGCGCTCAGAGCCGCACGTGCCACAACATTTTGCAGAGTTGCTTGCTCTTTTATGAGTTCTTCTATCTGGTGCTCAATCTGCGTGGCGTTGGCTCTTGGCGCTGGCACCTCAATAGCACCAAGCATTGGTAGAGTCTGAGTAATCTCCTCGCCCCGTGCAGCCACACAAAAATGCACAAAATGCACGCCACGATCAATCACCTCCAGCGCGTAATCATAGCTCCACTCCTCTTTGAAATTTTTGGTGGGGACGCTATAAAAGCGCAACACTACGCCCTCTTTGGCAAGTTCTTCGATATCTTTGGTGCTGAACTCACCCCAGGGCTTCACGCTATTGATTTCCGAGCGTAGGCTCACGAGTCTCGCCTCGATAGAATCTATTGCATTTTTAGCAGTTTTATACTCCCTCACAGCCTCCTCAACTGTTGAAAATGGCGTTTGTTCGTTGGCTTTGTGCAGGACTTCCATCACAGAGCGTTTAATGTCGTCGGCCATTTGTTCCACGGCGGGGAGCACATTGCCAGAGCTTTTAACTCCTTTTAGTGCACGGTGTATTTTCAGATACTCGCTGGCGGTATCCATTGTTGCTTGTTGCTCTGCAGTGGGCGAAAAGTCCCTCAGAGTGATGTCGACAAGCCCCAATTCACGCAGACGCTCCAAAAACTGTGGAACATCTCTATGATAGAGCAAAAAGTCGTATCGGGTCATTTTTACTATCATATCGCTTGAGCTTCAATTCGTTGTTTAATAATTTTTTGCGAGCTTTTCGAGATGTTTTCTTCATCTTCGAGGAACCTCTTAATCTTTAGTATAGCCTCTTCATACCCGGGGATTTGCACTTTTTCGTAGAGGTTCACTTTTTGCGTAGTTTTTTTGCGAGCACGTTCGAGTATTTCTTGTCGTTTGACGTACACTTCGCTCTCGAGCGAGAGGCGCGACAAATCTTTAAGAATTTGCACTCCGTCTTCTATCCACATCGGAGCTGTCAGGCGGCTATACTCTTTAATGCTGTACTGCACTTCGCCCAGCAGCGGGATTTGCACCCCAGCGATTTTCTGTACGCTCAGCTGCACATCCACGATGCTCACCAGCGAGGTGTCGAACTCCCCCCACAACTCCACCATATAGTCATACCTACCCATCACCTCACGCAGCTCGCGGGTCAACTCCACCGCTCTGTCCTTGGCTTTTTTCACCTCCACACGCAGGGCACTCTCCTTGCTTTTGATGGTGGGGAGAGCCCTCTCTCGCATCTTGAGCTGCTTGCCCAGCTCGCCCAGCGAGGTTTTATTGAATTGGTACTTTATCATTTTTTCTCTTTTGCGTATTTTTTCTCAATGTAGTAGTAGAAAGGAACTCCAACAACCAGTATCGAAATCACGGTAATGATTGTTGTCTCTGGCTTAAAAGTGTCTTTGATTAATTGAACCACACTCATGGGGGCTACCACCAGCACAGCAATCATCAAAGTTCTATAGAAAGCTCTCCTAAACACACTCTCTTATTTTTTCCAATACTTATCCATAATCGACTCCTTAATGGCTACCTCTGCTGGTGAGAAATGCTTGGCAAAGAGCACCCATGCTGTGTCCAGCATCTCCTCGATGGGGATATTCACGTCAATGGCAAGTAGCTCCTCTGAGTACTCTTTCGAGAACTCCAGCGTACGAGTATCATAGTCCGAGAGGTCAAAACCATTCTCGAGTTTGGTGCGAGCGTTGGCAGCATCGGCATAGAGCCTCACTGCGGCATTCATCACCTGCGGGTGGTCTTCTCTTGTTTTTTTACCAATTACGAGCTGTTTAAGGCGCGAGAGCGAACGGAATGGATCCACAATCACCTTTCCAATCTCTGCATCGTTGCGCAAGAACAGCTGCCCCTCGGTAATGTAGCCCGTGTTATCGGGCACAGCGTGGGTAATATCCCCGCCATTTAGCGTGGTTACTGCCAGAATGGTAATCGAGCCACCGCTTGGCAATTGCACGGCTTTTTCGTATATCTTTGCGAGGTCTGAGTACAGCGACCCAGGCATCGAATCTTTTGATGGAATCTGGTCCATACGGTTACTCACAATTGCCAGCGCATCGGAATAGAGCGTCATGTCGGTGAGTAGCACCAGCACCTTTTCGTTCTTGTCCACGGCGAAGTACTCCGCAGCGGTGAGTGCCATATCGGGCACCAAGAGTCGCTCTACTGGCGGATTTTCGGTGGTGTTCACAAACGACACGATGCGGTCCAGCGCACCAGCGTTGTCAAAGACGTTTTTGTAGTACAGATAGTCGTCGTTGGTCATACCCATACCCCCAAGAATAATCCGATCCACCTGCGCACGCAACGCAACCATTGCCATCACTTGGTTGTAGGGCTGGTTTGGATCGGCAAAGAATGGGATTTTTTGTCCCGACACCAGAGTATTGTTAAGGTCAATGCCTGCAATTCCTGTGGCAATAAGCTCACTTGGTTGCTCTCTGCGGAATGGATTTACCGCTGGCCCTCCGGTTTCTCTTTCTTCGCCAGCGATTGGCGATCCCTCAAGCGGGTTGCCGTATGCGTCGAAAAAACGACCGCACAGCTCCTCCGAAACCTTCAACATTGGCGGGCGATTCAAAAAGACAACCTCGGCATCGGTGGGAATACCCTCCGTACCCTCGAACACCTGAAGTGTTACGCTCTGTTCCGAGATTTTCACCACCTGCGCCAAGCGTCCATCTACTGTTGCCAGCGATTCGTTGCTCACTCCAGTGGCATTTAGCGTGACGGTAGCTTTGGTGATAGCCGTCAGTGCTGTATAAACCTTACTTAATCCCATTTTTGTACTTGTATGTTTTACTTAATAATTTCGTCTACTTGCGCTTTGTATTTGTTGAATTGCTCGCTCTCGTACTCCGAGTAGTTCATCTGCCTGAGAGCATTGATGAGCTCTTTGTAGAAGATCGTACACTTTTCGAAGTCCTCGAACTTGCGCTCCGCACGAGCAATGCTCATCACAAAGTTGAACATATATTTCTGGCGTTCCAGACTACAGTTCGTGTCCGTCTTGTCGAACGAGTCTTGCTGGAGTATCACAAAGTCGAGCAGTTCCGATTTCCAGAACTTGTCGTGGTATTCCACGGGCACACCGTCATCACCGAGGATGTTGATCTGCTCGTTAGCCTCCTTGCCCCTCTGTACGATGGTCTTAGCCTCCATAACCTTTGCTCCCCATCCTTTTTCGATGTTTTCGTCGAGGTATTGCAGGATTTCTTCGTACTCCAGGTATTTGGAGTAGCTGTCCAGCGGGTCGATAGCAGGGTAGCGTTTCGAGTCTGCGCGTGCTTGCGAGAGGGCGTAGAAACAGCGAGCCGCTTTTTTCGTAGACTCTGTCACAGGCTCTTTGAGGTTACCACCCGCAGGCGATACTGTTCCGAGGAATGTCACCGAGCCAGTCTCTCCGTTGTTGAGGTACACAAAACCTGCACGAGCGTAGAACGCCGAAATGATGGCTGGAAGGTCCATCGGGAATGCGTCCTGACCGGGGAGCTCCTCCAGTCGGTTACTCATCTCTCGGAGCGCCTGTGCCCAACGTGAGGTGGAGTCGGCAAGCAGTAGTACTTTATAGCCCATTGCACGGTAATACTCCCCAATAGTCATGGCGGTGTAGACCGATGCCTCACGAGCCGAAACAGGCATGTTCGATGTGTTTGCAATAATCACCGTACGCTCCATTAGCTTGCGCCCTGTGCGAGGGTCGTCAAGCTCGGGGAACTCAACAAAGGTTTCCACCACCTCGTTAGCACGCTCGCCACACGCCGCAATGATTATAACCTCGGCATTTGCTTGCTTCGAGATGGCGTGTTGGAGTACGGTTTTGCCCGCTCCAAAAGGCCCTGGGATGAATCCCGTGCCGCCTTCTGCCAACGGGTTGAATGTGTCGATAGCACGCACCCCTGTTTCAAGTATTTTTTGTGGTCGGGGCTTTTGGGCAAACGCTGTGATAGGCACTTTGACAGGCCACTTTTGAATCATAGTCACCTCGTGTTTCTCGCCTTTGGAGTCAGTGAGCGTGGCTATTTTGCCAGTGATAGGGTAGTTGCCTTTCTCGGCAATCCACTCCACTTTATACTCCCCTTTGAATACAAAAGGCACCATGATTTTGTGGTCCAGCCACCCCTCGGGCACAGTGCCGAGCCAGTCGCCAGCCTTCACGCTATCGCCTACTTTGGCAATCGGAGTAAAGTCCCACGTAGAGTCCATGTCCAGTGCAGGGGTGTAGTCGCCACGCTGAAGGAACACGCCCTCCATTGCTTTGAGGTCATTTTGCAGTCCGTCGTAGATGCGAGAGAGGATTCCAGGCCCGAGTGTAGCCTCGAGCATCGAGCCAACGAACTCTACGCTGTCTCCTACTTTTAGCCCACGTGTGCTCTCAAAGACCTGCACAAAGACGCTGCCGGAGGTGATTTTGATAACCTCGGCCATAAGTTTTGTGCCATCACAGTTGATGTAGCAAATTTCATTTTGCGACACCGCCTCGGCGGTTTTCACCGTAACGAGGTTCGATATAATTCCTGCAACTACTCCTGTTTTCATATTTTTATGTATTTTTTTCTTTTTCTTGAATGACTAAAAAAAAACTTCGGTGCGTGAGCCGCAGCACACTGTTGCGTGCCTTGGGCTACAGCTCAATCTCTCCCTTCTGAGAAAAACCGCTAACAATTTGTTCGAATCGCTCCCGTCCCTCCTCCTTGCTGAGTTTTTCCCAGCGTTGTAGTATGTTGAGCTTAGTGAGGTAGCTTAGCACCGCACAGAGGTCAAATTCATGTGTGAGCCCGTCAATACCAGCAGGTTCTATGAGAATCTCAGCAATGTTCCATCTGAGTTCGTCCATTCTGTGTTCGCGACGAACAAAATCTTGCTCTGCCACCACACCTTGCAACTCTGCGTACCACCACTCTTCTTGCACATCTATTGCGGAATCTTCGTTTTGCGCCTCGCCAGCCACAATCATTCTTATGGCTCTATCAATCTCGCCCCACTTCTTCAGGTATTTGTTCTTAGAGGCGCTGCATTGCGTGTAGAAGTTTTCGAGCAACAGTTTTTCGGCATCACGGATGGTGTATTCTTGTGTTGTCGTCACTTCGTCTTGATCAACATCGCCTCGCCCCTTGATGAGGTCCAGAGCGTAGCGCACCGACACGGGGAATTTGCTAATGAAAGGCTCATCATCTTCGAGGTCGACTGCATTTTCAATCTCTTGCGAGATTTCCTCTTGGTTCAGATTTCCCAGCGGGTTGTGGGGGATGTTGCTGTGGCTGAGTTGCCCCAGTAGGTTTTCAATATCGTAGAACGTGTACAGTAGCTGCACCACCTCACGATCTTTGGGCGTGAGAGTGTCCAGCACCTCGGCACGCAATCCCATGAGTTCGACACTCTGAGAATTAGCTCCTCCCTCGCCCCTGAGCACGAAGGGTTGTAGTGATGCAATTAGCGTATAGTACATAGAGTTCTTTTTGTCTTAATCCGTAGAAATAATGTCAATGTGTGCTTGTAAACTTTTGAGCTCCACGGTGGGGGGGGCTGTCGTGGGATGTGGCGGGGCTGCCGCGTAGGGCAGCATGTGCCTGTTTAGAATAGCAGTTCCGCTACCTTGGCTCTCATAGTGCCTTTGAGTAGTTCGGTGAACGCCTCATCGCTGAAGTCCACGTAGTATCCTCCCTCTTTGGGGCTGAGTCTAAATGGCACTTTTACTTTGGTATTGCTCACAACCTCGACTCCCGCGGCAAGATACTGTGCCACGGCTCCCTGCACATCGCTGAGCATCGCCTCGGGAACAACTACTTGAACTCCGCCCTCTTGCTCGGGGTTCCAGCTCTTAATAGCCTCGACAATAAGCTCTTTTACGGCACTGCCATTGCTCCACACTTCGCTAACTTTGGGTTCTACCACAGCGGCAGTAACCATTGTTTCGATTTGAGTGCGTAGCGCTCCGAGCACTTGTTGCGATGCCATTTTCACCTCGCTCGCCGTGTTTTTGCTGAGCTGTTCGGCATCGCTCTGAGCCTGGCTCGTGATTTTTTGTGCCTCAGCCTTTGCCTCCTCAACAATTCTCTGAGCCTCAGCCTTTGCTTTAGCAACGACCTCTTGCGCTTCGTTTTGCCCACGCTCCAATCCCTCTTTGCGCAACTTTTCGGTAAGTTCGGTTAATCTATTTTCCATTGTCTTGTGTTATATTTTAGAAAAACATTATAATCAGTACCACAAATGTAAATCTTTTTCTTGTTTTTTGCTACAAAATGCTAAAAATTTTATTGGTGTGCCTCGCGGAGCAAGTCTTCGAGCACTTTCACTGGCGAGAATGTGCTGATGGGCACTTCCACAAAAACGGTGTTCCATTTTGCCATTGCGCCGTTCCATAGGCCTGGTAACTCCATGGCTTTGAGCGATTGGCCCTCGAAACTCTTGCTCGAAATAAATCCCGTCTGCGGGTCGGTGTAGTTGTTGAGTTCAAATTTCTTGCCTTTGTAGTCTTTGGGCAGTACAATAATATCCACGGGGTTGAAGTGAGTGGCGCTTGCCATGAGCGATTTTTGTTCGGGAGCAATCTGTGCGCTTTCGGCAATTTGGAGACTTTGTTCGCCATTTTTGCTTAGCACCCAGAATGGGCCGCCCCCGGGCTCGCCCTCGTTCTTTACCATTCCGCAGACTCTGAGCGGGCGGTTCAGCACCTCGCTTAGTGTCTCTATGTTCGGGTTCTGAGTCTCGGGGAATTTGTGTCCGAGCTCTCTTTGTGCATAATCCCACGCTTCGGCCAAGTCAATCTCGCCCAATTCGATATCCCGCAGGTAAGAGAAAATTCGTGATTGTAGTTCCAGTGCCAACGCACCCAACGCTTTTTTATAGAGTATGGTATCAGGGCGGCGTTGTTCGCAGCAGAGGTTGTCGATGGTCTTGATGAATATCACATCGCCATCAATATCGCCCAAGTTTTCGATGAGCGCACCGTGTCCAGAAGGCCTGAATAGCAGATCTCCATCAGCGGTTCTCATCGGTTGGTTGGCTTGGTCTACGGCTATTGTGTCGGTCGAGGCTTTTTGCACAGAGTAATTCACCGCGTACTTCACTCCGAAGCGTTTTTCGAGGCTCTCTTTCTGTTCGTTGATGATTTTTTCAAAGCCCTCCTGGTGTTCTGCCGAGATTGTGAAATGGATATTCACCACCCCTCCCTCGGAGGCTGCATACTGCGCTCCTTCGACCAGATGTTCTTCACAGGCGGTGCGTCCGCCACTGGGGTAGTGGTGGAACTCAATTAGTGCTTTGGGTTTTGCGCCGTAGTTCAGCCCCTCGGCAACAATAGCCGAGATGACCGCCTTTGGATTGTTGAGGTCGGTGCCCAGTGCCACGAGTTTGTCGTAGAAAGCGAATCGGGTGATATTGCTTAGGGTTTTTTCCACGGCAGGGTTGCTCACCCCCGTTTGCAAGAAGGCGTAGAAATCCTTAAACATACGTGTGGCTGCTCCCGAGGCGGGCACAAATTTCACAACTTGTAGCCTCGCGCTCTTAATCATAGAGTCCCATTTTGCGGCATAATCCCTTGGTAGCTCCTCGCCCAAGCAGAGTATCCCATCGCCCAAAACGGCAGCGCGGCTGATATTCAGCGGCGGGAATCCTTCTTTGAAATTCTGTATCTGTGTCTCTATGTTTTGTGTCGTAATACCCTTGGCATTAAGCAACTCAAGATCTTTGGTGTTGAAGTTCATGGTAATAAAAAGGCGAAAAATGAGTAAAAAAATTTCCCTAACAAGGTAAAGTTACGTATTTTTGTCCAGAATTTAAAATTTTTTTACTCAGTTTCTATGAATACTTTTCTCGCAGACGTCGACCTCACGCCCTACAATACTTTTGGCTTTGCCGCAACGGCACGCTATTTTGTGACTCTTCACACCTCGGAGGAGTTTTGCCAAACAATCTCATTTTGTCGTGAGCAGGGGTTGCCGTGGTATGTGCTGGGCGGGGGAAGCAATGTTATTTTCAGGGGCGATTACGACGGAGTGATTGTGCGCATTGGGGGCGAGAAGATTTCCAGAGAGGGGGAGTTGGTAGTGGTCGAAGGAGGCAGAGAGTGGCCCGCTTTTGTGGAGTGGGCAGTGGAAAATGGCCTCTGTGGGATTGAGAATCTTGCCTATATTCCAGGCACGGTGGGGGCATCTCCGGTGCAGAATATTGGTGCTTATGGTGCGCAGGTGAGCGATGTCATTGAGTGGATTGAGTATTTTGATACGGTTGCTATGCAGCTCAGGACAATAGTTGCTGAGGAGTGTGAATTTGGTTATCGTGACTCGATTTTTAAACGTGAGCTCAGGGGGCGGGCAATTATCACTCGTGTGGCTTTCAGGTTGTCCGAGGATTTCGATCCGCTCAGAGCCAAGCTCGACTATGGCGACCTCAGAGCCGAGGTGCAGGCAATGGAGGGCGGAGTGACTCTTTTAAATATTGCGGCGGCTGTGACCCATATCCGCAAGAGCAAGCTCCCAGAACCAAGCGAAGTAGGCAATGCGGGTAGCTTCTTTAAGAACCCCGTGGTGTCAGAATCAGACTTTAGGAGGTTGCAGGCGCAATACCCCGAAATTCCCTACTATGCCTCTGCTCAGGGAGTGAAAATTCCAGCAGGCTGGCTCATCGAAAAGGCGGGATTCAAGGGCGTAAGAGATGGCGCTGTGGGAGTCCACCCCAAACAAGCGCTCGTGCTTGTGCACTATGGCGGGGGTGTGGCAGGTGACGTGTTGTCGCTCGCCAAGAAAATAATAGAAACAATTGCTGAAAAGTTCGGCGTGCACATAGATATGGAGGTTAATGTGTTATGAAAATTAAGTTGATTGCCGTTGGCAAGACGGTGCAGAAATACCTCAGTGAGGGTGAGAATGAGTATCTAAGCAGGCTCAAGCACTATTGTACGCTGGAGTATGTGGTGATTCCCGAGCTGAAGAATGCAAAAAACATGAGCACCGCGGAGATACAGCAAAAAGAGGGTGAGTTGATTTTGAAGCAGTGCACGGGGAGTGATAGCGTCATATTGCTGGACGTTGGCGGTGCGATGCACTCCAGCGAGAGCTTTGCTCAGTTGGTCGAGAACTTAGGGCTTAGGGGTACTCGCGAGGTGAGTTTCGTAGTGGGCGGTGCTTATGGTTTTAGTGCGGCTGTATATGCACGCTGTAACGAAAAGATTAGCCTCTCGAAGATGACCTTCTCGCACCAAATGGTGCGCCTTATTTTCCTCGAACAGCTCTACCGAGCGCATACCATTCTGCGTGGGCAGCCCTATCACCATTAATTTGATGGTGCTCCTCTGTGAAAAAAAGATTACCTTTGTCCCTTATTTCTTAGTAAAACAATCTTTAAAAATATGAAAATTCTTGTTACCAACGATTCTGCGTGGGCAGCCCTATCACCATTAATTTGATGGTGCTCCTCTGTGAAAAAAAGATTACCTTTGTCCCTTATTTCTTAGTAAAACAATCTTTAAAAATATGAAAATTCTTGTTACCAACGATGATGGGTTTGATTCGCCAGGCATAAAAGCTCTGTGGGAGCTGGCTCTGGAATTTGCCGACGAGGTGATGGTAGTTGCCCCTGACCGTAGCTATTCGGGCATGTCGCATGCAATTACTATGTACGAACCCCTCTTTCTCAACGTGGAAAAAGAAGAGAGCTATGATACGGGCAAAAAGCTCATAGTCTATTCCACTAACGGTTCTCCGGTGGACTGTGTCAAATTGGCGTTGGATGAAATCTACGGGGGCGAGGAGCCTGATATGATACTCTCGGGCATCAACCACGGTAGCAATTCCAACATCTCGGTGCTATACAGCGGTACTATTGGAGCGGCTACCGAGGGGGCGCTCTATGATATTCCCTCGATAGGGTTTTCGCTCTGCTCGCATGAGTACAGTGCCGACCTTTCGGCAGCGGTGCACTACGGTCGCATGGCGATTCAAAGAGCTCTGGAGTTGCACCCTCTCTCTCCGACGCTATGCTGGAATGTGAATGTGCCACCACTACCCCTCGGCGAGATTAAGGGTATAAAATTCGCTCGTCAAACCCGTGGCCTATGGCGTGAAGAGTTCGTGGGCAACACCGACCCGCGTGGACGCAAATACTACTGGATGAATGGGGGGTTTCATAATGCCGAGCCTGATGCCACCGACTCGGACGAAGCGGCACTCAAGAGCGGCTACGTCACCATCGTTCCGCTGCAACTCGACCTCACTAACTATGCCTTTTTGGAGAAGTATGGAGTGGACTTTTAGTTTCTGCTTGGTACACAATTTGAGCAATACTATGTTATAACAAACCTATAAACACGAATATGACAAAAGCTAAAGCCTCTGAAAACAAAGAAACTAAAGAGAATAAAGAGACTCAGAACCCAGTAGAAGAAACCCAACAAAACAGTGCTGAGAGTGCTCAGGAAGAGTGCGTGGGTGACAAAATGGCAGAAGATTGCCAAGGTGAGGTGAAAGAATGGCAGGATAAATATATGAGATTGTCGGCAGAATTCGATAATTTCCGCAAGCGCACGCTCCGTGAAAAAGCGGATCTGGCGCAGTATGGCGGAGCCGATGTCCTCAAAGCAATACTCCCTACGCTCGACGATTTCGACCGCGCTCTCCCCCACATCACGGACGAAAACACTAAGAGCGGCATGGAGCTAATTCACTCCAAACTCCTCAATTCCCTGCAAGGCCAAGGAGTCAAAGAGATGACACTCATTGGTGAGGTCTTTGATGTGGACTATGCAGAAGCAATCGCAAAGATGCCTGCGCAATCGCCCGAAGATAGTGGCAAGATTATGGACGTTGCTCAAAAAGGGTATATGCTCGGCGAAAAAGTGCTGCGCTTTGCCAAAGTAGTGGTCTTTGAATAAACTGTTTTGTCGAGAATAAATTAGGTATCTGATAAGTTAAGAATAAATGAGCAAAAGAGACTATTATGAAGTGCTGGAGGTGCCCAAAAGCGCCAGCCCAGAGGAAATAAAAAAAGCGTATCGCAAGGCGGCAATTAAATTCCACCCCGATAAAAACCCTGGAGATAAAACAGCCGAAGATAACTTCAAGGACGCGGCAGAGGCGTATGACGTGCTGTCGAACCCTGACAAAAAAGCTCGATATGACCAGTTTGGACACGCTGCAAATGCTGGATCGGCCTCAGGCGGAGGCGCAGGAGGTGGCTTTGGCGGCTTCGGAGGCTTTGGCGGCGCAGGAGGATTCTCGATGGAGGATATTTTCGAACGCTTTGGTAATATTTTTGGCGGCCATTTCGGTGGAGGCATGGGAGGCGGTTTCCGCTCGAGCACAAGAGGCGGAGCTAATCGCGGAAGCGACCTCAGAGTGAAAGTGACCCTGACGCTCGAAGATGTGGTGAATGGCGTTACCAAAAAACTCAAAATCACCAAGGACGTAACCTGCGCTCAGTGTAGCGGCTCGGGAGCAAAAGACGAGAATAGTTATAGAACCTGCTCGACGTGTAATGGCGATGGTGTGGTGACACGCGAGGTAAACTCCATCTTCGGAAGACAACTCACCCGTGCAATCTGCCCAACTTGTGGCGGAAGTGGCAAGGAAATTACCGAAAAATGTACCAAATGCTACGGTAGCGGAGTTCAGAAAGGCGAGGAAATCGTGGAGATTAAAATTCCAGCAGGTGTGATGGCGGGTATGCAACTCTCCGTGGCAGGCAAAGGAAATGCTGCACGTAATGGCGGCGAGAGTGGTGATTTGATAGTGGTTATTGACGAAATCCCCGACAAAGAGCTCCAGCGCGATGGTAATGACCTGATATACAACCTCAATATCAATGTTGCGGATGCCATTTTGGGAGCTACGGTTGAAATCCCAACGGTGGCGGGTCGCACGAAAATCAAACTGCCCGCGGGTACTGAGGCTGGCAAGGTGCTTCGCCTCAAGGGCAAAGGCGTACCCGATATTAATGGCTATGAGGTTGGTAATTTGCTTGTGGTTGTGGATATCTACGTGCCACATAGCGTTACTGAGGAACAGCGTGAGATGTTGCAGAAATTGCAAAGCGCGCCGAACTTTAAGCCCGCGAAGAAATCAAGTTCAAAGAATATTTTTGATAGACTCAGAGCATATTTCTCTTAGAATCTTCGATATATTATTATATCACACACAAAAAAAGAAACCAGCACATGGGACAAGGTGCTGGTTTCTTTTTTTGTGTGTATGTGTGCTCGTTTTTCTGCGCCACGTTTTGCTGTGCTCGTATTTTTGCGGAGTTGCCCTGCAAGGCATTGCTCTGTTGTGTGGCGTTGCGACCCTTCAAAAGGCGGGTGGGTTGTCTGTATGTAGCGAGGGGGGGGTTAGTCCCCAAAGAAAATATTTATCCCCAGATTGAAATTCACATTTCTTGCGTCATTGGGCGAGAAGAGCGAAATAACATTATTCGTGGATAAGTACATCTGGAAATTCCCCGTAGTCATGACTGCTCCCACTCCAATATTTACAGGGTTGTCCCATCTGTATGAGTAGTTGCACATCAGTTGCCACACGTCATTAGGGCTGCGGTATGCGTATCCAGCAGTGACAGAATATCTCATGTCGCCTCTGGTAGGAATTGCACCGATGAAGCCCAAGCTGAGGTTGTGTTCGAGCTCATCGCCCAGAGCGTAGCTACCCATAGCCTGAATGGTGGTGGGCAGTGGTGTCGAGAACGATGCGCCTTTGAGTGTGTCGAGTCCAATAGTGTTGTTAAGGTCTACGAATAGCGAGTCGAGCACCTCCACAAATGTAATATCTCTGCTGCCGAGGAGGTTCCCCGCGCCTTTGAAGTCATACTGAGCGCCAGGGTTTTTAACGTTGAGCTGTGTTGCGCCATCGCCGTTCCACCATATCGCTCCAAAGTCCGAAACCGAGAATGATGCTGTGAATTCCTCAGAGTCAGAGACGTAGGTCATACCTATATCTGCTGCGAGTCCGCTGTTTTCGAACGGACTAACAAAGTAGTTCATCTTGCCATCGCTGTTGGCGAGCGATAGTCCCCCGAGGTTCATTGTGTAGTTGCCCGATACCAGGTATTGGTCGTAGTTTTGGTTGAGCGAGAAGTTAACCCCCGTTGGGCTTTGCACGCCGATGAATCCCATAAGGTATTTTAGTCGTGCACCCACAGTGAAGTTGTCGTCGATTGATCGTGAGTATCCCACGCCAACCTCTCCCCATCCCAAGACGTCGGGAGTGAACGAGATGTCGTATTGTTTGAGTGTGCCCAGTGTGCTGCTGCTTAGGAAGTCGTAGAGCCCCGATGGGTGAGTGGTGCTTGCGCTCGATCTGGCGCGCACGCTGACTTGCAGAAAATCTTCGTCAGAGAGATAGAATCCCATGTTCGCAATATCCCAGTCGGAGGTCATAAGCAGAGGAGTGGTGCCCGACAGGTTAGACATAGCTTGCAAGTTCAGGTAGCTGCCTGTCGACTGCACGTCTATGATTTGGTTGATGCTGAATGGATTGGACGCCCCGAGCGAGAACGACCCCACTAAAGGTACCGAGAGGAAAGATTTTGATGGTCGTGCCGCTGGGTTCAGGTGCAGAGCTTGAGGTAGTTCCTTGGCTTGTAGGGCTACGTTATCTTGCGCACTTGCATAGCCAGCCGTGAGGGCTGCCATTGCTATTAGTAGTATATATTTTTTCATAGTCTCTTAAGGTGTGTTAGCTGTAACGTTATGATTTATCTATTTTTGTTGAGATAGGCTGATATCCATTGTGGTTCCTACCAAGATCTTCAGATCCAGAGCGTTGTCGGTGTATAGTTTCACCAGTTGGCTTGATGCAGGGTTGGTTGCATCTACGTCCTTGCTCGAGAAGCTGATGTTGAAGTAGAGTTTGGTTCCAGATTTAATCATCTCGCTAATAGCGTTATCGAGAATCGGTGCGATGATCATGTCCGAGCCCTGTAGAGAGTATGGTACAGCTGGTACGGTATTCACGCTGGTGGACGCAGGTATGGTGATTGGCTCGGCAAAGAGCTCTGTACGAGTAGTTCCGAGCATTGTGTAAGCACTAATCTTCACGTCGAAAGGTATTGTGTTGAGTCCTGCAAAGCCGAGAGCGAAATCCTCGATGTCAATCTCGTCAGACTTGATAGAAGCCAGGTCGAGTTCCACGAGTTGGTCGTGCTGTGCGTTGAGCAGGATGAATTCAAAAGGCATGAATAGTTTGTAGGTGACATCCAGGGAGTTGGTGTTATTCACGCTGTAGTTCGTTTCCTGGGTGTATTGCTCGGGTGGGTTGGCTATGGTTTGTACTTCTGCCTCCGATGGGTTTACTTTGGCATCAAACTGAAGCGAAAGCGTGCGGAAGTCTTTGTCCAACAGGGCGGAGAGTTGTTTGTCGCTGAGCGTTGAGGCGTTGCTGAGCGTGAAGGTGCTTTTCTTGCCTTTTTCTGCCAGGAACTTGTCGTAGCCGGGTTTGAAAATTACTGGAGTGTTAGTGATATTGAGTTTGTCTATTGTCACAAGCGCACTCACCTCAAAGTTGTTCTGAACCTCAACGATAATCTGTGGGTCACCAAAGTACACATATTCGATTTTCGATACGAAGTCATAGTACTGGTCGTTCACCGTGTAATTCACCACCGGCGATAGAGCTTCTCTCTGTCCGAAATCGCCCTTGGCCGAGATTACATCTCTTACGCTGATGTTTATGCTTAGTTTTATGTCGTTTGCATCCACCATGCGGCTTGGTGTAGCGCTTCCCGTAACGTTGAAGGTGACGCTGTTGGGTGTGGTGATTTCTTGCTCGGTTCTGAGCACGTAGTCTCTATTCATCACAGTAGTGGTGTTGACGGGCGTTGAAACGGCTTCCCCTGTGGCTGAATTTGTATAGCTCTTCATGGTTATGGTCAGGTTGTCAATGCCCGCTCTTGCCAGCGCAGCCTCGTCAATGGCGGGGTGGAAGGCGCTGTAGTCAAAGATAATCTCCTCAAGAGATACGCCGTTGTCTATATCAAGCGGGATGATGAAGTCCATGTTGATGGGCACGCTCACCGTTGAGTTTGGGTCTACTACCGGAGGCTTAGGGATTGAGAAGGTGTATTCCAGCGACTGATTCCTGATCTCGAACAAATTGTTAAAGATGGTTTGGTCAACAACCGAGATGTTATCCTCGGCATTGTATGCCATAACGCCCTCTGGAGTTTGGGAAACGCTGGTGCTGTAATCCCCCATCATCGAAAATATAACAGAGTCGTTTACGACAAAGCTGCCAACGGGCATTGAAATTTCGGTTTTGACATTCACATTGTCCAGTACTCCCTGGCAGCCGATCATGGCACCAAGTGCGAGAAATGTTAGTAGAATTCTCTTTTTCATAGTGATTTGTTTTTGCTGTTAGATTTTCTTTTACGTGCAGATACTCATGGCAAATATAAGATTTTTTTTCAGTATATAAAATAAAATAGCATAAAATTACGTTAGTGCGTTATTTTGCGTGTATGTGTGTGTGGGTGGTGACAAAAACAGACGCCCCACTCCAAGTGGAGCAGGGCGTTTGTTTTTGTGAGCAACAGTGTGGTGGTTGCTGCTGTCTTTGAGCAAGAGTAGGGAGTGTGTCTCTATGCGCTCTCGCTCAAAAATATAGGCTCTTAGTAGCTAACCATCTCTGCGGTGACTGGTTTGAAATCACCACCCGATGGAAGTTTGAAGCGGAAACCAACCTCGTTCCAGTTGATTGGCCATCCGTCTTTAATCATGTTGTTCACCACGAGTTTGTAAGTGTGTTTGCCTTTTGCAAGGGCTTTTTGCATCTTCACTGCGTGGTGGCGACGAAGACCATCATTGTTGTTGATGATTTGTACACCATCAATCCACAGCTCGTTCATATCCGTTGTGAAAGTGTAGATTCCGTCCTCTGGGAACTCAACATATCCTTCGTAGATAGAGAGCGATGGTTTGTACATGTCGTATGCAATACCGCCGTGGAATTTGCTAAGAAGCGTATCTGCGCCAAATTGTGCATTAGCATATTCAGCCTCCGTAGCAAATAGGCCAGGAGCTGTACGTACGCGGATTGTTTGGTCAGCATTTGCGCGCAGTGTTTTAGCGAGGTCTTGGTGATCTTTGGCAGGTTCAACAGCAGGGCTTAGAGTTTGTTTGCTCACTGGCACTGTTCTGATGTTGCTGATTTTGTTAGTAGGCATAAGCGTTGCAATTTTCACCTCTGCGTTCTCTGCTGTAATAACGATAGGAGTGCCATAAACTGCCGACTGTGCAGTTGGCTCTGTGCCGTCTGTGGTGTAGACCATAGGCAGTGAGCGAGTGTTAGTGAATTCAAGCGTTGCTGAATCGCCAGTGAACACAACATTTTGAGTTAGCACGCCCTCTGGAAGTGGAATGTGGTAGTTCACATTGTGGTAGTCCATACGAGCGCAAG
>CAYJIF010000030.1:0-17469 GCA_964370175.1 uncultured Rikenellaceae bacterium
CGCCGCGCGGGCGGTGCCTGCGGGCACCCCGATTATTTTGTTGTGCTGATAGAATAACAAAAAACAATAGCCCTGCGGGCACCCTGATTGGAGTTTCGACACATTTTACACCAGCAGAGCAACCAAAACAAAAGCCCTGCGGGGGCACTCGCCACCCGACCCACACAACGTAAGCCATAAAAAAAGGGAGCCTCTCAGCCCCCTTTTCCAATCTCCCCCCCCCTGGTAGCGCCTAAAGCATCTTTATCTCAATGTCGCTGAAAACAATCTCAGCACCCTCGCTCTGAATCTGAATCCTCCCCTTCGTAGGGCGAATATTCGTCGCATGATTGATAAACTGCCCATTGAGGAACACATAAACTTCATCACCAACAATCACGCACTCCATGACATTCCACTCGCCCAGAGCATTTTCCACATCATTCTCGCCACGGAAACCAAGCACATCTTTCCAATTTGCATCACGGTTCACCCAATTAAAACGCCCAGTACTGCTCGCTACCGCTTTGCCGCCATGTTTATAGTATCTCTCCCCACTTTTAGCCTGTTCGTCGGCATCAATAGTGACTGTCATTTGGTAATCCTCAGAGCCATCGCCCATGACTATAAAATCGCCAGTACCACCCTCAATTATATTTGTTTCGAGCGAGTATTGCCAAGCCTTTGCTATTTTTCCGTCCTCTCCCTGGGAGTGGAACAACAGGCCGCTATCGCGGGTTAATTTAGCTCTACTGCCGTATGTTTTTTCGCCCCACTTGTATCTGAGCGTTATTTTATAATTGGCATACTCTTCTTTGGTTGTGATGCACCCCCACTCTTCGCCAGAGATATACAGCAGTCCATCCTTGATAGTAAAAACTCCTTTGGGGTCGGTATCACGGCCGCGATCAGTGATGTAGGTGTACCACCCATCGAGGTTCTCGCCATTGAAGAGTTTGATGACTTCGCCTTTTTTGGCTTTTGCACAACAGCCCTCTTTTTTATCGCACTGTGCGCTGGCTGTGGAGAATGAGAATAGAGTTGCCGCAATGGCAAGCATGGTTAAAGTTTTTTTCATGTTTTTTGTATGGTTTAGTTATGGTTAGTTTTCCGAATAATTGGAGTGATGATGCGCAGCAATATGATGTGAATTAACCCTCAAATATAGTGTATATTTTTCAAATCTCCAACCTCCATTCAATAGGTGTCTTGCCTATGCTTTGCAGATAGTCGTTTGCTTTCGAAAATGGCCGTGAACCGCTAAAAGGTGGGTAAGCGCCAAAGGGTTTGGTGTTGGAGAGCGGCGAGGGGTGCGATGAGATTAGCACGCAATTTCTTTGGTTCTCAATATACAAGCATTTTTTGTGAGCGTGTGCTCCCCATATAATATAGACGAGGTTTTCGTAGTTATCGTTTAGGTGTTTGATTACGGCATCGGTGAAGTATTGCCATCCTATTTTCGAGTGCGAGCCAGCTTTGTGAGCCTCCACGCTCAGTGCGCTGTTGAGCAGCAGTACTCCTTGGCGAGCCCACGGCATCAAGTCGCCTGAGAGTGGATTATTGCCTCCGATGTCGGCAGATAATTCCTTGAAAATGTTCTTAAGTGATGGGGGAAGCGGCGTGATATCTACCGAGAAGCTCAAACCATTTGCCTGCCCCACGTTGTGGTAGGGGTCCTGGCCAATGATTACAACTTTCACCTGCTCGGGGCGGCACGCCATAAAGGCGCTAAGACGTTGGCTTTTAGGGGGAAACACTATCTCCTGTGGCAGCGAGCTAATGTATGCACTGAGGCGCTGGAAATACTCTTTTTTGAACTCCACAGCAAAGAGTTCGTCCCAGCCATTGTATTTTTCCATAATATCTCGAAGGGTTTAATTTTTCTTGTACCCCTACAAAGTTATTATTTTTTTCTGAATAAAAACACTATTAACCTCGTGCAAAGAGAGTACGCCCCCAACCCACGCTCTCCCTATTTCTCTTTGCTGTGGTTACTCCCTATGTTTTTCTTAGGGGTGGTTTGCAGCAGGATAATAGAGAACGATATGATAACGATGCCCAGCACTGAGTATAAGTTGGGAGATTCGTTGCTCAACAGCACCCAACTCAGCACAACGCCAAAGACTGGGACTGTGAATTTCCATATGTTTATCTCCGAGACTTTCACGCCTGGGAGTTGCAGCAGGTAGTACCACGTTGTGAAGCCAATGGCAGGAATGAGTGCGAGCCACAGCAGCGAGCCATAGAATTCCAGTGGGTACCCGATCAATCCCACAGCACCTTGAGGTTCCATGAGTAGTGAGAAGAGAAAGAGCAGTATCCCGCCCGAGATGCACGACACGCATATAAGTGCTGCATTATTGAGCTTGGTTTTATGATTCACCACCATAATGTTTGTGTACGAACCGATGATATTACTCAGCGTGAGTATTGCAATGCCGAGGTAGAACTGCGGATACTCGTCCAGCGACACCTCGCCCTTTATCGATATGAATGCAACGCCCGATATCCCGATGAGTATGGACAATGTTTTTCTGAGGTTGAGTCTATCGCCGGGCACGAGGAAGTGCGCCAGCATCGCCACAAAAAATGGATTTGCGCCGATGACAATAGCCGAAATTGCCGAAGGTGCCATATTCAGTCCGTAGTAGAAGAGCCCGTATTGGCAAAACGTCTGGATGAAACCAAAAAACAGCACAAAGCCCATTTGGCCACGCAGCTCACGCCAATTGTATCGCTGGGCTAAGAGCAGCGGCAGCAATAATAGTCCCGCCAAAACGAAGCGGTATGCCGAGAGTCGCAGTGGTGGCATATATTCGAAGCCGAGTTTTGCGAATGGGAATGCTGAGCCCCATATCAGGCAGGTTAGTACTGCCAGTAGCGCTACCTTGGGCGTGAATATCTTGTTTGCCATAGTATTTAGAAATAATGATGCACCCTGCAAAAATAACTTTTACAGGGTGCAAGATTACTAAAAAAATGGGGGTTTGCCAAATTTATTATTCTTTGGGTGAGATATTATTCTTATCCTCTTCCCAGTGGAAAGGCTCGATTTGAGCATTTGGATCTCTCCACGAGCTCTTGCGATGAGCATAGATTAGAAGTGGAGTGATCACTATTGCAATAGCTCCGACAATAAGCACCGAGAACCACACCCCGGCTGAGATTTCGCCCTCGAACATCGAAGGCATGATAAAGCTCAGAGTGAATGCCAGCAAGGACCCGCAGAACCCAACTCCTGAAACAATCCACATCCATATATTGCTATTTTTGCCTATTGCAAATGGCCGTTCAGCCTTTTTGAGTTTGTAGCGCAGCGTTATGGCAGCAAGGAACATCAGCATATACACCACCAAGTACAGTAGGACTGTCAGCTGCGAGAGAATCTGGTAGAAGGTCTGCACGCTTGGCATCACAACGAATAGAATACCCAGCAACGTTACGATTGCACCTTGAATGTAGAGTATGTTTTTTTGTACACCATTCTTATTGGTTTTCTGCAATGCAGGGGGCAGATAACCAGCTTTACCCACCACGAAAATGCCTCGTGATGGGCCCGCAACCCATGTCAACACCCCTGCCAACACCCCAAACGCAAGAGCGATGGCAATTACGGGACCTGCCCAACTGATTTTGAGGTAGGCAAAGTAATTGTCGAAACCAACTAATAGTGATTGCGTAAGATTTATGTTCTGGGAGGGTATAACAAATCCCAGTGCAAAAGTGCCCAGTACGAAGATGGTGACAGTGATAATCGCTCCGATGAAAATAGCCCGAGGGTAGTTTCTGCTTGGTTTTTCAACATCAGCAACGTGCACCCCCATCATCTCCATACCCGCGTAGAAGAGGAAAATCGAAGATGCCAAGACCAGATTATCGAGTTTGCTCAAATCGGGGAAGAAACTCTGGCTCATATCCATGTTGTTATGCCCACCCGTGACTATATATATAATAGCAAAGATGATTAACAGTCCAGCAGGTATGATTGTTCCCACCATAGCACCGAGTTTCGAAACCTTGCCAACCCAGCCCATTCCCTTGAGCGAGATAAAGGTTGCGAGCCAGTAGACTCCCAGTACTATTGTCAGGGTGAAGAGCTTGTTGGAGGCAAGCTCAGCGTCAGCGCTTTCGTTCATGCCTATGAATGCCAGCGATACTGCCGCAAAGGTAAGCACTGTGGGATACCAGATTGTGTTCTGCATCCATTGCAAAAAGATGGCCACGAAGCCGACTCGCTTGCCAAAAGCCTCGCCCACCCAGCGGAAGAGGCCGCCCTGCTTGTTGGAAAACATCGATGCCAGCTCTGCTGCGACGAGAGCCGTAGGGATTAGGAATACCACGGCTGCAAATAGATAGTAGAATGCTGAAGATAGCCCGTAGGTTGCTTGCGATGGCAAACCACGCAGCGAGACGACAGCTGCAACATTCATAATTGCAAGGGTCATGATGCTCAGCTTTGCCACTGAAGGTTTTGGTCCTGTTTTTTTCATGTTGAGTTTTATTTAAAAATAAATTCCATTTTTTTTGTGCTCCAAAAAGCATGCCACTAAACCCCTCGTTTTCATTGCAAAATGTAGCATTTGTATATATTAAATCCACGAATTGATTACAAAATGTAGCATTTTTATATATAATTTGTTTCGTTAAAATTTGCATATCTGCTTTTGATTGCGTATCTTCGCATTATAAAAATGGATGATATATCCCTAACCATTTAATAAACTAAAGATTATGATAAAAACAGACCAGTACTTGATGGAGACTGATTGGAGCAAGAACCCCTTCCCAACAGAACAAAATATGGAATATGGTGTTTTTGTACTGTGTACCCAAGGCAGTATCTCCGTGACTATTAACTCATGCCGCTACGACCTCACCAAGGGTAATATAGTTATCTGTGCAATGTTTGCTTCGTTCAAGATTTCAGATATTTCTGAGGATTTTGACGGATATTTGGTGGGTTTTTGTGACGACTTCTTCAAGCGCCTCAAGCTGCCAAATAGTATTGAGTACCTCGCAATATCTAATAGTACACCATTGTTGGAGCTCAACGAGGTGGATTACAACCGCATGACCTTGATGTTGGATCAGCTCGACCTCGTTGGTGCCGAAGATAACGAGTTTGTGCAGGCAATGAACAATGCGTTGTTCTTGGTAGTGGCGTATAACATTATTTATAGCTATCTTGCAACCACCCACAAAAGAGGCGGCTATAAGACCCATAACGAAGTTATTTTCCGAAATTTCATGCTGCACATGTACGGCAACTGCAAATTCGAACGCAGTGTTACTTACTATGCCGACCGCCAGCATATCACCCCTCGCCATCTCAATCGCTTGGTGAAGGACGCTTCGGGCAAATCTCCTTCGGACTGGATAGCACAAACTACTATTGACCAACTGAAAATGTCGGTGAAGTACGAAAACATGTCTATCAATGACTTGGCAGTTGAGTTTAACTTTAGCCAGCCCTCAGTCCTTCATACGTATTTTAAAAAGCATACAGGAATGACCCTCTCGGAGTACCGAGATTCCGTGACGGAGTAAAATATCGACCAATAAAACCACAGTCGATACAAGGGCAACCTCTTCGGAGGTTGCCCTTTTTTTGCGTGCAAATGTAAATACAAATGATACTTGTATTTACTGCGAGTACTGTATTTGCATGACTTGGTTACTATATGTGCACAATATGCACAATAAATCACCCCTAAAAAGGGTTTATAGAGTGAAAGCGGGATGGAAACGAGGGGTGGAATGATGAAAACCGACAATTTAGTTATCATTTGTAACATGGAGGTTAGAATCGTATAATGCTATAAAAGAGCAATCTACGGTTTTAAATAGGACAAAAGCGTTATCAAATGTGCATTAAGGCAAAATTGTCAAAAAATGTCCGATTTAATGAGTGCTTTTGGGGTAATTTGTTATTTTTAGATAGCTTTTTCTCGATACATTTGCACCGTCAAATAAAGCGAAACGCTTTTGAAGTGACAAAATAAGAGAAAAGTTAAGTACTGAATTTAGATCAATGGCAAGCAAAAAAGTAAGCCATTTTTTTAAAACAAGTAAATACAGTGAATGAATGTATTTAGGAAGGTGGATGTATTTACAGTATGGCGAGAAATTAAAGCACAGAGATAATATTTATAATAAATTGTACAGTTTTTGCATTATAATTAAACATTAAGAATCATGGTATTAGCATCTACAAGAATTACACTACACTGCCTCAGAGGTTTGGTAGACGCTTGGGACCGTAACGAGCGAATGAGTTCACTTCAACTCACCGAAGCTCACGATTTCAATGCTAGGGCATTATCGCAGAATTTAACAAGGTTGACAAGAGCGGGAGTGTTGAGAAGCAGTGTTGGGGGATCATCCAGAGGGTATCAGTTTGCAAAGGACCCTCGCCGCATCTCCTTGAACGATATTCTCGAGGTGCTCGAAGGAAAGAATACGCACCTTGATTGTCACCATGTTTTGCCACAGGTTTCAAATACTGTGTCGGCGCAAAAATGCTTGCTGTGCTTGGCGTTGGAGGAGGTGTTGGAATTTAAGCAAAACAAATTAAAAGAGATTTCAATTTATGACTATGCAAAACATGCATCTGCATAATAATTTACAGACGGAAAATTAAATAGAGAGAGACTACTATATATATAAAGAGAAATGAAAATTAACTTCAACATAACAACCCAGATGGCGGCGAGAATAGTTGCCATGGCGATGGGACTTGCGTTGGCGGCTCAGGGCGAACTACTCGCCAGAGATAGCCAGGGAGTGCAAGTTGCAGAGCTGTGCCCTACTCCTGCGGCAGAGGTTGTTGATGGGGAGGTTCTCGCCTCAGAGCGTAGGGATAGTGTGGTACAGAGCGAGTTTAAGTTCTATTTTAATATAAGTAGTTCAACTTTTGATCTTGAATTTGGCCAAAATGCTCAGGAGCTTGCACGCCTGGATGCGATAATTAATAGCGAGAATAACGTCACCACTGCTTCGGAACTCCACCTAATCGACATCTTTGCTTCTGCCTCTGTGGACGGACTTGAGCACAACAACCTCAAACTCGCTCAGCGTAGAGCGCAAGCAATTAAGAATTTATTGGTGCAGCGCTACTCTGAGGTTGAGTCAAGCGACATTACAACAAATGCCATTGCAGAGGACTGGGTTGCTTTCAGGGCGGCAGTGGAGGCAAACGGCTCAATACCTCACAGAGCTGAGTTGCTGAAAGTCATCGACGACGAGCGTCGCACACTCGACAACAAAGAATGGGTGATTAGAACCATGCACAATGGTCAGACGTGGGACTATCTCAAAGAAAACATCTTCGAGGAGCTACGTTACAGTTCTCCGGTTGTGATACAGTACAGACGAATTTTGGGCGAAATCGCTGGTGGTGATAGCCTCAAAGCAAAAATCTCGGACTTTAAGTACGAATTGCCGGACGTTGATTTCTCATTCCAAAGGTCGATATACACCGCGGTTGAGGAGTATGAAATGAAACCCCTGCTGGCATTGAAGACCAATATGCTTTTTGATGCAGTGACGCTTCTCAATGCCGAGATAGAGTTTCCTATAGGCGACAGATTCAGTGTGCTGGGTGAGTGGATTGGCCCATGGTGGGTTTTCGATAACGGCCAGTCGGATAGCCAGCGCAGTCGTATCCAAGCGATGGTTGGAACTCTTGAAGGTCGCTACTGGCTGGGCGCAGATAGAACGACACAGCCTGCACTCACTGGTTTCTTTGTGGGGGCTTATGGCACTCTTGGTTCGTATGACTTTGAGTTCCAGAAAAAGGGTGTTCAGTCAAAAGACTTGGTTAGTTATGGTCTGACAGCGGGTTACGCACACACTATCAACAAGAGCGGTAGTTTGAGATTAGAGTATTCTCTTGGGCTCGGAGTCATGACGAGCACTTACAAGGAGTACACGGCCGAGTTTGTGGATGGTCAATGGTGGAAAGCCTACCGTGATGCCACAAAATCACTAACATGGTTTGGCCCCACCAGAGCGAAAGTTTCACTCGTGTGGATGATTAATTATAAAAAGAGAAAATAGATTATTAGCATACAGTACACAGAAGAATAGAAAGGAAGTGAAAAAGAGTAATATGACATATATGTTGGGAGCTGCAATGCGTAGACTTCAGGGGTGCGTTGCAGGGCTTGTGATGTTTGCCTCAGCTGCTCTACTTTCTTCGTGTGAGTATCAAGAAATTCACGAGAGGAACGCTCCATATGAGGTTGCAAAGATACCGGTGATGTTGAATTGGGATTACTCGGGATTCGTGGTTGACTCTAAGGGCTTTACCAAACAGAGTAACGCGTACATACACCGTGTCACCTTTATGTTGTTCCCAAAGGATGGTGGTGAGGTTATCGAGCGTTATATCGGTGATGGATATAGCATCAATGAGGGTTTCATAGATGTTCCCGTGGGCGAGTATTCGGTAATTGTGATGAACGAGTCAATTTCAGACTCATACTGGGATGGTGCAGAGACTGGAGGTCTGATGAGCGTTGGTTTTGAGAATGTGGATAGCTACGTAAATTTTGCGGCCTACGTCAATACGCACACTGATAATCCTACGGGTTATTACTGGGACGATGTATCTGGCACTGATTATCTGTTCATGAATTCACCTCTGAGGCTTTCTACATGGAGCCTTGACGATTTCGTGGTGACTCAGAACATGGTTGAGTATTCGCAGAGCGAGTCGAACGAGACTTTGATGGATCGCTTAGCGACGAGAGTATCCAACACTAAATTGAGCAAAGCGGAGGAAGACATGTTCTATGCGCTATGTGGAGACACAAAAGGCAGTACGGATGGAATCACCATGCGCAAGTTGACATACGATATTGAAGTGAAGCTACAGGTTAATAACTTGACCTCTGTGAGCGCGATAAAAGGCGGTTTGATAGGCTTTACCAACAAGGTTAATATGCGTACGGGGCGTGGTTTTAGAGAGCCTACCACAAAGTCAATGATTCAGTACTTCACGTTCAACGGCCGTTCGAACTGGTACAACGAGAAGGGTGAGTATATGGGTGATGGTTGGAGTCCATCGAGCGGAGATAACATTTATGAAGACTATTCGGGTCAAACCTCGGTTAAGTTCTTGAGTTTCGGTCGCGACTACAATCTCGAGGAGCAGCAGGGGGCAAATCCGCAGAAGCTATACAATCTGGATCTTGATTTCCTATACATCTCTGGCGAGCTGATGCAGACCGATGGCGTAGAGTTCCTCGTGGATTTGGACAATGACCCTACTACCGAGCCTGTGAAAACACCTCTGCCATTTGACCTAACCAGTCAGGCAATGAAGTCACAAACAGAAATCGGGACAGCTATTGATATAGATATGAGAATTTCCACGATAGAATTAGATTACGTTACAGGTTCTATCTCGGTTGAGGATTGGGAAGAAGAACCAGTAATCCCGCTATAATTATCACTCCATACACAGAAAGAAATATACATACACAACAAAAATAATTTACAATTAATTTAAACAAACACAAACAACTAAAAACAATTAAAAAGATGAAAAAAACATTTATGTTTGCTGCTACAGCAGCTATCGTGTTGAGTTCATGTTCTAAAGTAGAAACAGCACATGAGGACATTATTCCAAATGACCCAAGCAAGATTTCTTTCACAGGAACTACGACTCGTGCAAACTCTTATTCACTTGACGATTTGGCTGGTGGTTTCCCAGTTTATGGTTACGCAGCTAATGGCGCAACTTGGTATGATGATGGAACTGTTGCTACTGTTCTTAATGGTACTTACGATTACTACAAGCCAGCAGCATTGGACAACACTGTAAGTGACTACAACGGATGGCAGTGGAAACTCGGAACAGGTACCACAAGCGTAGAAGCTCCTGAGTGGCCAACAAATATTAATGCATGGCCTATGAACTTCGTTGCATTCTATCCTAAATCAACTTCAGTATCTGCAACATTTACTCCATTTAACGCAGGTGTGGCTCCTGCCAGTGCCACAATCACTGACGATATCGTTGTTAAATCTTCGAGATACGAACAAGAAGACCACCTTCAAGCAACTGCAGAAGCGGCATCACAACCAACTGGCGGTCTTGCTCTTAAATTCTACCACATGATGTCGAAAGTAAACGTGACTGCGTCTACAGCAGCAAATTTCAACTTCGTGGTTAACAAAGTTGTGCTTAAGAACGTACAATCAAACGAAGCTACCTACACTTATGCGGGTGCTACTAAAGGTTGGTCAGCACATAACGCTGCTACTTTCGATTATACATATCGTGAGACAGTTTTCGAAAACTCTACAGAATGGGCTGCAAACAAATGGAAAACACCTATGACAGCTGCTGAAAGTGCATCTTTGGTACAAACAAATACTACGCTATCACCTGCAGTCAATGGTGATTTGATGATTCTTCCTCAAGAAACAGCTGTTGTCGATATTACTGCAGCGGCTAATAAAGCAGATTTCATCACAAACCATGACAACGATGTGGTTTACTTTGAGGTGCTTTACCGTGTTAAAAACGCATCAGGTAACGACGTAGTTGGTGTTGGCGAAATTGGAAATACAACTAAGCCTATCTACAACATTGATGGTACAGCAGTTGTAGCTACAGCAGATATCGTTGGTGAAGAGTACGATGGACACAAGATTGTTGGAAATGAGGATTTATATGTAAACAATGGTATAATCCAAGACACAGACGAACTATACGTGAAAGTATATTTCCCAATTAACTCGGCAGCTGCATTGAAATGGGATCCTGCTAAAGGTTATACTTACAACCTATTGCTTTCTAACGAAGGTAGCGGTGGTATCTATGCTGACAACGTATACTACGATGAAGCAGGTATCGCAACTAAGTACACTCACACAGGTGAAAAAGGCGAGGAAGTATTCTCGAACCGCATGCACTTCGATGTTATCATCGTAGACTGGGACAACAGTACTACACCAGTAGATTTGTAGTCATGCGCAAATTCCCTTCTTAAGCAAGGGTGAAAATAGGGTTATGGGGGCTGATACCCCCCATAACTCACCAAGAAAGAAAAACGAAAACAGAAAATAGTTTTAACACAATGAAATTCTCACAAACTCATAGCATCCGTAGAAGTGCAGTACTTTGCGCCCTTGCACTATGCCTTATGGTTTCGTGCGAGAAGCCCTCGATAGACCAGCCTGATAACCCTTCACCTGAAGTTCCTGAAGCTCAGAATGCGAAGATGGATTTTGCCTATACCTCGCAACAAAGCAGCAGCAAAGTTGCTACTCGCTCAAACCCCACTGGCGACAGTGAGAGCGAAGATTTCAATGTCGAGGATGTTGTTGCAATCTCGGTGAACGACTTTAACTCATTGACGGAGGATTTCCGCGACTACAAATTCAATGGTATTGATTGGGAACCAGCCGAGAATGGCGGCCTGGACGAAGACAGCTGGTGGAAGTGGGAAGGCAGAGCCAAAGCTGACTTCCGCTCATACTACCCCGCTAACGCTACCACTACCTTCACAAATTTTGTTACCCCACTTAACCAGAATACCGAGGCAAAAATTGCTACTGCAGATTATATGAAGCTGGAGACGGTGACTAAGTACTACGTGCTTGAGGAGAAGATAACTCTTCAGATGGAGCGTCGTATGGCACGTGTAATAATTGAGGTGATGAAATCGAGTATAAGCTACGCTGATGCGAACCCCGCGGATGCAATCGGATTCCACGAAATTGCACAGCTGACCATCGCTTCACCAAGCGGTTACACAAATGACGTTGCAAACTCTGCCGAGGTCAGAGT
This sequence comes from uncultured Rikenellaceae bacterium, assembly GCA_964370175.1. GTDB lineage: Bacteria > Bacteroidota > Bacteroidia > Bacteroidales > Rikenellaceae > Mucinivorans. The sequence goes on from CAYJIF010000030.1 coordinate 11,786, forward strand.
AGAACCACTAAAACGCTTCCCCACTCAGAGTGACAACGGTAAAGTCTATGCATTGGTTGTTCCTTCGGATGTAAATGCTGATGAAAATTTCTTGGAGTTCCGCTACAACTCAGTAGATGTTATCAAAAAACGCACCACAAAGTTGGAAGCAGGCAAGAGCTACACATTCCAACTCACTCTACTCCCAACTGGCGAGTTTGTGTGGGAAGGTGAGGTGATAATTGAGAATTGGATAGAGAATGAATTCAACAACCAAGAACTGGACTAACACTCCACACAAAATTTAGGGATGATGAAACGAATTATATATAGATACGCAGCAGTGTTGTTGACCACGATGCTCTTTGTTTCGTGCCAAGACAATGTGCTCAATCGCGACACACCAGCTGAAGAAGGAGAGACGCTTGTGCACTTTGAGGTCAACTACCCCATCGTTACAAAAGCTGCCGAAACACCCTCAAGCAGAGAGGATATTATTAATGACCTCCATGTTTTGATTTTTCCAGACCTTGCAGATGGTGCTGGGACACTCACAAATTATGGAGAGGTTGCACCAAGCGATTTTATTGTCGAGAAGCCAGATGGCGGTACTAATTTTATTATAAAGTTTTCGGTTTCTCTTGGAGCCGATGCTTATGATGGTCCGATGGTAGGTCATATTTTCGCTAATGCACAGGCCAATATCTTCGCAACACTCGAAGAGGGTGTAACCACTGAGGCGGAGATGTTCGAGCGCATAAACACAGGCGACGTGCAGGCTTTCAATCAGAGCGAGACGGCTCCGATACCGATGCACGGATATTTCCACTCGCACTCGGATGTACTCAGCGATGAGACTATTATTTCTACGAGCATCAAGCGTTCGATGGCGAAGGTTGTGTTGAATGTTGCTCCAGATCTTTACATGACGAAGAAAATCCTAGACCCAGTCACAGGAGATGTTATCGACTACGAAGATGAAGACCTGACAAAAGGTAAGTTTGAGGTGTACGGCTTTTCGTTCCACTACACCACCACAACAGGCGCTCATGCACTCAATCGCCACGTGGCCTCTGACATTCATGTGCCAGCTGGTGCTACAGTCGTGGGTGGTAAGGTGAAGGTGACTTCGGGTACGAGTACCTATTACGTGACTCACCCCGATGTGCCATATACAAAGAACCACACAGATGAAGGTAATTTGTCAACCTATCCAATCTACATTTATGACTATGATGTCTCAGAAGGGAAGGCAATCCCTCGCCTCGTGCTCCAAGGACGCTTCGACAACGAATATGAACTTGATGAGCATGGAGCGCCAACCCTCCAGCGTAAATACACCTACTACACTTATATGTTGTTGGATAGCGCAGGCGAACCATTCAATATCGTACGCAATAATGTATACACAATAAACGTTACTCGTATAACGAGCGAGGGTTCACCTGATGACCTCCCAAAATTCCCGCTCGAAGAGACCGTGCAAGCTCACATCGGCCCGTGGAACATCAAGCACATTGACATCCCCACGTACTGGTAGAAACACAGATAGAAATTAAGATACAATATACTTTGAATAGCAAAACAGCGAGAACATGAAGTTAAAGTCAAATACATTAAGCATGAATAGTGTGCGTTTCGTACTCTTGGCAATGGTTATGGCAGTGGTTGTTACCTCATGCCGTAATCCTGAGATGCCAACCCCTGATCCATCTGTGCCTGAGAATAGCACGAGGATTAGAATGCGCTTGCCTGAGCGTGAGGAAAAGACCATTACTCGCGCAACGAGTACAGACTACGAGGAAGGTCGTATTTTCAACCTCATGTTGATGGCGTTTTTGGAGACTGATGATGATAACGACCCCGATAACGGTCGTTTGATTCAGCGTTGGGTGCCTTCTCCCGATCAGATTCAAATCATCAACAACGCGGCCACTGGTGGATGGGACCAAGCTACTGTGGATATTGAGTTGACAAACATTCGTGCAGGCCAGCGTGTATCGATTTTTGCGGTTGCAAACTACGATTCGGCAAACTCGGTGATGGATATCCCCGAGAGTAAACTCATGGCAATTGAGCATATTGACGACCTTGATCAGGAGATTTACATGAAGTATTCTACAGTGGAGCGTGGTACAAACTTCGTACTCTCGTCGCTGATCAGAAACATCACTCCAACCGAAGGCGGCGTTATTGATCTGGAGCTATTGGCATACGAGGCGAAGATTAAGTTTGATGTTAACGCAATTATGCGCGGAACGGTTGATCCTGATACTGGTTTGGCGGATGACTATAGCGGTTTCAATACTAAGGATTTTATTTTTAGACCTTTGAAATGGCGTGTGGTTAATGCGCCCAAGATGTTCAACCTATTGAACTATGACACAGACTTTATTGACCCCGATACTGAGGTGGCAAACTACACTGCAGACCACTTCTTTACCACCGATTGGTACAATTTCGAAGGTATTGGCGAACAACTGGGTAGAGAATTTTCTTTCTATATCCTCCCAATGAATTTTTCGGAGAAATCTCTCCCCAACGGCTCATTGCTCAAGGACTACAAAGATAATGCTTATGATAAATTCTCGGACTATATCAAAGGTATTGGCGACCCATTCATAGATGGTGAGCTTCCAAACACTCTGGACCACATGAACCACCTGTGGTTCTCGCTTCGTGACAAGTGGGAGGAGTATGACCCCGCGAGTGGAAAGAATCCATTGGATTGGGCAGCGAGCAGCAGAATACCTATGTACGCTCCCGAGTTTGCACCATACGTTCAATTCACTGCATACATTGAGTTTTATCAAGACGCAGTATTACCCGGTGGTACGACTATCTATGACGAAAAGCACGTGGCAGAGGTTACCTACACTATTCACCTCGGCTACGATTCAAAGGTGACTCGTCCAACAACTGTGGAGTGGGATATGTTGCACACCGAAGACGCTAGCAAGGATGCTGATAATCGCGCGAATGCAAGTTCGCAGGGCGGTGTGAAAGCCGATGGCACGACGCCATGGTACAAGAGCGATCTGAGATTCGGTGCGGAGATAAGCAACCCTGATGATTTTGATGTCGATGCTAATGACTACTGTAACTACCACGTCTATATTAGAGGGGTGAATCATGTGGAACTTGAAGCCGTAAATCCAGACTATGAGGAGGCCCCTGGAGCAGAGGGTTCGGTGTTCATTCCTGCTCGTTATATTGAGCTTTCCCCGGGCTACGAGCAAATGATTGTAACCGTGCACGATGATTATGTGAATTCGACTCTGGGTTGGGCTATCTCGACGCCATATGGCGAGTGGTCATCGACATTCTATAACAGCACTGGTGTGGACGTTGATATGACTACTGTGGATTATCAATGGGCATACGCAAGACTGCACCCTAAGACCGAGGGTACAGGTACTGAGAAGTACTATAAGATTGCTTATGAACTGGATGCCTCGGGCGATCCAGACTATGGCGTGCCTTATGACCCACTCAAAGAGGCTATTGCACCACTCATGGAGTACCCTGGCACACGATTCAAAAAGAAGGAAAGGTATTATGATGCCGCATGGGGAGATAGTAAAAACAATTTGGGCTGGACTTTCCACTGGGGTCTAAAGGGTTTACACTCTCCCGAGAACTTCCACCGTGCAGACTGGGAAAGAGTGAAGAACGAGGAAAACACATTCTACAGCGGAGCGGGAGGTAAGACCTATTGGGAGCTGGCAAATGATAGAATGCAGGCACTAATGGATGCAACATTGACGGGAACAGATATGATGTTGAATGTCAATCAGCTCACCTCGCTGGTGCTATTAAACCTCGATAATGTTGAGTACAATAAAACTCAAACAGACCCGTCGAAGCACTACCCCACTATCTCTGACCCAACAGGACTCTCAGTGTTCTCGTTCTATGTGGATGAGTATTACTACTATCAGAACCCTCTTGAGCTTCAGGCAGCAAAGGCAAGGGGTGACGGTTCGGAGCTTCACGTACCAGAAGGCGGTGAGTGGGATAAATTTACAAACACCGAGAATCGAAACATCTCGATCACCTACCTTCCTTCGACCACGCCAGACTTTACAAGTTCTGTGGCGACCACGGCTCTTTCGTTCGAGCAAACCCCGATTGTCACCTACTACAGACGCTCGAGTGCGGGTGCTGCATGGCCAGTTCAGGACAAGGGTGCTAATACTTCTCATGCTCAACTCCACGAACAGAAATTCGTGTGCTACGGTATGGAATCACAAGCCGACAATACTCGTAAGACGATGTATGATGGCGGTAGAATAAACGTAAGTGTGGGTACCAGCGGCGTGGGTTATCGCAATAATATCTTCTATAATGCTACAAACTGGCGAAGTGGACTTCACAATACGCAGTTAATGATTTTGGGTGAGAACTTGCCTGCTACGAGCGGCCAATCGGGACAAACTCTGGCAGACGATGTGTTGTGGGGTGACTATTTCGATCACGAAACCGGAAGGATGAATAGCGATGTGGTTGGTGCTTGGGACTGCATGCGCAGAAATGCCGATGAGAATGGAAATGGCAAGATTGATGTATCGGAAATCAAGTGGTATATACCATCAATCACGCAGGTTTCATACTCGTGGATTGGAGCAAATGCGTTCCCTCTCCACGCTCAATTATACCCTAACTCATCTTGGAGTACTGAGCAATTGTTCACAATGTCGAGCACTCACGTTATGAATGGGGCTACGCCTACCATTCGTATGATATGGTCACACGAGGGTTCTTCGGAGGGTTTCCTCCATGATGAATGGGGAACTGGTAACGGGCCAGCCCTAACGGCTTCAATCAGGTGTTTTAGGAACTTGGGTGGAACCCGTGCTTATGATTCGACACTGTTGACAACCTTTGCGAATGGTAACGACCGTGAGTTTACTGCGGCAAGCCGCTTGGTAGATACCTACGAAGTCGCAATTCCACGTCGTGACGGAGTCGTGGGTACCTACGATGTTAATGTGGGTTTGATATCGTTGCTCACGATTGACCCAGGTGCATTCCGCCGCTTTACGCAATTGACCAACCTACCCGAGCACCATATCTTCAGCGATATTAACCGCCCGTGGAGTGCTTTTGAGGTGATGGAAGTTCCGACCACCTTAGCTGGTCGAAATGCAGTACTTAAAAGGCAATCATTCTCCAGCTCATACATGTTGCACCGTGATGTGTCTCGTACCTCTGAGTATGTGTGTCCTCCGGGATGGCGAATCCCCAACCAGCGTGAACTGACGCTCATTGCACTGCTCTACCCTGTTGGTAGCACGTGGGGGAATACAGGTTTGGCTGTGCAATCACTTTCAAGCTCCTACCTACAACAAGGTGGAACGACAGAGGTGAATCCATACGAATACATCCCGTATAACAGTTCAAGTAACGTGCCTACAGGGCAAGCAACCACACCGTTGTGGCCATCAACATCAAAACGTAGAGCCGTGTACATGTCGAATAATAATCAGGGGGGATACTACCGCATGCGCCTATATGATGGCGACGATATGGATACCACTACGGGGTATGCGCGTTGTGTCAGAGATAGCGATTTTGTTGAATCGGTTGTCGGTGGCGGCGCATAGCCAAATAGGCACTGATAAAAGCAACAGAAGAGGGAAGAGTCATAGACTCTTCCCTCTTCTGTTGCTTTTATATCTCGGTTATAGTTAACGAACTAAAGA
>CAYJIF010000031.1:0-16923 GCA_964370175.1 uncultured Rikenellaceae bacterium
GGGGAGGGGAGGGCGGGGAGGTGAGGGCGGGGAGGTGCGGGCGGGGAGGGGAGGGGGCTGTGAGTGTATCTCGCCAATTAGGGAATGACCTCTGCTTTTGGCAGGATGCAATGGCGTTGTTGAGGAGCTGTAGTGGGGTTATTGAGGGGTTATTGAGAGGCTGTCGTGGGGTTATTGATGGGTTGTTGAGAGGCTGTCGTGGGGCTCAAAACAACATAAAAAATATCGCTACGACCACATCAGTCATAGCGATACTTCATAGTTGCTTTATTATAATAGCTCACTCCGTGATAGAGCGGAACGCATTCAGCGCCAAATTATATTAGAATAAATAGTGCTGCGTGCGGAATAGTGCGGAAGAATTAAAACTGCTCCAAAAAGCGAGTGTCGCCCTCAAAGTACAAGCGCAAATCTCCTACGCCATACTTTAGCATAGTGATGCGCTCAACGCCCATGCCAAAAGCATAGCCGCTGTACACCGTGCTATCGATACCGCAGCTCTCAAGAACCGCAGGGTCTACCATTCCAGCTCCCATGATTTCCAACCATCCCGTGCCCTTGCATACCGCGCAGCCCTTGCCTGCACACAGGTTGCACGAAACATCCACCTCGGCAGATGGCTCGGTGAATGGGAAGTAGGACGGGCGCATGCGAATAGTGCTCTGAGCTCCGAAGCACTCTTTCGCGAAGTATTCGATGGCTTGTTTGAGGTCAGCGAAATTCACATCCTTGTCAATGTAGAGCCCCTCGATTTGGTGGAAAATACAGTGTGCACGGTATGAAATAGCCTCGTTTCTGAAAACCCTACCTGGGCAAACCACGCGAATAGGTGGTTTTTGATTCTGCATCGTCCTCACTTGAATCGAAGAGGTGTGGGTGCGCAGAAGAATATCTTTTTCAATAAAGAAAGTATCCTGCATATCACGTGCAGGGTGATTTTCCGGGAAATTAAGCGCGCCGAACACGTGCCAATCATCTTCGATTTCTGGCCCTTGTGCAGTGACAAAGCCAATGCGGTGGAAGATATCGAGAATTTCTTCTTTAACTTGCGATATGGGGTGTCTTGTGCCCACTGTTTGTCGAGATGCAGGCAGGCTGAGGTCTACTTTTGAGCAAGTTTCGTCCCCCTCTGCGCCGCTCCCCATAGCACTCTCAACCATCTCTTTGAGCTCCACAATACGTTTAGCAGCCATCCCCTTGAGTTCGTTGATGGAACGTCCCCACGTTTTTTTCTCTTCGCCACTCAGCAGCGAGAACTCCTCGATCAGAGCCGTCACCTCGCCCTTTCTTCCCAACAGTGATATGCGTAGTGCCTCGACATCTTCGAGTGTTAGTGCGCTTGCTTCGCTAATTTTTTTGCGTAGATTCTCAATTTTATGCTCCATATGGCCAGTCTTTGTTTTCTTGTGCTCGCTTTGTGCGGCGAGGCGTTACTTAAAATCAAGCGCAAAGATAATCAATTTTTCTTTGCCCTCCAACACCTTTGCGGTGCAGAATTGAGGGGCTTGTGCGGCGTGCTTTTTGATGTGAGGTGGTGAGAATTAAGAAAAAAAGTATAAATTTGCATAATAATTAATATGGTGGTGATGCGTAAAATATTAGTAATCTTAGTTCTGTGCGTGGTTGCAGTGCCAATGCTTGTGGTTGCTCAGAGCAGCAAGACGGATAAAGGCGGCGTGGCATTGGTGCTTAGCGGTGGCGGGGCAAAGGGACTATATCACGTGGGTATTATCAAAGCTCTTGAGGAGAACGAAATCCCTATAGATTATGTTTCGGGAGCGTCGATGGGAGCTATTGTTGCATCGCTATATGCTGCGGGGTGGAGTCCCGATAGGATGTGGGATTTTTTCCTCACAGATTCAGTTTCGCAGTGGCTCACGGGGCAAATCCCCGAGAAGTACAAGGGTTATTACCGACAATTCGAACCCACGCCCGAGATGGTGGGTATTGACGTGGTATCAGACGAGTCTACGAATACCAACACCCTGAGGATACCTACTAATCTGATTTCTCCGAATCTCATTGATGTTGCTCTGATGCACATGCTTGGCCCTGCTTCGGCTGCTTCGGCCGATAACTTCAACAATCTTTTAGTGCCATTCCGCTGCGTAGCCACAGACGTGTACGACAATCAGTTGGTAACCTTCAAGGATGGTTACTTGCCCTTTGCCGTGCGCGCTTCGATGACTATCCCGCTTGTCTTCACGCCATTGGTCATGGACAGCACGCTGCTCTACGACGGGGGGGTGAAGAATAATTTTCCGTGGCAAACCCTCAAGGAGGAGTTCGCTCCCTCTAATATCATTGGCGGGGTGTGTACCGACAACACTGGCACGCCCAGCCCCGACGACCTCTTTGCCCAGGTCATGGCACTTGCCACTCGCAAGACCAACTACTCGCTCCCCGATTCCACAACCGATATACGTGTAATGCGTGTCATGTCAGAGGTTAGCGTGCTGGACTACAGTACTGCCGATAGTGTGATGGCGTGGGGTTATCGTGATGCCATGGCTCAGATGGACGAGATTAAGAAAAAAGTGAAGGCTCGCCGCTCGATAGAAGAGATGCAGAAACGTCGCCAAGATTTCCTGAATAGCGTTCCCGAACTGGCGTTCGACTCGCTCTATATCGAGGGGCTCACCCCACAGCAGGAGAGGTATGCACGCTCACAGTTTGATATTGAAGATATGAGGTACTTCACCTACGAGTACTTTTATGACCAGTATATGGAGGTGCTCGGTGCAGGAGTCTTTACCTCCGAATTTCCCACAATGACCTATAATCCAGTCTCGGGCTACTACCAAGTGCACCTGACCATGAGTACCAAAAGTGCATTGCGTTTCTCGGTGGGAGGCAACATCTCCTCCACGTCCCTTAACCAAGCTTACGTGGCACTCAACCTGCACAACACCTCCTCCATGTATTCGACATACTCGATTGAGGGTAATTTGGGATTTACCTACAATGCAATCAAAGTGGGCGGCCGTCACGACCTCTACAACAAAGGCCATTTTTATATTGACTACAACTTCTTTTCCGAAGAAATGCGCTATGATGGAGGGAATATGTCTCCGTACTACCGCAATACACCGTGGGTGATGTATGATGACGAGAGAGTGGGGGTGGATTTTAGTATCACCAGACCAATCTTCGAAAATTCTGCGTTCAAACTGCGAGGCACCATGGCAAGCTCCACGTTCAACTACCAGGAAACCCTCCATACCTCAATAGATAGCCCCGCACGCACGCGATTCCGCTATCTGAAAATATCACCGACAATTGAGACCAGCACCTTCAACTACTCCATGTATGCGAACTTGGGGAAGAGAGAGAAAATTCTTTTGGGCTATACGCTTGGGCTTGAGGACTTCACTCCGGGCACCATGTCGTGGGATGCCCCCGTACAGAACCAAAATCGATGGTGGTTGCAGTTTCAGTATCTCAGAGAGCAGTATCTGCCCGTGAGCGAGTGGTTTACGCTGGGGTATCTACTCGATGTGACACTCTCCAATCATAAATCATTCCAGAACACATTGGCAACGCAGTTCACAGCGCCACGGTTTGCCCCCACAACGCAGATGGAGATGATGTTTATGTCCGAGTACACATCATCGTCGTACGTTGCAGGAGGTATCATGCCAACCTTTAACCTGCTCAAAAACAAGAAAATGTACCTTAAAACATACATGTTTGCATTCCTCCCACAGGAACTGTTCTTCGACGGCAAAGAGTTTATCCCAATGACGGCTGAGAGTTTCGAGGCATGGACAAACTACGTCTTTGGAGCATCGCTCGTGTACCAAACACCAGTGGGCCCAGTGTCGCTGAGCTTGGCAAAATACACCACCGGCACTGAGAACTGGAATTTTGAGTTTAATTTCGGCTACACGCTCTTCAATAACCAGAAATACTAACTGCCAATAAACATCGCCACCAAGGTGATATGAGGTAGCTACTTTTACCGCCCAACTCCGCAATAGATACAATGCTCCAAAAACTCTTCTCACAGACGGCCATCTACGGTGTAAGCGCTACTTTAGCAAAGTTTCTGAACTATTTGCTCACTCCCTTTTTGACGCGTGTGCTCTCGGAGGAGGTCTATGGCGAATTATCATACCTTTACGCCATTATTCCCTTTGCAAATGTGGTGTTGACACTTGGGTTTTCGAGCGGTTATTTCCGTTTTGCGGGGCGAGAGGCGAGCGAGGCTGAGGAGAAAAAACTTTTCACTACGTTGTGGGGGACGGTATCTCTTTTTGCGCTTATTTTTAGTGGTGCGGGGATGTTGTTCTTCCCCAGCGAGGCATTTGTGCTAATGTTTGCGCTCATACTCGTGGATAATATCTGCGCTTTGCCTCTGAGTTTATTGAGGCAGAGAGGTAAGGCACTGTACTACACTGTGGCGAATGTTTCGAGCGTGGTGGTCAACGTGCTTTTATGCATGTGGTTCTACACCTCGTCAGAGAGTGCGAGCGGCTCGGCTACGTGGGCGCTGCTTGCCAACCTTATTGCCAGCTCGGTGACCTTGGTGATGGTGGCACCTTATGCCATTGGGATGTTGAGCCGAGGGGTGAGCATAGATGTGCTCCGAAAAGTTGGGGGGTATAGCCTCCCGTTGATGGTTGCGGGGATTATGGGCGTGGCGAGCGACTTTATTGACCGCCAGATGCTGCGCTGGGTGTTGCCCGAAGAGGTTGCGCTGGAGCAGTTGGGTGTTTACTCCGCTGCGGCAAAGATAGCGGCGCTGATGGTTATCTTTCGCCAAATATATAGCCTCGGTGCTGAGCCCTTCTTTTTGCAAAATTTCAAAAAGGATGACTTTGCGAAGCTCAACGCCGCTGCACTGAAGTACTTTGTGGGCGTGGGGGTGGCAATATTTCTGTCGCTTGCGCTCTTTTCCGATGTTTTTGCCCGCATAGTGGGAGCAAATTTCCGTGAGGGGATGGCTTTGCTACCAATTCTGCTTGCCGCCAATCTCTTTGCCGGTGTGCTCGTAAATCTCTCGTTCTGGTATAAGGTTGCCGATAAAACTAAATATGCTATAATAGTCACGCTCTGCGGAGTGACTCTGAGCGTTGTTCTCAACCTCGTGCTCATCCCCACGATGGGATACGCTGGTGCGGCGTGGGCGAGAATCTCGGCAATGACCATAATGGTGCTGGTTAGCTACTACTTGGGGCAGAAATACTTCCCCGTGCGCTACGACCTGCGTTCGGTTTTCACATACCTACTGCTTGGTGCGCTGCTCTTTTCGGCGGGCTACCTCACTGCAGAGATTGAGAACTCATGGGTGCGCTATGCAACTAACCTTGCATTGGTAATCCTCTATACCCTCTTCTTTGTACGAAGAGAAAACCTTCTGAGATTTTTCAAGCGATAAATTCTAAATATATACCAAAAACAATGAAAATACGTGTAATAAACAGTTCGCAAAACCCTCTGCCTAACTACGAAACCGAGGGTGCTGCGGGTATGGACTTGCGTGCCTCGCTCACCGAGGCGGTGACACTTAAGGCGGGCGAGAGAATAATGGTGCCCACAGGGCTCAGAGTAGAAATTCCAGTGGGCTACGAGATGCAGGTGCGTCCTCGTAGCGGTCTGGCGGCAAAGCGTGGTGTGACTGTGCTGAACTCGCCAGGGACGATTGACTCGGATTTTCGCGGCGAGATATGCGTGATATTGTATAACAGTTCGAGCGAGGATTTTGTTATCGAGCCAGGCGAGCGCATTGCTCAAGCGGTGGTGGCAAGCTACCAGAGAGTTGAGTGGCAGAGTGCCGAGGAGCTTAGTGATACATCGCGTGGCGAGGGCGGCTTTGGCAGCACGGGGCTGTAATTCAGGTTGCTTTAAAGTAATTCAACGGAAAAAAACTCAGAAAAATATGAAAGAGGAAGTTGCGAAAATTTGCGAAATATTGCGTAGTGGCGGAGTGATACTCTACCCAACAGACACAGTCTGGGGGATTGGTTGCGATGCAACTAACCCTGCGGCAGTGCAGAAAGTCTATGATTTGAAACAGAGAGCCGAGACCAAGGCAATGATAGTGCTCGTGAGTTCGGTGGATGCGCTTTTGAGGCACACCACTGCCCCTGCTCCAGTATTGGGCGACCTGCTCGATGCCAACCAAGGTAGCGGAACTCCACTCACGGTGATAGTGCCACGTGGCTGTGGCGTTGCGCCTAACGTTCTGCCAGAGGAAGGAAGTCTTGCTATGAGAGTTCCAGAGCATCTGTTTTGCGAGGCGTTGCTAAGGGCTTTTCGCCGCCCACTGGTTTCTACCTCAGCGAACTTGAGTGGACAGAATACTCCGCTAAGTTTTTCGGCCATCTCGCCCGCAATCAAGCAAGGCGTAGACTACGTAGTACCCCAGAAATTCGAAAGCGGTGCAACTGGCAAGCCATCTTCAATCATAATGGTTGATGCCGATAATAGCGTGAAGATTATAAGGTAAGGCGCATCACCTGCTTCGAACGCTCGGTGACTTTGTACCTGTCGTCAATGCGCAGTCCCACTACCCACACAATGGTTCCAGAGGCGGTGGTAAGCACCCCTTGTTTTTCCTTTTCGGGCAGTGGCATTTTTAGGTCAATGAGCAGGTCGCTTACTTTTTTAATGCCGTGCATCCCCAGCGGTATGAAGCTGTCCCCAGCGCTCCAGCGTCTGAGCTGTAGGGGGAAATCAAGACTGTCGGCGCTCAGTAGCACGACATTAGGGGCAGTGACAAGGCTTGTGAGTTGAGCAGGGTCGATGAACTCTACTTCGGGGTCGTCAGCAGTTATTGTGCGCACTTCAAAGGGTATGCTTGCTCTGTCTTGGAGCAACAGTACGCCATCTCTGTCGAGCGTGGCGAGGTGAGTGGGCGAGTGGAAACGCTTGCCGCTGTGGCTCGCCTCCAATATGTCGTTTGCAACCTCACCGCTAAAACCATAAGGGCGCAGCAACTCGTAGAGAACAAAACCAGGGTCGCCATACTCACTGAGCTTGTGGAGCTGGAGTTTGCCCTCTTGGAGAATTTCTTGAGAGATTTGTTTGATTGTGCCCTCCACAAAGCGAGTGGTAGCTGCCAGGCGTTCGATATTGCCGCTCATCACGGCTCGGAACGAGGGCGTGGAGCTATCGAAGCGTGGGATAATGTCGTAGCGCAGACGTGAGCGCAGGTAGTCATCGCTCAGGTTTGAACTGTCAGTCATATACTCCACCGCGTTGGCCAGAGCGTAGCTCTCGATGTCGTTGCGCGAGGCAAAAAGCAGCGGGCGCACAATATCGCCTCGCAACTCTCTGATGCCACATAACCCCCTGATGCCAGTGCCTCGTAGCATGTTTATGAAGAAGGTCTCGATGGCATCGTCACTGTGATGAGCGATGATGATTTTTTTGTAATGGTGTTGCTGTGCAAGCTCCTCGAACCACTCATAGCGCAATCTGCGAGCAACCATCTGAGTGCTATCTCCGCTCAACTTCACCACAGCCTTAGTGTCGAAGTAGCGAATGTGAGGCTCAATACCCATAGCAGCGCAAACGCGGCCGACCATAGCAGTTTCCGCCTCGCTCTCGCCACCCCGCAACATGAAATTGCAGTGGGCAACAGCAACCTCACCCCCACCGCTTTCTTCCACATAGCCCCGAACCAAGTGGAGCAGCACCATGGAGTCAATCCCTCCGCTCACACAAACTAACACTCGACTGCTCTTGGCAAAAAGCGCACTGTCCTGCACATACTTATTGAATATTTCTTGAGTAAGCATCTATTGTTTTATTTTTAGTTGAGTAGATTTTTTCGGCGTGGATCCATTAGATGAAGCCAAGCTGCGATAGCAGAATCATGGTGATGGCAACTGGTGCTACGTATCTTATGAGAAATAGATAGACACGGTATATTTTTGTCGAATTTTCGCCATCGTTGGTGAATGTCGCTCGCAGAACTCGCCTATTCATCACATAGCCCGTGAAGAGCGAAACACACAGAGCGCTCAGCACCATCAGAATATTAGAGGTGATGTAGTCAAAGAGATTGAAAACCTCGTCCCAGTAGGCGCAACAAAAGGCGCTGATGGCGAGCAGTACGGCAAGTGCAGTGACTGCTCGCTTGCGAGTCATGCGGAACTGCTCGATGAAAACCGTGGTGAGCATTTCGAATATCGAGATAGCCGAGGTGAGAGCCGCAATGATAAGTACGGCTGAAAATAGTATCGAAAAGCCCCAACCAAAAGAAAGCTGGCCGAAGATATTTGGCATGGTGATGAAAACCAAATCTGGGCCTTGGGTCGGAGCAAGACCCTCGAAAGTGAATACCGCGGGGAAAATCATCAACCCCGCAAGCACAGCTACTGAGGTATCAATGAGTGTCACGGTCAGTTTCGAGCGGAATAGGTTGTCTTTTTTCTGCGAGTAGGACGAGTAGGTGATAAGCACTCCCATGCCCACGGTGAGCGTGTAGAATACCTGTCCAAGGGCATCGAGTAGCGTCTTTGTGGTGACTTTGCTCCAGTCGGGCTGGAAGAGGAACTCCACAGCTTTGTCCCATCCGCTCAGGGTGGTGGAGTAACCGCACAGAAAGAGAACGAAAATGACGAGCGAGGGCATCAAAAATTTGCTCCATCGCTCCACGCCCTTCTCAACCCCTGAGCCCACAATCATTGCGCAGATTATCACAAAACCAACGCTATACAGCGCAGGTTGCCAACCCGTGGAGGTAAAGGCGGTGAAGTCTTCGGTGATTTGCGCCACGCTACGACTCTCGCCACCGCTCATAATGCTATCAAAGAGCAAGTTGAGCGTCCAGCCTGAGATGACGAGGTAAACCCCCATGAGCACAAAGCCCGTGATGAATCCAATGTAACCGGCTTTGCCCCATAGCGATTTTGAGACCGAACTTTTTACTCCGCACCCCTCATCGCTCACCAGCTTCGAAAATGAGCTCACTGCGCCACGCTTAGAACTCTTGCCCATGGTGAACTCGCTGAGCAGGATTGGTAGCCCCACAAGAAAAATCATCGCAATATAGATGATGATAAACGCTGCGCCGCCGTGTTCGCCTGCCAAGAATGGGAACCTCCATATATTACCCAGGCCCACTGCCGAACCTGCCACTGCCATCATCAATCCGAAACTACTGTTGAATCCGCCTCTATTACTTTGCTTCATACGCTGTTTTTTTGCATTTATTTTTTACCTTTGTGGTCGATAACACACGCAGGAATTTATGGTATTCACCCCGCAAAGATACAAAATTTTAGATAGAGTACACACCCCTTTCATTGACATGGAAGAGTTGCGCTCTGCGCTGAATATTTCGCCCACCGTCGAACAGGTCGAGGAGGTGGTGCAACTTGCATTGAGCCTCAAGCGCCTCAGTGTGCAACAAACAGCCACGCTGTTGCGTGCCCCCCACAGCTGTCGTGAGCGTGTAATGGAGGCTGCTGCGGAACTGAAACAGAAAATCTACGACCACAGAATCGTGCTTTTTGCCCCGCTGTACGTGGGGAATTTGTGCTCGAATAACTGTGCCTACTGTGCCTTTGCACAGAACAATACCTACACCCAACGTAAAACCCTACTGCCCGAAGAGCTGCAAGCTCAGGTTGATGCGCTCAGTGGAGTAGGGCATCGCCGACTAATTTTGGTGTGGGGCGAACATAAGGCATATTCGCCAGAGGTCATTGCTCAAACAGTTAGGCAGGTGTATGAATCGGCAGAAATTCGCCGTGTGAATATTAATGCCGCGCCACTCACTGTCGAGGGCTTTAGAACGGTGGCGGAGGCTGGAATCGGCACTTTCCAGATATTTCAAGAGACCTACAACCCCGAGGTATATGCTCAACACCATCTCGGTGGTGCCAAGCGAGATTATGCTTCGCGCCTTACGGCTTTCGACCGTGCAATGGAGGGTGGAGTGGATGATGTGGGGCTTGGCGTGCTCTTCGGCCTTAACAAGAATTGGGAAGAGGAAGTTTTGGGACTTGTGAGACATACCAATCACCTTGAAGCTCTCTTTGGAGTGGGGCCGCACACTATTTCGTTTCCGCGCATGACCCCTGCGCTCGGTGCCGAAGATTGCGAAGCGCCGATTGCTGACGATGACTTTTTATATGCTATTGCTACTCTTCGACTTGCCGTGCCTTATGCGGGGCTGATACTCACAGCGCGTGAGAGTGCGGAGTTCCGCCAAACGGCTCTGAGATACGGTATTACGCAGATTGATGGGGGTACGAAGCTCGAAATCGGAGGTTATGATAATGATAGCGGTAGCGCAGGTGATGCGCAGTTTACACTCACCGACAATCGTGAGCTCTCGGAGATAATAGACGAGCTTGTGCAGCAGGGTAAAATCCCTTCGTTCTGTACGGCTTGTTATCGCAAAGGCCGCACGGGCGAACACTTCATGGCATTTTCGACTACGGGTGCAATCAAAGAACTGTGTGCTCCCAACGCGATACTGAGTTTTGCAGAGTTTCTCGAAGATTTTGCCGACCAAGAGCTCAAGACCAAGGGCTACGAGCTAATTGAAAAAGAGCTTGCTCGTGTCAAAAATCGCGAAAGTGTCGAGCGGAAATTGACGCAGATTCGCGCTGGCGAGCGAGATTTGTTCTATTAACAACTCTCTGCACCAGCACAGATTCTATGTCTTTCTGTTGTATGCCTTAGTTAGTAGTGATAGAGCAGGTATTTACTGCGAACGCCGTGAAACCACTCACTTTGCTCCTCCCACCACTCCACAATCTCGGGCGTTAATTTATACCCTGCGTCGCTGAATTTTTGGCGCAGTTCGCTGCTGCCCAATACCTTGTCGTACATGTTGATGCGCTCCTTCTTTGCCTTTGCAAAAGGATTCTGCTCGGGATGACGGCGGATTACCTCCTCCAATACATAGAGCCCAATGAGCGTAAGCGGAGCTTCCTCGACAGAGGTGACGTGCACTTGCACCCCCCGCAGAGTCTTACCCTTGCCACTGCCATAGTATGGGCGATAGTGAATCGGACGGAATATCACACCCTCCAGCCCTCGTTTGTTGAGGCTTGCTGCCAAGCCCTCGGCATCGCTTATCCACTCCGCCCCGAAGAGTTCAAAAGGCATTGTGTACCCCACGCCAATGTTCAGAGTCTGCAACTCGCCCACCATGCCGGTGATGGGGTAATATATCGAAGTCGAGCTGTGAGGAATATGTGGTGAGGAGGGTACCCAACTTAACCCAGTCTCCTCCCACTGCATCACTCTGCTCCAACCCACCATAGGCACTACGGTGAGCTTGCTGGGGTTTGCTTTTAGGAAATTCTCACCAACGTATAGACGTGCCAACTCGCCCACAGTTAGCCCGTGGATATAGGGGACGTTGTACTTGCTCACAAAGCTCGAGTAGCCTTGTTTTACTCCGCCACCCTCTACTTTCGTGCCCCCCAGGGGATTTGGTCTGTCGAGCACTACAAACTCAAGTCCTGCCTCGCCTGCCGCCTCGATGGCGAGCCCCAGCGTGGAGATAAAAGTGTAGGAACGCGACCCAATGTCTGCTATATCAAAAACCAAAGCATCGAGCCCTCTTAGCATTTCGGGCTTTGGCTTCATGCCGTTGCCATAGAGGCTGTAAACCATAGCTCCGGTGGCTTTGTCCTTCACGTCGCTCACCACTTCACCAGCCTCGATATCGCCTCTTACGCCGTGTTCAGGGGCAAAGAGTGCTGCGAGTTCTACCCCTGCGGCTTTTGCTTCGGGCGAGCTCAGAATGTCGATAGTAGAGAGTAGTTCTCGACTGACCCCCGTCGGATTTGTTATGAGTCCCACTCGTTTGCCTCGCAGTTGTTCAAAGCCATTGGCTTGCAGTACGTCTACCCCTGTAAGAACTTGTGCGCCGCAAAGTGGCGCACAAGTCAACAGTAGTAGAGCTATGAATAGCATTTTTTTCATTCTCGCTCTTTTCCTTATTTCTTTAATTATGAAGTCTTGCTGGCGTCACATGCAGACACACACACCAGACCTCTGTTCGTTTTTTTTTCGCTGTGCTCCGTAGGCACACCAAATATTCACACGTCGGTGGCTCGCAGTCCTTAGAGCAGCGAGTATGCAACCGTAAGCCCTGCCATCACAATAGCCACCATACTCATAAGTTTGATGAGGATGTTTAGCGAAGGTCCGCTGGTGTCTTTGAATGGGTCACCCACGGTATCTCCCGTAACGGTTGCTTTGTGAGTGTCCGAACCTTTGCCTCCGAAGTGTCCTTCTTCGACATATTTCTTAGCATTGTCCCAAGCGCCGCCGGCGTTTGCCATGAAAATTGCCAAAACAAATCCAGCTGCAAGCCCGCCAACGAGTAGCCCCATAACGCCAGCCACACCGAATATTACGCCCGTAACAATAGGCGCAAGAATCGCAATGATTGAGGGTACGAGCATTTCGCGCTGAGCACCTTTGGTCGAGATTTCAACGCAGCGTGCGTAGTCTGGTGTAGCCTCGCCAGTGAGTATGCCCTTGATTTCACGGAATTGGCGGCGAACCTCCTCAACCATGCTCTGTGCGGCACGCCCCACGGCATTCATTGTAAGTCCGCAGAATAGGAATGCCATCATCGAACCAATGAATGCGCCGATAAGCACTTTGGGGTTCATTATGTTCACGCCATAGTATTCCATGAATTGAGGGATTTGAGCTGTGGCAACATCCACGATTTCGCCACCTACTTCGATAGTTTTTTGTCCGAGGTGCAAGAGTCCAATTTTAATCTCCTCAATGTAAGATGCCAACAGAGCCAGAGCAGTCAGCGCTGCCGAACCAATAGCAAAACCCTTGCCCGTAGCAGCGGTCGTGTTTCCCAGAGCGTCCAGAGCGTCAGTGCGCTCACGAACCTTAGCGTCAAGGCCTGCCATCTGTGCATTACCCCCTGCATTGTCAGCAATAGGGCCGTAAGCGTCAGTAGCCAACGTTATGCCCAGAGTAGAGAGCATACCCACCGCCGCAATACCTATGCCGTAAAGACCCGTGGAGAGACTCTCTGCGTTGAGCATGCCATCAATGTCAAAACCATTAGCGCACAAAAACGCCAGAATAATTGCAACACATATCGTAATCACGGGGATTGCTGTTGAGAGCATACCCAGTCCAATACCCGAGATAATCACTGTTGCAGGACCAGTCTCGCCACTCTTTGCTACTTTTTGTGTAGGTTTGTATGAGTGTGAGGTGTAGTACTCGGTTGCTTGCCCGATGATGATACCAGCAACAAGACCTACAATCACTGAGAAAGATAAGCCTACCCAGTTTTCGATACCCAACAAGTAGAGTATGGGGAAAGTACACGCGGCAATGAGGATGGAGCTGACGTTAACGCCAAGTCCCAGCGAGCCGAGTAGTTGTTTCATGGTTGCACCCTCTTTGGTGCGCACCAAGAAGATGCCGAAGATTGAGAGCAGAATACCCACCGCCGCAATAATCATAGGAGCAAAGACCGCATTGAGTTGCGCCTCCGACCCACTCGTTGTTGCATAGGCAGCTGCACCCAGTGCCGCGGTGGCGAGAATCGAGCCACAGTAGCTCTCATAGAGGTCAGCACCCATACCCGCTACGTCGCCAACATTATCACCCACGTTGTCTGCAATAGTTGCAGGGTTGCGAGGGTCATCTTCGGGGATACCAGCCTCGACTTTACCCACGAGGTCAGCCCCAACGTCAGCAGCCTTAGTGTAGATGCCACCGCCCACGCGAGCAAATAACGCTTGGGTGGATGCACCCATACCAAAGGTTAGCATTGTGGTGGTGATGATTATAAGTTTAGTGGAAGTGTCCTCCACAAAGTAGTCGAGAATCAAATACCAAATCGAGATGTCAAGCAGTGCAAGACCTACAACAGTAAGCCCCATTACCGCTCCTGAGCGGAATGCTACGCGAAGACCCTTGTTGAGCGATTCCGATGCCGCCTGTGCAGTACGCCCCGAAGCGTAAGTAGCTGTGCGCATCCCGATGTAGCCTGCAAGTCCCGAGAAGAAACCCCCAGAAAGAAATGCGAAAGGAACCCATTTGTTCTGTACCTCAAGCCCATAGGCCAGGAATGCGAAAAAGCCCAAAAGTACTAAGAAAACCCAACCCACAACTTTGTACTGTTGTTTGAGGTATGCCATTGCGCCTTTGCGTACGTGCGAAGCAATAGTCTTCATTTTGTCATTACCCTCGCTCTGGCGCTTCATTTGAATGAAGAAGTAGCGAGCGAATACCAATGCAACAATAGATGCGGCTGGTACGAGCCAGAAAATAGGAGAAATGTCCATAGAGCAGTTTGGTTTTAGTTGGTTAGAATTGTGTTAGTATCACATATTGTCGAGTTAAAGATAGGAAAAAATGGTGTTACATCCAAATATTATTCGATGGAATTTCACCATCGGCGGCAAAAAAAAAGCACTGTCTCTGCAAAAGAGACAGTGCTTTGTGTATAGCTAACTGTTTTATAAATAGGTCTTTGAGCACGGCGCAGAGCGCCTTCCTTGGGTGTGTGCGTCTGAAAGACTATTTTACCATTTTTACTACTTCCTTGAAAGCAACTGGGTGGTTCATAGCCAAATCGGCCAACACTTTGCGAGAAAGTGCGATACCTTTCTTGTGAACTTTACCCATAAATTCCGAATAGGTCATACCCTCAGCACGCACAGCTGCGTTAAGACGAGTAATCCACAACGCACGCATAGTACGTTTTTTGTTTTTTCTGTCTCTGTATGCGTATGTTAGACCTTTTTCGACAGTATTTTTTGCTACTGTCCATACATTGCTGCGGCTACCAAAATTACCTTTGGCAAGCTTTAACATTTTTTTGCGGCGAGCACGTGATGCAACCGCGTTTACACTTCTTGGCATTTCTTTTTACTTTTTTTCGACCGTCGGGTGTCTGGCTCTCGGCTCAGAACTTTTTGTAAAGGAGTTTAATAGTCTCTTTTCTTTTGACTCCGAACAATCTTTGTGTTTAACTGTTTTCTTTTGTGGTGTCTATTGTTTATAGAGGCGCTCCACATTAATTACGTATTCCTCTTTTCGTTTTTTTTGGTTCTTGTCGCTTTTTGCGCTGCAAAACTACTTAACAAGCATCAATTTTACTGCTGGAGTATCTGCTTCGCAGAGAGTTGCAGTGTGAGTCAAATTGCGT
Source organism: uncultured Rikenellaceae bacterium (assembly GCA_964370175.1). Classification (GTDB taxonomy): domain Bacteria; phylum Bacteroidota; class Bacteroidia; order Bacteroidales; family Rikenellaceae; genus Mucinivorans. The sequence continues at coordinate 15,116 of CAYJIF010000031.1, forward strand.
TTTTGTTTGATAGTCTTCTTTGTCAAAATGTGACTCTTGAAAGCGTGTTTGCGCTTTACTTTTCCTGTTCCGGTGAGCGTGAAACGCTTTTTTGCACCCGAAACTGTTTTCATTTTTGGCATCTTTTTGTTTGTTTTATGTTAGCTACTGTTTTTTAACTTTTGGTGAGAGCATCATAATCATTCTTTTGCCCTCGAGTTTTGGCATCGAGTCTACTTTTGCTATTTCTTCGAGTTCTTGCGCGAATTTCAGCAGTAGTATTTCGCCTTGTTCTTTGAAGACGATTTGCCTACCTTTGAAGAAGACGTATGCTTTAACCTTCGAGCCTTCTTTTATGAAGTTTTCGGCGTGTTTGAGCTTGAAATTGTAGTCATGCTCGTCGGTATTTGGGCCGAAGCGTATCTCTTTGGTTACTATTTTAGCGGCATTAGCCTTTATTTCCTTTTGTTTTTTCTTTTGTTGGTACAGGAATTTTTGGTAGTCGATGATTTTGCAAACGGGTGGTTCTGCGTTAGGTGAAATTTCCACCAAGTCCAGTTCCAGTTCGTCTGCCATACGAATAGCATCACGAGTAGAGACTACTCCTTGTTCGGGTACATTGTCCCCCACCAAGCGTACTTCTTTGGCGGTGATGTGTTCGTTGATTTTGTGTGGGTGCTCGACTATTCTACGTCCACCCCGCTGGTTTTGTCTGCCGAACGATCCTCCCGTCGGTCTTTTGTAAGGAAGTGCTATTGTCTTAAAGTTTTTAAGTTAATATTATTTATTGTCTATTGGTTCAAGTTCATTCTCGACCATTCCTTCCACCATAGTGGCAAAATCCTCGATGCTCATACTGCCCTTGTCGCCCTCGCCTTGCACACGAACTGCAACCTTGCCTTCTTGCATTTCTTTCTCGCCCACTACGAGTATTAGCGGGATTCTTTGAAGCTCGTTATCACGGATTTTGCGACCAATTTTCTCATTTCGGTCATCCATTAGGGCGCGAATATCGTAATTTTTTAGCAATTCTACAACTTTTGAGCCATATTCATTGAATTTTTCTGAAATTGGCAGCACTGCAACTTGCTGTGGAGTAAGCCATAGTGGGAATTTTCCAGCTGTGTGCTCCAGCAGAACTGCAACGAATCGCTCCATCGAACCAAATGGTGCGCGGTGAATCATAATCGGGCGATGGTCTTTATCATCGGAGCCTCTGTATGTCAAATCAAAGCGCTCGGGCAGGTTGTAATCCACTTGAATTGTGCCTAACTGCCATTTTCTGCCAATAGCATCACGCACCATGAAGTCCAGCTTAGGGCCATAGAAGGCAGCTTCGCCAGTCTCCACAACGGTTTTCAGTCCTTTTTCCTCGGCAGCCTCGATAATTGCGCTTTCGGCTTTTTCCCAGTTCTCGTCGCTACCGATGTATTTCTCCGTGTTCTGTGGATCGCGAAGCGAAACTTGCGCCACGAAGTCATCGAACTTCAGCGTCTTAAATATATATAGTACAATGTCGATAACCTTCTTGAACTCATCTTTGAGTTGGTCGGGGCGACAGAAAAGGTGAGCATCATCCTGAGTGAAGCCTCTCACGCGAGTAAGTCCGTGTAGCTCGCCGCTCATTTCGTAACGATAGACCGTGCCAAATTCTGCAAATCGAACGGGTAGGTCTTTGTATGAGCGAGGCTTGCACTTGTAAATCTCGCAGTGGTGAGGGCAGTTCATCGGTCTTAGCAAGAACTCTTCGTTCTCCTCGGGAGTGTTAATGGGTTGGAAACTATCCTTGCCGTATTTTGCATAGTGGCCGCTGGTCACATACAGATCCT
>CAYJIF010000032.1:0-16671 GCA_964370175.1 uncultured Rikenellaceae bacterium
GTATCGAAGCAAGCGCTTTCTCGAACAACACTGAATTCACTGGCAAACTAATCCTACCCGAGACATTAACCACCATAGGGAAAGAGGCATTTAGTGGTTGCAGCGGATTCATTGGCGACCTGACAATACCTGAGGGAGTCACTAAGATATGGGATAAAGCATTTGACGGTTGCAGCGGATTTGATGGAAGATTATCGCTGCCTACAACATTGGAACTAATCAATTTCGGTGCATTTAGGAATTGCTTCGGATTCACGGGCGACCTGACGATACCTGAAAATGTAGCGTCTCTCGGAGGCCATAGTTTTAATAATTGCTATGGATTTAATGGAAAATTATCGCTACCTTCAAATCTGACTACTTTGAATAACAATACATTTTTTTATTGCCGTAATCTCACTGGCGATCTGACGATACCAGAGGGAGTAATGTACATTGAAAGCTATGTGTTTCAAGGTTGTGCTGGGCTGAATGGGCATTTATCCCTACCTTCTACGCTTCAATTTATTAATACTAAAACGTTTTACTATTGCAATTTCACCTCCATAACAAGCCTGGCCACAGCCCCTCCAAATATAGTGGAGGATATTTTTGACAACGAAGGCTCTACAATGTGGGCTTTGACTGTCTCTGTCCCCAGAAATTGCGCGGCTACCTATAAAGCCGCCTCTGGATGGGCAAACTTTAATGGTGGATTCGCTGAGCTATACAACTTAGCATACACGTTCGATAGCCCCACTAAAACTGCTAAAGTCACAGGACTGGCAGAGGGAGAAACCGCAGGTGCGTACGATCTCGTAATCCCAAGCACGGTGATGCAAAACGGCGAGCAATACACCGTGACGGAGATTGAGAATGGAGCATTTAACGTATATGAAAATCCAGACCTTACATTCTCTGGTAAACTAATCCTTCCCGAAACTGTGGAAGTGATTGGACAAGGCGCGTTTTTTGGTGGGACTTTCACAGGGGAACTACACCTGCCGAACAACCTAAAAACTATTGGTAGACAAGCGTTTCAAAATTGCAGTGGCTTCACCGGCGACCTTAGAATTCCCGAAGGAGTGGAGAATATCGAGCTATCAACATTTCAATCGTGCACGAGCCTTAATGGCACCCTAACCATTAATTCGGGCCTCAAGGACATCGCAACCAATGCATTTGGCTTATGCGGCTTCACAAGCATTGTATCCCTTGCCATGACTCCCCCTACACTGCAATCGAATGCTTTTGGCACCAGTGCAGACCCTCTGTGGACTCGACAAGTTAAAGTGCACGAAAGTGTAGTAAACACATACACAATGAATGACTACTGGAAGGTATTTGTGGAAAGAGGTGGCGGATTTGAACCGATTATTTAACCTCTAACATACTACACTATCTATGGCCCAGTGGACGAAATCGCTCGGCTACAGATAATTACGAAGGCGTTGCCCTCGATTTTTTGCTCTTCGACTGTGAGAAGGCAAAAAATCGAGGGCAATCGCTTTTTAATGGCGCGGAAATAAGGAAAACAACGATATTTTTCATATCTTTGTAAAGTATAAGTGCAAAAATCTTTGAGGTATGACTCGAAAAAAATTATAGTAGTAATAATCAACTAAATCCACAACACCATGAAAAACATCTACACACCACTCATGCTCGAGATCCAAGAGATTAAGGTTGAGCAAGGCTTCGCACTCAGCGGATTTAATGAATTCTTTGAGTTTGACTTCGGAGGATGGAAAATGTTCTAAAGCAAAGGCGCAGTACTAACCAAGAAAAAACCGAAAATCATGAAAAATATATCTACTAAACTCATCGCCAAAGGTTTGCTCGCAATAGCAGCGGGAGCAGGACTCTTCACCGCCTGCCAGAAAAGCAACCTTGAATCAATAGAGCCCACCAGAGATGGCCAAGAACGAAGCATCATCGCCATCACCGAACAGAGCGCCGCAACACGCACCTCACTGAGCGTGGGCGATAGCTATGCTGAGGTACACTGGAGTGATGGTGACCAGATTGCAATCAGCTCTGACATATACAACGTCTACGCCATCTATACTGCAGAAGTCGACTCTACAGACAAAACTCGAGCAACATTCACTGGAAAATACAACTACGAATCAGTTGCCTCGGCAATATATCCAGCCGACCGCAAAATAGCATACAATAAAATATCATTCCCAGATACGCTCGACTACGCAGCAAATAATGTTGCTGAGGGTGTGATGCCAATGTATGCAGCCGTTGCGAGCATAGACTCAATATTGAGATTCAAAAACCTTGCTGGAATCGTCTGCCTCGAACTCCTGGGGAGCAGCACCGTGAAATACATAACGCTCAGCTCAACAGACCTTATCGCTGGAGAGGCCCTCGTTGACTACAATAATGGAGCTCCATTATTGTCCTTCACCGAGGCGAAAAATACCGTTACGCTCGATTGTAGCAACGAAAGCGGAGGAGGAGTGCAACTCAACACAACCACGGCAACGAAATTCTATATCACCGTGCCGCCTACCGAAGCGCAGTCGTTCACCGTGACCGTGAAAACCAAAGCTGGCGAGGAAATGACACGCACTACAACCAGTGGACCAAACAATCAAATCAAACGCGGGGTGATTACCTATATGCCCGAGCTAACCTTTAACCCAGCATACGACTTTAGCTACACCACCAATACGTTTACTAAAACAGCTACCATTACGGGACTTGCAGATGGCTCCACAGCGAACGCTGCTGACCTTGTGATTCCTAATAGCATAATGCTCAGTAACGAGGCATTCACTGTCACCGCTATTGAGACAAATGCCTTTAAGGATAACGCCCTGTTCACGGGCAAACTAATCCTGCCCGAAACACTCCTAACTATTGGTGATAACGCGTTTAGTGGATGCTCAGGATTCATTGGCAATGTAACTATCCCTAAGGGAGTGACCTCGATAGGAGAAAGCGCCTTTGAGGGTTGCACAAGCTTTGTCGCAGTGTCGCTCTTTAACGGGCTCAAAACTATTGGAACTCGCGCTTTTAAAAACTGCACAGGCCTTAATGGCAACCTAATCCTCCCTGAAGGCTTGACTGTGATTGGGGAAGAGACCTTTGCCAACTGTTCGGGGCTCAAAGGAGCAATAACACTGCCTAACACTTTGACTGAGATTAAAAACCTCGCATTTTCGAATTGCAACTTCACATCCGTGTCGAGCAATGCAATAGCCGCCCCAGTATTGAGCCACAGCGCTTTTGACAATGCGGGCTCGACTATGTGGAACCTCAAACTCACCATTCCAGCAGGAGCGGCGGCAAGCTACAATGGAACTGCAAATTGGGATAAATTCTCAACATTTATGACGATGAACGAGCTTAAGTACATCTTCAAGCATGGTACAAACCATGCTGCGGTTGATGGCTTTGCAGATAATACAAACATAGACCCTGCAGCGAATATTGTGATTCCAAGCACAATTGTCGATTCACAGGGAGAGGAATACATCGTGGTAGAAATCAATGGACGAGCGTTCGATGACATGACCGAACTGACGGGTGCAGTAGTCTTCCCAGAAACTCTGACAACAATCGGAGGCTATGCATTCGAAAACTGCGAGGGGCTAACCGGAACTCTAACCATACCCAACAGCGTCACCACAATTGAGAGACATGCGTTCAACAACTGCTCGGGCTTAACGGGACTAAAACTCTCTGATAACATGTTGACGATTTATGATAATACATTTGCGTTTTGTGGCGGACTCAGAAGCCTCACACTGCCAGAAAACCTAAAGGTTATTGAACAAAATGCATTCTATGCATGTGAAAACTTAACGGGCACACTGAAAATCCCAAACAACGTAACAGTTATTGGAGAGGTTGCATTTGCATGGACAGGCATCACCGAGATAATCTTCCCTGAAACATTGACAGAAATTCAACGTTCAGCATTTTCTGATTGCACAAAACTCACAAGCCTTAACCTCCCTAAGAGCCTAAAAATTATCGGTAACTCGGCGTTCCGCGAGTGTGCGAATATTACTGGCACACTAACCATCCCAGAAAATGTAACAACTATTGGTGGGTATGCTTTTGCAAATTGTGCAAACATTTCGGGCACATTAACCCTCCCTGAGAGTGTGACAGTGATTGATGCGTATGTTTTTGATGGGTGTACTGGCTTAACAGGTCTAACACTATCTAAAAATCTCAGTGAAATCCCAGCAGCTGCATTCAGAGAATGTGAAAATCTTAGTGGCACCCTGGTTATCCCCGAGGGGGTAACAGCGATTGGAAATGAGTCTTTTCAAAATTGCGGAAATCTAACAGGCTTGACACTGCCCACAACACTCAAAACCATAGGCGAATCTGCATTTATATCATGTCTGAAACTCAGCGGCGAGCTCAATGTGCCAGAGGGGGTAACAGACATTGCTGAAAGAGCATTTGTGCAATGCCCTGGCTTCTCATCATTAGTCCTCCCTTCAACTGTGAAGAATATAGGGTTTGTCACCTTTGCTCTATGTGAGTTCAAATCAATCACATGCAAAGCTACAACCCCACCAACACTGGATGCTGATGTCTTTAGCGCTACTCCTGGCTATATTGGAGCACAGTGGGATTTAACTGTTGCAGTACCTGGCAGCTCTATATCAGCCTATAAAGCTGATTCCGAATGGAGCCATTTTGCTGGATTCTCGGCACTTTAGATTATGAAGTGGATGCTGCTGCGTTAAATAGCAGACCCTAAAATAAACTGAGAACTGCCCTTGCCTCTTCGAGAAGATATTTCCGAAGCGGCAAGGGCATTTTTCATGGCACAATATGGGGAAAACGACAATATTTTTCATATCTTTGTAAAGTAGAAGTGCCAACATCTTGGGAGTAAGACTCTTATAAAATCATAGTAGTACTAATTAACTAAATCCACAACACCATGAAAAACACCTACACACCACTCATGCTCGAAATCCAAGAGATTAAGGTTGAGCAAGGCTTCGCACTCAGCGGATTTAATGAATTCTTTGAGTTTGACTTCGGAGGATGGAAAATGTTCTAAAGCAAACAAAGAAAGTATTAATCAAGAAAAAGACCGAAAATCATGAAAAATAGCTATACAAAATTTATTGCCAAAGGTTTGCTCGCAATAGTTGCGGGAGCAGGACTCTTCACTGCCTGCCAGAAAAGCAACCTTGAATCAACCGAACCCACCAGAGAAGGCAAAGAAATAACGATCGAGGCCATCACCGAACAGAGCGCCGCAACACGCACTACACTGAGCGTGGGAGAAACCTATGCTGAGCTGCACTGGGTTGATGGTGACAAGGCAATAGTATTCACACCGTTGACTTCCACCTCCATAACTGCAGTTGTAAACACAACCGACAGTACCAGAGCAACCTTCACTGGCAGCTTACCCACTGGCGACCCTATCTCAGTAATCTACCCCACTTCATCCGCCAAAGGGACTGACAAAGTGTTGTTCCGTGAGACTATGCCCTACGCAAAGGACAATATAGCAAACGGTATGATGCCTATGTATGCTCCCGGAAGCGAAGTTAGCTCAACTCTTGCGTTCAAGAACCTCGCTGGAATTGTGAAAATACAACTAAAGGGAAGCGAAGTTGTGAGGGATATCAAACTCACATCACCCGACATTATCAGCGGGACGGCTACCATCGACTACAACGCTGGCAACCCAACAGTAATCTTCTACAGCGGAGGGGGCAATAGCATCACGCTGGATTGCAGCGCTGAGGAGGGCGGCGGAGTACAGCTCAACGAAACCACCCCTACGTCGTTCTACATCACCGTGCCACCGACCACCTCAAATGAATTCACCATTAAGGTCACCACGACTGCCAACGAGGCGATGATACGCTCTACAACACAGAGCTCAGGAACGCAAATCAGACGCAATGTAATAAGCGTTATGCCCGAGCTGACATTTACACCGAAAGTCGAATTTACATACACCTACGACGAGACATTCAAAACAGCTAAACTCACTGGTTATTCAGCAGATATCACAGGGCCTGAGCCATTTGATTTGGTGATTCCAAGCCACACGATACGCAATGGCGAAACATACACTGTGACGGAAATCGCCGAGGGTGCATTCTATCGTGCTTCTGAGTTCAGCGGAGGGTTGTATCTCCCCGAAACACTCATAAAAATTGGAAACTTGGCATTCCAAAGTTGCAGTGGACTCACTGGAGAGTTAATACTCCCACAATCGCTGAAAACCATAGGGTATCAGGCATTCGAACATGCTAAAGGCTTTGAGGGAGATTTGATCATTCCGGATGGCGTGACAACTATTGGAGGTGCGGCATTTGCGGGGTGCAGCGGTTTTAATGGCAAACTCGTCCTATCTAAAAATTTAACAGTCATAGATGAGGTAACATTCGTAGAATGTACTGGACTAACGGGAGATATTGTCATACCCGAAAATGTAACATCAATCAGAGGCGGTGCATTTCAAGGCTGTACGAACCTCAAAGGTGAGCTAACCCTACCAAACAGTCTAAAAGATATTGACCCGTATGCATTTGCCTATTGCGGATTCACAGCCATCACTTCAAATGCAATCACTCCCCCAGTGATAAGCACCGATACATTTAACAACGAGGGTGGCACAATGTGGAAACTCACGGTTACAGTTCCAGTAGGTAGTAAAACAAGCTACGAAACTGCTGAGGGTTGGTTTCTATTCGTCGAAAGTGGCGGCGGCTTCGACATAAGCTATGAGTTCACCTTCACTTATGACGACGTAGCTAAAACTGCTGCTATCACTGGCCTGGCGAGTGGTTCTACTCCAGGGAGCGCCAACCTTATTTTACCCAGCACAACGCTGCACAATGGCGAAACATATACTGTGACAGAGATTGCAGCAGAAGCGTTTAGATCTGGTCGCGCATTCTCGGGCACTTTAACTCTGCCTGAAAACTTAATAACTATTGGAGAATATGCCTTCGAGGGCTGTATTGGTCTCACTGGCGAATTAAAAATCCCCAATACTGTGACGACTATTGGAGCGCGCGCATTTAAAACTTGCGAAAAACTTAGCGGCACCCTTATTATACCGGAGAATGTTAAAAGAATTGAAGAATCAACATTCTATGACTGCGAAAGCTTCACAGGCGTAATCTTTCCTGAGGGTTTAGAGGTTATCGAAGTTTTTAGTTTTTACTTTGCGTACGACCTATCGGGCAGTCTCGTCCTACCTGCGAGCTTAACCAAAATTGACAGAGCAGCTTTCTACAATTGCGCATTCACATCAATAACAAGCAAAGCCACAACCCCTCCTACCTTAGGGGAAAATGCCTTTGGTGACTTCACTGATTATTTAGTGTCATTGACAGTGGCGGTACCTGGTAGTTCGATATCTGCTTATGAAGGTGATACAGAATGGGGGAAATTTGCAGGATTCACGGCAATGTAAATTGTGAGGTTGATGCTGCGGATTAAATAACGAGCATTAATAACAAAAGACTAATAAAGGGGTTGCCCTTGCCGCTTCGAAAAGTTGAATTCGGAGCGGCAAGGGCAACCCTTTTTTGTGGCACATATTTAGGCGCAAACAATATTTTTTATACCTTTGTGACGTGATTACCTCGTGACTAAAAGAGAGGTTGTAGATTTTAATTTAATAAACTTATCAAACAACATTATGACTACAAAACATAAGTACACAGCGCTGGAGCTCGAAATCCAGCAAGTCCGCGTTGAACAAGGCTACGCTCTGAGTAGCGGCACTGAGAACATGGGTTCTAAAGAAGGAGCGTGGGACTAACGACAGCGCACTCTCTGGTCTCAACTATCAACACAAACGAATTTAAAAAACAGATAACAAAGATGAAATTTAAAACACTACTGACTGCTGCTACGGCTGCCCTGATGCTCTTTGCATCGTGCCAGCAAAGCCACATCGAGGGAGTAGAGCCATCAAGAGGTGGCGAAACGGTTACATTTACTGCATCTACGGAGCAAAGTGCTGAAACTCGCACATCGCTGAGCGTAGGTACCACAACTACACAAGTACACTGGAGCGATGCTGAGGTGGTAAGAGTATGGTCGGACGCTGGATATGGCGACTTCACTGCAACTGTGGACGATACTGACAAAACCAAAGCAACTTTCACTGGAAAAGCTCCTGCGGGAACGCTCCTTTCGGCTATCTACCCTGCTGAGAGTGGTGGTGCTGCCGACAAAGTATTCTTCCCTGAATTTATCACCTACAAAGCTAATAACGTGGTGGATGGCGCGATGCCAATGTACGCTCAAGTGAGCGACTTCAACTCCCCTATCGCGTTCAAAAACCTTGCGGGGGTGGTGAACATCAAACTCAAAGGTACTGAAATTGTAAAAAACATCAAGATTACCTCTGCAGATATTATCACAGGTGAGGCAACTATCGCTTACAACGATGGAGACCCTACGGTAGCTTTCACCGAGGGTGGAAAGACCATCACGCTCGACTGTAGCGCAGAGCCAAATGGCGGTGTGCAGCTAAATGCTGAAAATGCCACTTCGTTCTACATCACTGTGCCACCAACCACGGCACAATCGTTCTCAATTGAGGTCAATACCACATTTGGCGAGCGCATGACACGCAAAACACCTGAGAGCTCAAGCAACCAAATCGAGCGTGGTATGATTATCAACATGCCTGAGCTCACATTTGCTCCTGCATACGAATTCGAATACATATTCAGCAGTGGCGGTAGCAACACCGCATCAGTGAGGGGATTGGCTTCAGGTTTCAATGCAGGTGCTGCCGACCTTGTGATTCCAAGCTACGTGATGAGCGGAGACACTAAATACACGGTAACTGGTATCGAAGCAAGCGCTTTCTCGAACAACACTGAATTCACTGGCAAACTAATCCTACCCGAGACATTAACCACCATAGGGGAGGCTGCATTTAGTGGTTGCAGCGGATTTACCGGTGACTTAATCATACCCCAGAATGTAATTGAGATTAGTTGGGGAGCCTTTGAGAAATGCAGCGGATTTGATGGAATGTTATCGTTACCCGACGCGTTGACAGCGATTAGGACGAGCGCATTTACGGATTGTAGCGGATTCACGGGCGATTTAACATTACCTGATGGACTATCATTGCTTGACGGAAATGCATTTGATGGTTGCAGCGGATTTAATGGGAGTTTAACACTGCCTTCGACATTGAAAACAATTGAAGCAGACGCATTTACTGGCTGCAGCGGATTTACTGGCGACTTAGTGATACCCCAGAATATAATTGGGGTTGGTGAGAGAGCCTTTGAGAATTGCAGCGGATTTACTGGCGACTTAGTGATACCTGAGGGACTAGGCTCTTTGGGCTACGCTGCACTTAAAGGTTGTAGCGGATTAAATGGAGCACTTGATTTGCCTTCAACAGTTAAATATATAAGTAGCGAAGCATTTATGAATTGTAATTTCGTCGCAATCACGTCTCGCGCTACTCAAGTTCCAACTTTGGCTATTGATGCATTTTCTAACGAGAGCTTCACGTTGACAATTGCAGTGCCTGTAGGCTTAATAAGCAACTATCGCGATTCGAATAATTGGAGTAAATTCGCTGGATATGGAGAGATCGGCGAGTATAAATACACATACGATGAGACGAATAATACCGCTACTGTCACAGGACCGAAAGATCCGCTGACACAATACACCGTCATAACAATCCCAAGCACAGTGATGAAAGACGGTAAGCAGTACACAGTGACTGCAATTGGCAAAGAGGCTTTCAGTAATACGACCTATCCCATTGGCCGTCTATCCCTACCTACAACATTAACCACGATAGGCGATAACGCATTTTATAATTGCACAGGACTTTCTTACGACTTAGTGATACCTGAAGGAGTGAAAACGATTGGCAACAACGCATTTAATTTTTGCCAAGGACTCTCTGGAATTTTATCGCTACCCTCAACCTTAGAGGTAATTTCCTCGTATGCATTTTATAATTGCGGCGGACTTATTGGCAACTTGGATATACCTGAGGGAGTCAAAGAGATTCAACCTCATGCATTTAGTGGGTGTAGCGGATTCGCAGGAACTTTATCGCTACCCCAAACGATGACATCGATTGGAAGTTTCGCATTTAGTTGGTGCAAGAAACTTACTGGAGGCATAGTTTTGCCAGCTGGGTTGACTACGATTGAAAACAACATATTTGATAATTGCATCCAACTTACTGGCGATATAATTATACCTGAGGGAGTGACGACAATTAAGTATGGTGCATTTAATTATTGCAGCAACCTTAGAGGACGTTTGGTTATACCATCAACAGTTACTAAAATTGAAGAGCGAGCGTTTTTTTACTGTAATTTCACAGATATAACATCTCGCAATAGCACTCCCCCAACATTAGGTGATGAAGCTTTTAAAACTCTTAACAATACGATATTTGACCTGACGGTTAAAGTGCCTGGTAACTCAACAACAGACTATGAAGTGGCCACAAATTGGAGTAGCTTTGCTGGGTTCAGCGCGATTCAATAATAAAGTAACCAGATAGACTAATGCTGAATGATTGAAACGCACCATTCGGCAATAGAAAAATTGAAAGTGCGCTGCTCTTATCTTTTCGTTCACCTCCCAAGCACGAGGGAATGAAAAATAAGAGCAGCGCCTTTTTACGTTGAATTGATTTGTGATTTTGCCCAATTCTCACTACATTTGTGAAGTAGTGGCTGCCTGCTGGCACACAAAAAAGAGACAGAGCGTGGAACATTCAACCCATAGCTGTTACAACAATAAATCACCCGAAACAATAGCAACAACTATGAAACTAACATATACGAAGTTATCAAAAAACTCGCTGGCATTGTTGTGTGCAATGGCGTTTTTTGCATCGTGCCACAAAATTCAGACCGTGCCACACGAGCCCTCAAGAGGAGGTGAGGCAGTAAGTTTCAGCGCAACCACTGAGCAAAATGCCGCTACTCGCACCTCGCTGAGCGTGGGCACTACCGGTGCCGAGGTGCATTGGAATGATGCTGATGTGGTGAGAGTGTGGACGGAGAGTGGCTATGCTGATTTCACCGCCACAGTAGATGCAACTAAGAGAACCACCGCCGAATTTGCAGGCAAAACTCCTGCGGAGGCGCTCCTCTGGGCAACCTACCCTGCCGCCAGTGCAATGGCTGCGGATAGAATCCTATTCCCCGAAACTATCGCCTACAACGCAGATGGAGTGGCAGATGGCGCAATGCCAATGTACGCCCAAATGAAGAACCTCGACTCCCCTATCGCGTTCAAAAACCTCGCAGGCATCGTACACATCCAACTAAAAGGTACACAGACCATAAAAACCATTTCAATCACCTCTACGAACATCCTCGCTGGCGAGGCAACTATTGACTATAACGGCGGAGAGCCTACGACTACTTTCATCGAGGGCGGCAACACCATCACGCTCGACTGTAGCGGTGAACCAGGCGGAGGTGTGCAGCTTGATGCTGAAACTGCCACATCGTTCTACATCACAACGCCCCCAACCACTGCACAATCATTCACTGTGACCATCAACACCACTCACGGTGAGGCGATGACACGCACCTCAGCAGAAAATCTCAGCAATCAGATACGCCGCAGCGTGATTATCAATATGCCCGAATTCACCTTCACTCCCGCCTACGAGTTCGACTACACACTCAACACCGACGGCAGCAAAACGGCAACTATCACAGGGCTATCATCGAGCTCCAGAGCAGGCAACGCAGACCTTGTGATTCCAAGCCGAGTGATGCACAACGGCGAAGAATATGTAGTCAGCGCCATTGCAAATAACGCGTTTAGCAACTACGAGGGGCTAAACAATTTCTCGGGCGGACTCGTGCTTGCCGAAACAATAGAGAGTATCGGGGCAGGCGCATTTCACTACTGTTCAGCACTGACTGGCGCGCTCATCATCCCACAGAGCGTGAAAACTATTGGCTCACAGGCATTCCAAAACTGCTCGGGCTTCTCTGGCTCACTGACAATACCCGAAGGCGTGGAGACAATCGAGCAAACTACTTTCCACGGCTGTAACAACCTTGATGGCAGATTAGTCATTGCATCGACCGTTAAGGAAATTAAAACCTCAGCACTGCGCAACTGCAACTTCACATCCATAACCTCGCGCGCAACTACCCCACCAACAATGGGAAACATGGTGTTCGACAACACGGGCTCAACGCAGTGGAAACTACGAGTAGAAGTACCTCAGACCTCTGTGGAAAGCTACAAAAGCGCACGTGGCTGGGATACCTTTGTGGAGAATGGCGGTGGTTTCACAGCAATCGTGGAGTAAGACTCCCCCACTCTTTTGCGCACCACAACAAACTATCACACCGCAAGTAATAATGCCACCGCCCCCCCCTTTCCACAAAACATCAAAAACCAACTATGAATACTCTCGCACATAAACAACGAATAGACATCGCAGATGCACTGCGTGGGGTTGCTGTACTCGGAATTATTTTGCTGCACGCAATCGAACATTTCAACTTCTACTCATTCCCCGACACCTCGACACAAGGAGCGCTACTCAACTTCACCGACACCGCAATATGGGACGGTATGTTCTTCGCTTTTGCGGGCAAGGCCTATGCCATATTCGCACTGCTCTTTGGCTTTAGTTTCTACATCCAGGACCGCAATGTGCAACAACGAGGTGGGGATTTCAGGCTGCGTTTTTGTTGGCGACTCATACTGCTCTTTATTCTTGGCAATATCAATGCGGCGTTCTTCACTGGCGAGGTGCTGGTGCTTTACTCAATTGTGGGTTTCATATTGCCGCTGACTGCCAGACTCAACGATAAGTGGATGTTGGGCATCGCCTGCGTGCTGCTAATCCAACCGCTTCATGTGGTATATGCCATTATATCTGTATTCAATCCTGAGTTTACGGTGCCGCACTTCGAGACGGGCTCATTCTGGCGTGCAGCAAACGAGATGCAGGCTGGTGGCGATTTTTGGCAAATGGCCGCAGTCAACCTCAAAGAGGGGCAGTTGGCAAGCCTCGCTTGGGCGTGGGATAACGCTCGATTTTTTCAGTCCGCAGCACTCTTTATCATGGGTGTGCTCGTTGGTAGGCGGGGGCTGTTTCTTGCCCAGAACGTGAAGTTTTGGTATCGAGCCATTGCGTGGGGGGCAGTCTGTTTTTTCCCGCTCTATGGGCTCACCAACATGATGACACCCGAGTTCATAACCCACGGCCCAACCCTGGCATGCCTGAAACTCATCATCAAATCGCTCTCGAATTTCTCGTTCATGATCATCATCGTAGCAGCCATCGTAATCGGTTTTTATAACAGTCGGAGGATTCACTCTTGGCTCTTAAAACTTGTGCCATACGGACGCATGAGCCTCACTAATTACCTCACTCAGAGTATTGTCGGAGCTTTTCTGTTCTACAACTGGGGGTTGGGTCTCTATGACGATTTGGGGATTACGTACAGTTTCTTGTTAGGTATTGCGCTCTTTGTGGTGCAGTATATGGGGTGCAGGTGGTGGATGAGCCGTTATGCACACGGTCCATTTGAGTACTTGTGGAAGCGCGCCACGTGGCTAAAGTAGGGATTATTCCTATTCTTGCACCTTCAGGACAGGACACGTATAGTCGGAGTCGAAAAACTCCGATTCATAGTAATAATCAGTAGAAATAATCTGAGCTCCAGATGCTATTGCACTCTGCTGCCGTTTTGTATCGTTTGAGCGAGCCTCCCATGTATCAGCGTCGGCGCGAGTGCGCACGATATAGCCTCGTGCGACAAGCGAGCGAATGTAGTCGAAATCCTCCACAGGGTCATTCACTATGCGAATTGCAGCCGAGGGAGTACCCTCTTTACTGTTGGTAAAAAAGACCTTATTGCAGAGATTGGGCGAGGAGCTGAGATAAATATCATGCTGCTCGGAATCGTAGTTTGCATCGAGAATGAATATAAACCGCCCTCGATATTTCGAGAGTTCGCCCCAACCATGTTCCAAGATGCTCTGTTCGAGAGTCAGCCCCTTGTGGCGCACACTATCGGGGGTGATGAGTCGCTTGCCCAGCACGCTTCTGATCTCCATGTCGAGGCTATCATAGGCTATTGCAGTGAATGGGAGTGGATCACGAAGCGGCGATTGGAGTTTTGCGTCATTAGTGTTCATGGTGATAAACACGGGGTGGTGGTTAGGGTTCTTTGCCGACCACTGCTCAAGTTCTCGCAGGGCATCGACAAAGAGTATGTGGTGGGTTCTGAAGTCCAGATCCTGAATGTGCATGAGTTTAAAGCCAGCAGTGAGCAATGCCTCGTTGTCATAGGGTGCGGGGCTGCCTCCTTGAGCACGCACTACTTCTAAACCTGCGGGATTATGATAATGCGCACCGTTGGGGTCGTAGAAAACATCAAACTCCAAAGCACGCAATCCCAACTCCAACTGTTCGGTGAGTGGTGCATGAGAGTATTCGAGCGTCAGGGCGCTTTGGGAGTCGACAGTGGCGAGATACTGCATCAAGAGTGAGTCCATAGCCTTTTTGTAGGAGTTATGACTACCCGTCACTTGTGTTGTGTTGAGCTCCTGAGAATTGCCACTAAGTGCAGCAACAGCAAATAGCCATATTATAAGGCCTCGTTTAATTGTGCGGTTCGATATCATTGTTCCTAATTGTTTTTAAGTTCACGCAAAGGTATATATTTTTTTGCCTACGCGGCATTTTTTTGCTAAGTTTGTAGCTTGTGCATTTTATTCAACTCAATAACACTAAAACTTTATGTATAGACTAATTCCCATTGTACTACTCATCATGCTGGGCGGGTGCAAGACAAACAGCAACAAGGTGGCAAAGCAAAGTTTTCTCGGGGTAGAGAATAGCCGCTTTGTTGATGGAAATGGGCGAGAAGTGATTCTCAACGGACTAAACCACGTGAACAAAAATCCTAAAGATGGGCACATCAACCCTAACGATGAAAATCTATTCAAAGAGTTTCGCAAGTGGGGTTTCAACGTCTTGCGCTATGGCATAAATTGGGCGCACCTGGAACCAGAACCTGGCGTGATAAACGAGGCATACCTAAAGGAGATCGACAAACGAGTGTGTTGGGCAGAAGAGAATGGCATTTGGCTCATACTCGACATGCATCAGGACCTCTGGGGCATAAAGTATGACAATGGTGCTCCGCTCTGGGCGACCATCGACCATGGACTTCCGCACGTCAAGGGCGATGTGTGGAGCGATTCCTACTTGATTAGCCCTGCCGTGCACCAAGCATTCGATAGCTTCTGGGCAAATGAGCTTGCTCCAGATGGCATCGGCATCCAGGATCACTACATTAATTGCTGGGCGGTGCTTGCCGAGCGTTATGCTTCCTCGCCCTCGGTGGCTGGTTTCGACGTCATGAACGAGCCTTTTATGGGCTCGGCGGCTACAGCTGTATTACCCAAGTTGCTCGAAGGCTATGCTATGGCCGTCTATGCCAAAGAGGGAAAGGTGCTCAAGGAGGAGGAGTTGGCTATGTTGTTCGAGAACGAAGATAGTCGCGTGGAGGTACTCTCATCACTCAACGACCAGCAGATGTATGCAGCTATGCTCGCCCCTGCGGCGGCTGTGGTTGATGCTTTCGAACAGGGCGCACTGAGTCGTTTCTATCAGCGCGTGCGTGATGCAGTTCGCAAGGCGGGTTCCAATCAGCTGTTGTTTCTGGAGCACAATTATTTCTGTAATTTGGGCATAGAGAGCACATTTATTGTTCCTCAGGACGAAGCAGGCAACAGAGACCTGCTATGTGTTTATGCACCACACGGTTACGATTTGGTGACCGACACCCAAGGGGCTGATAATCCTGGAGCAGAGCGTGTAGATTATATTTTCAAGCAGATTTTCAGCTCGGCTAAGAGCCGCGAACTGCCAACCATGGTGGGTGAATGGGGAGCGTTCTACATGGGCGAGAAGAAGTATTATGAACCGGCAAAGCAAATCATCGAATATTTCGAGCAGCACTTAGCTGGGCAGAGTTACTGGGCATATTGGGACGAACTGCATACGCAGGATTATTTCAACGGACTACTCTCACGCACATACCCTATGTTTGTTTCGGGGGAGATAGTGCACTACGAAAACGACTTTGCTCAGAAAAAATTTACGCTGGAGTGGGAGCAAAAAGCCTCTGACGATGACCTTCTGACACGCATCTATGTACCCGATTTGAGCGCTATCAGTAAAATCACCCTGACTCCCGAGAGCTCATACACAAGAAGTGAGATGCACGGAGCTGTGAGTGGGTATATTGACATAGAGCCCGCATTGGGCTTGCGTAGCGTGGAGATAACAATGGCGAGATAATCCGCTGCACAGCACGAAATTGAGAGAGAGAGAGAAAAGAGATCGTAGTGGTTGCGAGTGCCCGCAAGGCGTTTTTTTTGCTTTACTAAACAATATAGAACAACAAAGTAAATGACACAACGTGTCCGCCCGCACGGCGGCAAGTGCCCCCGCAGGGCTATTATTTTTTGTTATTCTATCAGCACAACAAAACAATTCGGTGTGCCCGCAGGCACCGCCCGCGCGGCGTAAGCGCGCCCTCCCCGGCGAGGGGAGCTATAGCTATGGTTCTTGCAAACTAAAAAAAAACGTTAAAAAGGGAAACGATAGTTTCCCCAAAAAACGCTCAAAACGAAATTACCCGAAGGGAATTTCGTAAATTTAAAATCCGC
>CAYJIF010000033.1:0-16548 GCA_964370175.1 uncultured Rikenellaceae bacterium
TGCACTAATAGAAAAACAAAAAACAAATGCCCCGCGAGGGCACTCGCCGCCGCGCAGGCAGGGTCAGAGAACCTTTTGATTGGTTGCACTAACAATGCCCAGCGGGGCACCCACCAAAAAAAGAGTGGAATGCTCATCCCTAAGCACCCCACCCATTATACAGTATAAATATCTGAGTTGCAGCCTACTTTCTGTACGCCTTGAGTCCATCATTGAGAAACTCCACAAACCCATCCACGCTCAAGTCATAAGCTCTTGGCAGTGTGAGTTGCTCGTCCGTACTTGGGTCCAATAACACATAATACGGTTGGGCATTAATCTGGAAACGCTCGATTTGCCACGAGGCATTAATCTTACCGATAGTTTTTCTCACTCGCCCTCTTGCGTCGGTCACCCACTGATCCTCAGGCAGTTCCAATTTATCATCCACATACAGCGCGATTATCACGTAATCTTCTCTTAGGATTTTGTGCACAGCTGGATCGCTCCACACGTTTGCCTCCATTTCGCGGCAATTCACACAGCCGTGCCCCGTAAAGTCCAAGAATACAGGTTTGCCGACTTCTTTGGCGTATTTCATTCCCTCTTCGAAGTCAAAGAAACCTTCGAGGCCGTGAGGCAGGTGCAATATGTCTGAGTATTTTGGTTGCTTTCCATCGAGTTTGCTAAGGTCGAGTGACGATGCTGCAGAAGAGCCGCCGCTATATCCTACACCGCTCCCCATGACAAAATCTTGGGTTGCCATCGGCGGCATATATCCGCTGAGCGCTTTGAGTGGCGCGCCCCACATTCCTGGTATCATGTAGATTACAAACGAGAATGTGATAACTGCGAGGAAGAGTCTTTTTACTGAGATATGTTCCATTTTGGAGTCATGAGCGAATCGAATTTTGCCCAGCAGGTAGAACCCGAGCAGCGTAAAGATTGCGATCCACAGCGCGAGGTATACTTCTCTATCGAGCAGTCCCCAGTGGTATGTTTGGTCGGCGACCGAGAGGAATTTGAGTCCCAGCGCGAGTTCCAGGAATCCGAGCACTACTTTCACTGAGTTTAGCCATCCGCCTGATTTCGGCAGGTTTTTGAGTAGTGCAGGGAAGAGTGCAAAGATTGTGAATGGTAGCGCGAATGCCGCCGAGAAGGCGAGCATTGTAATGATTGGCTCCCATATTTCGCCTTGCGTCGATTTCACGATGATTGTTCCCACAATAGGCCCAGTACAACTAAACGAGACGAGCACCAGCGTCACGGCCATAAAGAACACACCGAGCATACCGCCTTTATCTGCGGCACGATCGCTACGGTTCACGAGTTTCGAGGGCATGGTTATCTCGAACGCTCCGAAGAACGATGCTGCAAAGACCATAAATATTAGGAAGAACAGCACGTTTGGCACCCAGTGCGTTGCCAGCCAGTTGAAGATGTCGGCAGTGATGGCCTCCCCTCCCCCGAAGTAGCTTACTCCAATAATTATTGCGATGGGCAGGGTGTATAGCGCCACGATGCTAATTCCGTAGAACACGGCCAAGAAGCGACCACGAGATTTGTTCCCCGCACTCTTGATAAAGAAGCTCACGGTCATTGGCACCATTGGGAACACACAAGGTGTGAGCAGTGCTGCAAAGCCCCACAAAATTGCTTCGATAATCACGCTCCACAGCGATTTTTCGCCACCCGATGTCACTTCGCCTATCACCTCTTGGGTTTGGGCAGTAGCTGTCTGCTCTTCGCTCTTATTTTGAGTTTCATCAGCAGTAGTGATGGGTATTGCGAGTGCTGGTTCGATTGGCACCATTGGCACGCTCTTGACTTCGGCCTCTTCGGCAGCAGCTTGGGTAGCACTGCCCATGGTCGCAGGCACTGTGAATGTGAATTCGAAGTCATCGGGAGCGATACAACTTACGTTGTCGCAGACTTGCCACTCTACCGAGCCCACTACTTTTTGCTCTACGCCAGTACTGTTCGTAAAGGCTTGTACAAAGCTAGCTGTGCGGCCATAGTACCCTGTTTTCATTCCGAAAATCGGGTCATCTTTCTGCACGGGCTTGTCCAGGTCTTGGATATCTCCATCGAGTGTCACACCCTCGGGCAGGGTGAATGTAAAGGTTGTGGGGTTTGGTCCTCCTTCATAGGGTCCCATATCGTACATATTCCATGGTTCTTCGACCGTAGCTGTAATGTGGAGTTTTTCGCCCTCCATTTTATATTTCCACGTCACAGGATTTTCAGGCATTTGTGCCATAGCAGTCACTACTCCCAAAACAGCAAGTAGTGCTGCGAATATCATTTTCTTCATCTTTTTTTTCTGTGTCTATGTTTGCATTTTTAGTTTCGTATTCCGTGGCGATTATTTCTTTGCGATTTTCGCCCAGCTATCACGCAGTCCTACGGCTTTATTGAAGCCCTCGGCAGTGCTCACAAAGTATCCCAATCTTTCGAACTGGAAGTGTGTACCTTGAGGCACTTCACCCAGTTCGGGTTCACAGTATGCGGTGCGCACTTCCAGCGAGTTTGGGTTAAGGTCATCGAGGAAGTTACCGCTTGCCTCGGGAGCTTCGCTTTGGAAGAGTCTGTCGAAGAGTTTTGTTTGTTTTTCAACGCACTCTCCAGCGTTCACCCAGTGGATAATTCCTTTGACTTTGCGACCATCGGAGCTACCTCCGTGAGCTGACTCAGGGTCGTAGCTACATTTCAGTTCCACTACATTTCCGTCGCTGTCTTTAATAACCTCTTCACACTTGATGAGGTATCCATAGCGTAGGCGTACTTCGCCGCCGGGTTTGAGTCTAAAGTATTTCTTCGGAGGGTTCTCCATAAAGTCATCACGTTCGATGTAGAGTTCCGCGCCGAATTTCACACTACGAGTTCCTGCGTTTTCATCCTCGGGGTTGTTGATACACTCTATCACTTCGCCATCGCCTTCATAGTTGGTGATTGTCACCTTCACGGGGTCGAGCACTGCCATACGGCGCAGAGCTTTTTTGTTCAAATCCTCTCTCAGACACCATTCGAGCAGTCCGAGGTCGATAACATTATCACGTTTTGCCACTCCCACTTTTTCTGCAAAGAGTCTAATCGCCTCTGGGGTGTAGCCTCTTGCACGGAGTCCGCACAGAGTTGGCATACGAGGATCGTCCCAGCCGCTCACGTATTTTTCTTGGACGAGTTGCAGCAGTTTGCGTTTGCTCATCACCGTGTAGTTGATGTTCAGGCGCGCAAATTCGTATTGATGCGATGGGAAGATTTTCAATTCGTCAATAAACCAATCGTAAAGGGGGCGGTGCACGGCAAATTCCAGCGTACAGATTGAGTGTGTAATCTCTTCGAGCGAGTCACTCTGTCCGTGAGCGTAGTCGTACATGGGGTAGATACACCAATCGTCCCCCGTTCGGTGGTGCGAGGTGTGGATAATGCGATACATCAGCGGGTCACGGAGCAGCATATTGGGGTGTGCCATATCAATTTTTGCTCTTAGGACTTTCTCTTTATCTTTGTATTTACCCTCACGCATTTCGGCAAACAGCTGTAAGTTTTCCTCCACGCTTCTGTCTCTGTATGGCGAATTTTCGCCAGCGCTTTGGACTGTTCCGCGTGTTTTTCTGATTTCTTCTTGGCTTTGGTCGTCTACGTATGCTTTTCCTTTTTTGATTAGCTCCACCGCCCACTGGTACAGTTGTTCGAAGTAGTCCGAGGCGTAGTATTCGCCATCCCACTGAAACCCGAGCCAGTTGATATCCTCTTTAATCGAGTCAACGTACTCTGTATCTTCTTTCACTGGGTTTGTATCATCGAATCTCAGGTTGCATTTTCCGCCGTAGTTTTTGGCCAGTCCGAAGTTCAGGCAGATGCTCTTAGCGTGCCCGATATGCAGGTATCCGTTAGGTTCTGGTGGGAACCGGGTGTGTACACGTTCATTACCCTGCGCGATTGAGGTCTCTATTATTTCCTCAATGAAGTTCAGTGATTTTTGCGGTGCAGAGTCAACTGCGCCGTTATTTTCTATCTTTTCCATTTTTCAATGATATTTTTTTAAGACGATTAAAATGCAAAGATACTATTTATTTTCTATATTTGTGCCAAAACAACGACTAAAATGACGGCAACAATAACTCTCTCGCCCATGCGATTTTACGCTTTTCACGGCTGTTACGACACTGAACAGAGGGTGGGAAACCACTACGAGGTGAGCCTCACACTGAGCTATGATGCGACACTGGTTACTCAGAGCGATGATGTGGGCGATGCGGTAAATTACCTTGAGGTCTATGGCTCTATACAGAAGCAGATGGCTATCATCTCACACACGCTGGAGGCTGTGGCGGCGAGGATTCTCAGCGCGCTCAAGGCCGAGTACCCTCAGATACTCAGCGCTCAGGTGAGTGTCACAAAGATGGCTCCCCCGCTGGGTGGAGATGTTGGCGGAGTGAGCGTCAGCATGTCTATTTAGTTCTCCCACAACTCTTTTTTTCCTCATCTTTCTACCCTACTTCCCACCTATCACCACCCCATTGCACAGTATTTCGGGCATGATTTTTGGAAGTTTTCAGACTCCCTCGTTTTTGGAAACTACCGCGCTTAAAAAAATCATACTCTACCACCGCTATGCAATGCTGGTTAATCACACTCGCAGCACTATACTCACTATTTTACACGCCCCGCTCATTTGCCAGCACCATGCGCGAGAATAGTGGCGCTTTCGGCGACACTATTCGTATTGAGCACGAACCTGCGCGAATGAGGTTCGAGTGCGAAGTGCAGAGCCATTACACTATTGATATAGAGCCGCTTGCCACGGGACACCTCCAGCTGCTGAACTACACTCAAGGCGAGATGGTCAGACAAGGTCAACTACTGCTCCGAATCAACCCTTCGCGCTATCGCGAAGAGGTAAGAGCGGCTGAGTTGGCGCTGAGCGCTGCACAGTCGCAGAGGATTATCGCCCAGAATCAATACAACCGCTATGCTCATCTTTCCGACCGCAAAGCAAGGAGTCGAAAGAAATTGAACCTGGCCACTCAGCAATTGGCAATTGCTCGTGCTGCTGTAAACAGAGCAAAATTGAGGCTTCGACAAGCCAACAACGCTCTTTTGGGCACGGAGTTTCACGCTCCCTTTAGCGGAGTCATCGGCCAAACTCAAAGCACCATAGGCGAGCGTGTTGGTCGGGGCACCGAACTCGAGGTGGTGAACACTCTGTCGAACATCGATTCCATTCTCATCACTCTAACCCTCCCGACGGAGCGTTACATTCGCATTGCCATGCGAGACAGCTCTCGTCTGATGCTCTACAATGACGAGCGCATGTTCAAGGACATCACCCTTCATCTTGAGAATGGCACCGACTACCCCCACAAAGGCAATTATAAATTCACTCTGCGTTCCACACACTCAGGGAGCGATGGTGGTAGTGGTGGTGGTGGGGTTGTGATTCTTCACATACTCTTTGCGAACCCGCACAAGTCGCTCAGACCAGGCGACAAGGTCACCGTGAGCGCACAGACGGACAACCTTGCAAGCAGGGCATTTGTTCCACACCATTGTTTGGTGGAGAGAGGCGGCAGCACTGGGGTTTATCACATTTCAAACGACGGTTCAATGCGCTATCGCGCTGTGGAGTTGGGAGACAGTTATGGTTCTCGATGGGAGGTCACGCGTGGCCTGGAGCATGGCGATAGGATTCTGAGCGGCACCTCCATCCCTCAACCTCGGACGCAGTAAATCACCCCTCACCAGCGCAATATAACTTTAGGCCACTTGCCCTGCAAATAGCCCACTCCCCCCTCGCATTTTGCTTTTCCACATATTTTTTCTATTTTTGTAACGCTGTGTGATGCACGATAATGGCTGCACCCGCTCCGCTCACATAACTGTGATGCTTAACTTGAGCTATGAGCAGGTACGCAATATTGTTGCAACTAACACGTTAATAAATAGAGTAAAACAAAAACAAAGATTTTAAGGAAATGATACAGATGAATTTTGACTTCATACTACTAATAGTAGTCGGCATTGTGGGAATGGCAGTGCAGTGGAAGCTACAGAGCGTATTTTCAAAATACTCTAAAGTGATGTTCACTGGCGGGCTAACGGGCAAGGACGTTGCCGAGAAGATGTTGCGCGATAATGGCATCACGGACGTGAAAGTCACCCACGTCAAGGGGCAGCTCACCGACCACTACAACCCTCGCACCAAAACTGTGAACCTCTCAGACGCTGTCTACAACTCTAACTCTGTGGCTGCGGCGGCAGTGGCGGCTCACGAATGTGGGCACGCCGTACAACATGCTGTGGGCTATGCACCACTCAAGATGCGTTCGGCGCTTGTGCCAGTGACTCAGTTTTCGTCACAATTCTCATTCATATTCCTTATCGGTGGTATTGCCCTGATGTACTGGGCAAATCTTCCACAATTTGCTTGGGTATTTTGGGTAGGCATTGGTATGTTGGCAATGGCGGCATTATTTTCAGTTGTCACTCTTCCCGTGGAATACAACGCCTCGGCAAGAGCACTGGCGTGGCTCGACAACCAACACATGCTCACTCGCGAGCAGCACTCACAAGCCAAAGAAGCTCTAAGTTGGGCAGCACGTACCTACCTTGTGGCGGCAATCGCCTCGGTGGCAACGCTCATCTACTACCTCGGCTTTGCCCGCAGGGATTAGCGCCCCACAATGTATGTCTCCTCTAAGAACGAGGGTTTGTCGCCGTATGGCTTAGAGGCGAAGTTGACTGCGACATTAAAACCAAACGACTGGTTCACTTGCCAATAGTTATTCTCCTCCACCTGTGGTGTGTTCACACTCTCATCGTAGAGGACTTTGAAGTAGAGGTTAAGGGAGAATAGGCTGCTGAGTCTGTATATGAAGTTACTCTCCCACAGCAGCGTTGGACAACTTGAGTAGTCCCAGAATGATTGAACAAGTACGTTGAGACTGAGGTCGTCTGCAAAGAATTTCTGCGAATAGTTCAGCTTACTTGTGGCACCAAAATTGGTTTTACTCATTTTCCCTGGCTCCACCCCAAACGCCCCCAAATCCGAGAGTTTTTTGTTGAGCACAAATGTGCCTTGGCCAGAGATTGGTGCCAGATAGAGCGACAGGGGGAAACCCTTGATCGGGGTGTATGTAACCCCCATCGAGAGGTTGAGTGTGGCAGGCGCAAAGAAAGATGAGGTCAGAATCGTGTCACCAGGTGCGGCATAGCTATTTGTAAATTGCGAGCGTAAATCCAGCGAACCCGCGAAACTAAAATTATCGGTCAGCACCCAACTCGGAGTTGAAGTGAGGGTAAAGAAGTCTTCGCTTTTGCGCGCAACCTCTTCTGTGACAACCATTTGATATGCCCCTTCAAATTTCGACTCCACACTAAAATTCCTCTCTTCGTTTGTGTAGACGTGGACAAATTTGGTCCAGAGTCTCCCCGTGAAAGAGTTATCACCCCCCGCAGCCCAGTTCGATAGCGATGTTTGGTTGATACCCAGAGTACCTTCAAAGGTAATTTTGTTGCGGTATTTAAACAGCTCACGCTGCACATATTCTTTGTACGCTATGCCATAAGCTCGCAAATCAACTGGCGTCACCACATCATCACTACCTTTGACCTTCACTGTGTCAATGGTGGCTGTGCTTTGATTTTGCACCGAGGGGCGCAGGTTGAATTGCGCTCGGAGCTCTTCGGTGAATGAGGCGGTGATGAGCATTAAAAGTATAACTATTCTGGCTTTCATTTCAGCTAATTTTTATCTATATTTGTAAATTGCAACAATAGGTCACAAAGGTATGAAAAAATCAAAAGATTATGAAAAATAGAGTTAAATTTTTTGGCGCACACGTCTCGGCAGCTGGAGGCGTTGAGAACGCTCCAGTAGCAGCAGCACAGATCGGAGCAAGCGCTTTTGCACTCTTCACCAAGAACCAGAGGCAGTGGGTTGCTGCGCCAATTAGCGAAAAATCGGCGGCGGCATTCAAAGAGAATTGCTCGCGTTTCAACATCAGTGCCGACCATATTCTCCCCCACGACAGCTACCTCATAAACCTGGCGAGCCCAACTCAGGAGGCGCTCGAAAAATCACGAGCCGCATTTCTTGACGAGATGCAACGCTGCGAGCAGCTCGGGCTCAAACTCCTGAACTTCCACCCTGGTGCTACGCTTGGCAAAATCAGCGAAAGTGATGCACTTGCTCGCATTGCCGAATCAATAAACATCACGCTTGAGAAAACCAGCGGAGTGGTTGCAGTCATTGAGAATACTGCTGGGCAGGGCTCATACCTCGGACACCGTTTCGAGCACCTTGCCGAAATCATCTCGGCCGTGGAAGACAAGTCGCGCGTTGGGGTCTGCATAGATACTTGCCACGCATATTCAGCGGGGTACGACTTGGTGGGAGATAGCCCAGGGGTTTGGAGCGAATTTGAGAGAATTGTAGGTTTTGGGTATCTTCGCGGGATGCACCTTAATGACGATATGAAAGTACTTGGCTCGAAGGTTGACAGACACGCTCCGCTCGGCGAGGGCACATTGGGGTTGGAGCCATTCAAGTATATTTGCGGGGATAGTCGTTTCGATAACATTCCGCTGATTCTCGAGACTCCACAGCCCGAGCTTTGGGCGCAGGAGATTGCTCTACTTGAGAGCTATGTCGTGTAATCACCTCCCCGCCGCGCCCCCCCCACGCCACAGCATAGATAGCAACAAAAACAGAGAGGGTATCCGAAACGTTTCGGATACCCTCTCTGTTTTTGTTATTCCTAACAGAATCTATTGTCTACTCTACCTCGCACTCATCACACAGGCGCAATGATTTTCATAGCGTCCAAATGAGCGAGCTCAAGCAGCAAAGAAGCGAGATTTAGCTATTCTTCTTAGCGAAGAAATCTTTGACTTGTTCGTTAGGTAGCACTTCAGTTTTGAAGCTATACGCACCAGATTTGTCCGAGCGCATCATCTTAATACATTTAGTTGTATTTTTACCGGTCCCTGTTTTGAGGGTTGCAACTACTTTTTTAGCCATTTTCTTACTTAATTTCTCTATGGAGCGTCATTTTTTTCAACACAGGGTTGTACTTATTACGTTCCAGACGGTTAGGTGTATTTTTCTTATTTTTCGTGGTAATATATCGGCTCATACCGTGCATTCCACTTTCTTTGTGCTCGGTGCATTCAAGAATTACCTGCACTCTATTTCCTTTTTTAGCCATTTTTTTAGTAGACTTTAGTTAGGGCTTTAGCATCTTTGAGTGCTGCTGCAAGACCATTTTTGTTAATAGTTCTGAGTGCTGCTGCCGATAGTTTGAGAGTGACGAAACGTCCTTCTTCTTCGAGCCACAGTCGTTTAGTTTTTAGGTTAGGCGCGAAAGTTCTTTTGGTCTTTTTGTTCGAGTGCGATACATTGTGACCATTTTGCGCTTTTTTGCCTGTAATTTGACAAACTTTCATTGTTTTATACTCTTTTTGTCGTTGTGTTTATATCCTTTGACTTAAAATTGGTGTATTTAAGAGCTTTGCTTGATAATCAGCGGATTACCAGCTTGCTTTTTTCACACCTGGTAGCAGTCCAGCGCTAGCCATTTCGCGGAATTGAATACGCGAGATACCGAAGTGTCTCATATATCCTTTAGGTCTTCCCGTGATGCTACAACGGTTGTGCATACGAATTGGGTTTGAGTTAAGCGGCAGTTTCGAGAGGCCGACAAAGTCGCCAGCTTCTTTGAGCGCTGCACGTTTAGCTGCGTATTTTGCTACGAGTTTTGCACGTTTCACTTCGCGTGCTTTCATTGATTCTTTAGCCATAATCGTATTCTTGGTAGCTTAGTTGTTGTGTTTAATGTTTTTGAACGGTAGTCCGAACTCTTTGAGCAGGGCGTAACCTTCTTGGTCGGTGTTAGCTGTAGTAACAAATGTGATTTCCACGCCCAAGATTTTTTGGATTTTATCGATGTCGATTTCTGGGAAAATGATTTGTTCAGTTACACCAAGAGTATAGTTACCTTGTCCATCAAATTTTTCATTGATACCTTTGAAGTCACGGATACGAGGTAGAGATACTGCAACGAGTCTTTCAAGAAATTCGTACATTTTTTCTTTTCTAAGTGTCACTCTACATCCGATAGGCATTTGCTTACGGAGTTTAAAGTTAGAGATATCTTTCTTAGATTTGGTTTGCACTGCTTTCTGACCTGCGATAATCGAAAGTTCTTCGACTGCGTTGTCAAGGAGTTTTTTATCGGAAACTGCTTGTCCGATACCTTGGTTGAGTACGATTTTAGTCAATTTAGGTACTTGCATAATGCTCTTATACCCAAACTCTTTCATAAGAGCAGGAATGATTTGCTCTTTGTACTTTGTTTTTAGATTAGGTGTGTAGCTCATTACTTGATTTCCTCCCCTGATTTTTTAGCGTATCTTACGAGTTTACCATTTGCACCTTCACGGCGGCCAATTTTAGTGGCTTTACCGTCTTTAGGGTCAAGAACTTGTAGGTTACTGATGTGAATAGCTGCTTCTTGTTCAATAATGCCACCTTGTGGGTGTGCTGCGGAGGGTTTGGTGTGTTTTTTCACCATGTTGACTCCCTCTACGATTGCTCGCAATTTTTCAGGTCTCACTTCGAGTACTTTACCCGTTGCGCCTCTGTTATTGCCAGAATTTACATAGACTGTGTCGCCTTTTTTTATGTGTAATTTCATTGTTAGCTTTGTGTGTTTTAGTTACGGGTAAACTTTGTTATAGTACTTCGGGAGCGAGCGAAATAATTTTCATATTTTTATCACGCAGCTCGCGAGCTACTGGGCCAAAAATACGAGTTCCCCTCATTTCTCCTGAGTTGTTTAGTAGTACCACAGCGTTGTCATCAAAGCGGATGTACGAGCCATCTGGGCGGCGAATTTCTTTGCTTGTTCTCACCACAATGGCTTTTGACACCGTACTTTTTTTAACATCGCCTGAGCTTGTTGCGCTTTTGACAGTCACTACGATTGTATCACCAACCGAAGCGTATCTTCTGCGTGTTCCGCCGAGAACACGGATACAAAGTACTTCTTTTGCACCGCTGTTGTCAGCAACTTTTAGTCTGGATTCTTGTTGTATCATCTCTTCTTTAACTTTTTTTACTTAGCTTTTTCAATAATTTCAACAAGTCTCCAGCATTTGTTTTTGCTCAGAGGACGTGTTTCCTGTATCCTTACCTTGTCACCTTCGTTGCAGCTGTTAAGCTCGTCGTGAGCGGTGAACTTGGTAGTTTTGTTCACAAATTTACCATACATCGGGTGCTTCACCTTACGTGCTACGGCAACAACAATTGATTTTTGCATCTTGTTGCTAACCACCACACCGATCTTTTCTTTTCTGAGGTTTCTACTCAGTTCATTTTTTATTGTTTCCATCGTTGTACTGCCTTAATTTTGTTACTTAGCTGCTTGTTTTTGATTAAGTATAGTCATCATTCTGGCGATATTACGGCGGCTTTTGAGCAGCTGTGTGGTATCTTCCAGCGGAGAGACTTGATGATTAAGTCTCATAGACTGCAGGGCAGCTTTTTCGCTTACGATTCTCTCTTGAAGTTCGCCCTCGGCCAACTCTCTAAGGTCTTGTTTTTTCATCTTTTTAACTGTTTTTTAGAGATTAACACTTGGGTTTATTCTTCGAAATCGCGACGAATAATGAATTTTGTCGCAACTGGCAGTTTTTGGGCACCCAGTCTCAGAGCTTCTTGAGCTACTTCGAGTGGTACACCTTCTGCTTCAAACAGAATACGTCCTGGAGTTACTGGGGCAACGAATCCTTCTGGAGCACCTTTACCCTTACCCATA
Organism: uncultured Rikenellaceae bacterium; assembly: GCA_964370175.1. Lineage (GTDB taxonomy): Bacteria > Bacteroidota > Bacteroidia > Bacteroidales > Rikenellaceae > Mucinivorans. Next base: position 11,805 of record CAYJIF010000033.1, read on the forward strand.
CGTACCTCTGCTGGTTTCTTAGTGATTGGCTTATCGGGGAATACTCTGATCCACAATTGCCCCTCACGCTTCATATAACGTACTATTGCTTGACGTGCCGCTTCAATTTGGCGGCCATTGATCCAAGCTGGCTCAAGGGTTTTGATTCCGAAACTACCGAAAGCAAGTTGGTTACCTCTTCCAGCATTTCCTTTCATACGCCCTTTTTGCATACGCCTAAATTTTGTTCTTTTTGGCTGTAACATTTCTTTTACTTCTTTTTTTTAAAAGTTTTACTTAAAAACTACTCTACGAGCGATTACTGTTGTGAGCGGCGTTCTCTGTTTCCACCACCTCCGCGACGATCGCCACGGCGATTGTCACCTCTACGGTTGTTTTCGCCTCTACCGCCTTGACCACCGGCTGCGTTCAGACCCACAAGTGGGCTAAGATCGCGTTTGCCGTATACCTCGCCGTTGCAGATCCAAACTTTGATACCAAGGATACCAACTTTTGTAAGTGCTTCTGAGAGGCAGTAGTCGATGTTTGCTCTGAAGGTGTGAAGAGGAATTCTACCTTCTTTGTAGCTTTCTGAACGTGCCATTTCGGCGCCACCAACGCGACCGCTAACCATAACCTTGATACCTTCGGCACCCATTCTCATTGTAGAGGCGATTGTGGTTTTCACTGCGCGGCGGTACGAAACACGTCCTTCGATTTGACGAGCGATGTTGTTAGCAACAATCACAGCGTCGAGCTCAGGGCGTTTCACCTCATAGATGTTCACTTGCACGTCTTTTTTGGTAAGTTTGCGAAGTTCCTCTTTGAGTTTGTCTACTTCCGAGCCACCTTTACCGATGATTACTCCAGGGCGTGCAGTTGAGATAGTAACGGTTACAACTTTCAGCGTTCTTTCGATAATAATCTTCGATAGGCTTGCTTTGGCAAGACGGACATTAAGGTACTCTCTGATTTTTGTGTCTTCGAGCAGACGAGCAGGAAAATCCTTGCCACCGTACCAAGCCGAATCCCAGCCGCGGACGATTCCGAGGCGGTTTGAAATTGGATTACATTTTTGTCCCATTATGCCTTATTTTCTTTTTTAGTTTCTACTAATTTATCTACTATTATGGTTACGTGGTTCGAGCGTTTGCGAATACGGTGTGCTCTACCTTGTGGGGCAGGTTGTATTCTTTTTAGTTGACGACCACCGTCTACCATAATTGTTTTCACGCACAGAGGCGTGCTCTCTAGTGAGAGACCTTCGTTTTTAGCCTCCCAGTTAGCAATCGCGCTTTTGAGTAGTTTTTCGAGGCGAGCAGCGGCATCTTGCTTCGAGTAGCGAAGGATAGCCAGTGCTTTATTGATTTCAACACCACGAATAATATCTGCAACTAAGCGCATCTTGCGGGGAGATGTGGGGCAGTTGTTAAGCTTCGCAACTGCTGTTACGCGCTTTTCTGCCTTGAGCCTTTCGGCTCTTATTCTCTTTCTTGCACCCATTTTTTTATCTTTTAATACTTAAATACAACTTTTTATCTTTTTTTGTTACCACCGTGGCCACGGAAGCTACGGGTTGGTGAGAATTCTCCGAGTTTGTGGCCCACCATATTTTCTGTTACGTAAACGGGAATAAATTTATTTCCGTTGTGAACAGCGATAGTGTGTCCAACAAAATCTGGGGAAATCATACTTGCTCTTGACCAAGTCTTAATTACTGACTTCTTGCCACTTTCGTTCATTTCGAGCACTTTGGCTTCGAGTTTGTGGAAGATATATGGTCCTTTTTTTAGTGAACGGCTCATCTATTCTTATTTTTTACGTTTAGCGATTATAAACTTACTTGTAGTCTTTTTAGGATCACGAGTCTTGTAGCCTTTAGCCAATAGACCTGTGCGTGAGCGTGGGTGACCACCGCTTGAGCGACCTTCACCACCACCCATCGGGTGATCCACAGGGTTCATCGTAACACCACGGTTGTGAGGACGACGACCGAGCCATCTGCGGCGACCTGCCTTACCTGACTGCTCGAGTGAGTGGTCTGGGTTCGAAACAACGCCGATTGTAGCACGACAAGTGACAAGCACCATACGTGTTTCTCCCGAAGGAAGTTTAATAATCGCATACTTACCCTCACGAGCAAGAAGTTGCGCATAAGTACCTGCAGAACGAGCCATCTGAGCGCCTTGGCCAGGAGCAAGTTCGATGCAGTGGATTACGGTACCGAGAGGTATTTCAGAAAGGGCTAGTGTGTTACCAAGTTCTGGTGCCACGCCTGGTCCTGATTGTACTTCAGCGCCTACTTTCAGACCATTAGGAGCGATGATGTATCGCTTCTCGCCGTCAGCGTACACTACAAGAGCGATACGTGCTGAGCGGTTTGGATCGTATTCGATAGTCGCTACGGTTCCTATTACACCGTCTTTGTCGCGCAAGAAGTCAACGATACGGTATTGACGTTTGTGTCCACCACCACGGTAGCGAACTGTCATTTTACCTGTATTGTTACGACCTCCGCTTGACTTGAGGGGTGCAACCAACGATTTGTCGGGTTTTGATGCTGTAATATCATCAAACGTCCCGGCGATTTTGTGTCTTTGCCCAGGTGTTGTGGGCTTAAATTTTCTTACTGCCATAGTTGTTCTTAGATATTACCGTAAAAATCAATTTTATCATTACCACGGAGCTTCACGATAGCTTTTTTGAATGCTCCAGTGCGGCCTTCGATAAGGCCATTTTTAGTCCATCGGCTTTTAGATTTACCTTTGTAGTTCATGGTGTTTACACTGTCCACAACTACTCCATAGGCATTCTCAATAGCCTTTTTAATTTGCAGTTTGTTAGCCTTTGGCGAAACCACAAAACCGTACTCACCCTCATTTTCGCCTCGGGTGGTCATCTTTTCGGTCAGAATCGGCTTAATTAAAATATTCATCGTATTTATCTTCTCTTAACTATTCTTTAGCGAGTGCAGAGTTGATTGCCTCGATACCAGAGACAGAGACCAACATTGCTGCACAGTTCATTATATCGTAGGTGTTGAGTGAAGCGGCGTTAACCACTTTAACTTTCTGCACGTTGCGAGACGCGAGAACCATAGTAGATTCGCTAACGTCGCCAACGATAAGGAGTTTTTTACCCTCAAGGCCTAAGTTTTTAGTTGCTGCGAGGAAAAGTTTAGTCTTTGCCTCTTCGAGTTTCAAGCTATCCACTACTGTAATAACCTCAGCTTGCGCTTTGTAGGTTAGCGCGCTACGGCGAGCCAGTTGTTTCAGCTTTTTGTTTAGTTTAAAGTCGTAGTCACGTGGTACTGGTCCGAATACGCGTCCACCACCAACAAACAGTGGAGACTTGATAGAACCTGCACGAGCGCCACCTGTACCTTTTTGCTTTTTGAGCTTTTTGGTTGAGCCGGCGATTTCGTTACGTTGCTTAGCTTTGTGAGTACCTTGGCGTTGCGCTGCAAGGTATTGTTTCACGTCCAAATAAATTGCGTGATCTTTTGGCTCAATAGCGAATACTGAGTCCGCAAGGGTTACTTTGTTACCTGTTTCTTCGCCCTTAATGTTTTTAACTTTTAATTCCATAGTTTTCAACAAATTTTAGGGTTATTCTTCGATTAACAGATACGAGCCTTTACAGCCTGGTATTGAACCCTTCACCAGAATGAGATTGCTCTCTGGGATTACTTTAAGCACTTTAAGGTTAAGTACTTTTACTTGATCTCCGCCAGTGCGGCCTGCCATGCGCATACCTTTACGTACGCGTGATGGCCAAGAGCTTGCGCCCAGTGAACCTGGGTGTCTTTGGCGGTTGTGCTGACCGTGGGTTTGTCCCCCTACCCCAGCAAAGCCGTGACGCTTCACAACACCTTGGAAGCCTTTACCTTTGCTGATGCCGGTAACGTCTACCCAAGAGTCTTCAGAGATTACGTCGGCGGTAATAATGTCGCCGAGTTTGATTTCTTCGCTCCAAGTTTCAAATTCTGCTACTTTTCGCTTAGGCGTCGTGCCTGCTTTAGCAAAGTGACCTACCATAGGTTTGCTGGTAGTTTTCTCTTTTCTCTCGTCATAGGCAAGTTGTAGAGCGGCATAGCCGTCAGTCTCCACAGTTTTAACTTGCGTGACAACGCAGGGACCGGCCTCAATGACAGTGCAAGGGATATTTTTCCCTTCTTCACTGAATACGGAAGTCATTCCGATTTTTTTTCCAATTAGTCCTGACATACTGTTTTTATTATTATTTGACTATACTACGACCCATTTACACGGAGCGTAATGAGGCGCAAAGTTAACACTTTTTTTTTGTTTTACAACTTTTTTTATGTTTTATTTCGCTGTTATTCTACTTTTTAGCTCATTGGTGGGTTTTGGGAGGTGGTAGTGGTGGGTGCCCGCGTGCTTCGTACAGTATTGTATGTTGATTTTGCACGATACTATTTTGTGGGTGGTTTTCTTTGTGTTACTTTTTGTGGGGCAAAAAGTAACCAAAAACCCCTTCGCGTTGAAAATTGGCGGGGCATTTTTATTACGAAATTACCAAAATGCCCGCAGTGCCCACGACTTAATATTGTAATAGCGGAGTTTGTTGGAGTCGGAACGAGTGTCGTGGTCACGGCATTTTTTGTGGTAATTTCTGTGTAAAAATGCTTTTAGCCTTTGGCTTCCCGCCAATTTTCAGTGCTTATGGTTATGTTGGAGCTTGTGGGGAGCAGCAATGTTTTAGAGGTCATAAAAGGGTCTCTGACCCCGCCCGCGCGGCGTAA
>CAYJIF010000034.1:0-15991 GCA_964370175.1 uncultured Rikenellaceae bacterium
TAGCGCATATTTTTATTACCTTTGTCAATCACTTTGGACAAAGCACGCAAAGATACAAAAAATATGGCACAAAGTAAAACATCTCGCACGGAACTTTTACCCGAAGAGGGAGTTCGTCAATGGTTCCTCGCCCTGCTGCAAAATAGCGGGGTCGAATCCTACCGCGTAGCAACAGAATACGGAGTGATGATTAATGGTCGCCGCTTGAGGGTGGATATTGCTGTTTTTGAGCGTGGGGAGCTCAACGTGAAGATGGTGGTGGAGTGCAAAGCCCCGGGGGTGAAGATTACGCACAGTACGCTCACTCAAGCAGCCATCTATAACACGGTTTTGGGTGCTCGCTACGTTGCACTAACAAATGGGGAAGTGACCATCATATACGATACCACAGAGGCTCGATACATGGAACACTTCCCCACAGATTTGTAAAAGGGCGGAAGAGCAGACTAAAAATTAGCGTTGCCTGGGGTGCGTGGGAATGGAATCACGTCACGGATGTTGCTCATGCCAGTGACAAAGAGCACAAGGCGCTCGAAACCAAGCCCAAAACCACTGTGTGGTGCAGTGCCAAAGCGGCGAGTATCCAAGTACCAATCCATCTCTTTTTGTGGGATGCCCACCTCGTCCATACGAACAAGCAGAGTGTCCAAGTTCTCTTCACGCTGCGAACCTCCGATAATCTCGCCAATCTTTGGGAATAGCACGTCCATACCACGTACGGTTTTGCCATCCTCGTTGACCTTCATATAGAATGATTTGATGTCCTTTGGGTAGTCGGTGATGATTACAGGGCGGCCGAAGTGCTTTTCGACCAAAAAGCGTTCGTGCTCGCTTTGCAGGTCGCTGCCCCATGATACTTTAAATTCGAATTTTTCGCCATTCTTCAGTGCCTCTTCCAGAATCTCAACCGCAGTGGTGTAGGTGATTCTCTCAAAGCTATTAGCAGTGGTGCTCTTCAGGCGGTCGATAAGCTCTTTGTCATACATTTTTTGTAGGAATTCGAGGTCGTCGCCGCATTTTTCGAGCGCGTAGTTCACCAAGTATTTCAGCATGTCTTCCGCCAAGTCCATATTGTCATGGATGTCGTAGAATGCCATTTCGGGCTCAATCATCCAGAACTCCGCCAAGTGGCGTGGAGTGTTTGAATTTTCGGCACGGAAGGTAGGGCCAAAGGTGTATATTTCGCCAAGGGCAAGAGCTCCGAGCTCGCCTTCGAGCTGTCCCGATACGGTGAGGTTGGTGGGGTTCGAGAAGAAGTCTTGGGAGTAATCCACTCCGCCATTTTCGCATCGTGGTGGGTTGCCAATGGGTAGAGTGGTGACCTGGAACATCGCTCCCGCACCCTCGCAATCGCTGGCGGTGATAATTGGCGAGTGCCAGTAGTAGAAACCCTTGTCGTTGAAGTACTTGTGGATGGCATAAGCCATTGCGTGGCGAATGCGAAGCACTGCTCCAAAGGTGTTAGTGCGAGGACGTAGGTGTGCAATCTCGCGCAAGAATTCCAGTGTATGTCCCTTTTTTTGCAGCGGGTAGATCTCTGGGTCGGCCGAGCCATATAGCTCTACATCTGAGGCCTGAATCTCCACGCCTTGGCCAGAACCCTGCGACGACACCAGCGTTCCACACACTCTGATGGCAGCACCCGTGGTGATATCCTTGAGCAACTCTTCGCCGAAATTACTGTTATCAATAACCACCTGTATGTTGTTAATTGTCGAGCCATCGTTCAGGGCGATAAAGCTTACGCTCTTGCCGCTGCGCTTGGTGCGCACCCAACCTTTTGCTTCGACTTCTCTTGGAGTCTCTGTTGAACTTAGCAGTGTTGCTATTTTCTCTCTTTTGATAGTTTGCATTTCCCTCGAATTTTTAATAAATTTGCATCGATATTCTGTAAGAGCGCAAAGTTATGAATTTTTCCTTAATTGACCTCAATGATAATATAAAAAAACGCTTGGTGCAAAGCGTGAGCCAAAATAGAATTGCTCATGCCCAGCTCCTTAGCGGTGATAGCACTTCTGGTGCACTTGCTGTGGCGATTGCCTATGCACGCTTTGTGCTGTGCCCACACAGGGGCGAGAGCGATCCCTGCGAACAGTGCGCTACGTGCTACAAAACCAAGAGGTTGGAACATCCCGATCTCCATTTTATATTTCCCGTGAACAAGTCCAAGCTCTCCAAGGCAGTGGCTGGGAGTAGCGCCGATAAGCCTATCTCCGACCATTTTATACACCTTTGGCGAGAGTTCATGGAGGAAACCTCGTGCGACTTTGCCGAGATGGAATGGTACGAAAAAATTGGAATCGAGAACCAACAAGGCAATATCAACAAAGAAGATGCCTCGGAGCTCATACGCAAGATGAGCCTCAAGAGTTTTGAGGGGGGCTATAAGATTGTGGTCGTCTACCTGCCCGAGAGAATGCACACGGCGGCGGCGAATGCCCTGCTGAAACTTGTCGAAGAACCTCCTGCACAAACCCTATTCCTCTTTGTGAGCGAAAACCCCGACAGTGTGATTACCACCATCCGCTCACGCACTCAACCCATCGCCCTGCCTCCACGCAGAGTGTTGCACCTCAAAAATGAGGAGTATTTCCAGCTCTTTACCTCGCTCATGCGACTCGGCTACACTGCCAAATTCAGCGAACTTATGGACTGGGCAGAAACCGCCGCTGCATTGGGTCGAGAACCGCTCAAAGGCTTTGTGAACTACTCCATAGGGCTGCTGCGAGAGTGCTACATCATCGGCATTGGTGCTGAGCAACTCAGCCGCCTGGATGGCTCGGAGATGGCATTTGCACTGAAATTCGCCCCCTATGTCAACAACCTAACCATAGAGCCTTTGGTGGCAGAGTTCCACCGAGCGGCGGCTCAAATCAAGCAGAATGGAGCTGCTGTGATTGTTCTCACCGACTTCTCTCTACAAGTCAGCAAAATTATTATCAATGGCAAACGCGCTACTGTCGCTGGGCAGTAATTTAGGAGATAGGAGTGCTGCACTCATGGATGCAGTGGGGTTTATTCGCACTCGAGTAGGGCGGGTGGTAAGCAGCAGCGAGGCTATGCACACCGCGGCAGTGGGATACCAAACCCATAACCACTACCTAAACGAAGTGGTGGAGGTGCAGACCGAGCTCCAACCCTTGGAATTGCTCGATGTGCTGCAACAAATCGAGCAGGATATGGGGCGTACACAAATACGCACTTGTCGCAGTGAGCCTATTAGTGACCGCATTATCGACCTCGACATTTTGCGCTATTGGGACGATATGGGCAGTGAGGTGGTGATGCAAACCCCGAGGCTCACGCTCCCTCACCCTGAGCTTGGTAACAGAGAGTTTCTCAGAGTGTTGTGCCAGAGAATCGGCCATCACCTAAACAAATAGTGGCGAACTATTCACTACCCCGCTCAACAGTAGTAAATAGTTCGCCACCGGATTCGTCTCCCGTCCCCTTCCCCCCCCTCCTTATCTCTACTTCATAGGTAGTGGAAAATCCAGCGGGGAGTAGTGTTGTGTGGTTGCCGCACAGGGAAAGAATTACATCTGATTGACTAAATTCTTCATGTCACGGCTCGTGAAATTGCCCTTGAGTCTAATAACATTCATCTCTTGGCTAAATGATGTAACCATCAACATCTCCAAAACATCGCCTGTCGTAGGGTCTTTTTTGAGGTACATCTTCATATCTTCTCCAGAGTCAGACATAGACATAAGAGTTACGTAGCCAGATTTGACAGCTTGTTCAAGAGCTTCTTTGAGTTCATTCACCACAGTGATGTTGTCGTCCACTTGGATAACGGTGAGTCCATGGAGATTGCCCTCGAGTTTGCCGACACCATACCCTGTCATATCCAGAGCTTCGTTGCCCATGAGGTCGAACATCTCGGAGGAGATATTGAAAACGGTGACATTTTCTCCATGGAGGTTTAGGAACTTATCCAAGAAGTCGGTCTGTGCGGATGCGCTTGAGCAGAGGCCAAGCAGCAGTGATAGGGTTAGAAATAATTTTTTCATTGCTTTGTTTTATTTTAATCGTTTGTTTTTGCTTTTATTTGGTGTCTGTCACCTGTATGTGTTGTTTAATCTTTGCTATCTGCGGGGTTGATGCCGTTGGTTTGAGTTTGCTCGGAGGTTTGTTCTGCTTGTGTCTCTGATTCTGTCTCTGGGTTTGCAAAAATCCTCTTCAAGTCTACTCTCCGTGCTAATTCCTTAATATCTACTTTGTTTGTTGCTCTTTTAAAACCTATTCTCTGTGTTGATTGTTTTGTAAACGCCGTGGTTTCAAAACTTACCCTTGCTGCTCCTCGCAACCCTTTGCTCATCTTTTGGGAGAGAGTCTTCATCGTCTTGTCAAAATACTCAGCGGCAAGTCGAGGGTCATCAAAGGTGTCATTTGGCGATAGGGTAGTCGCCACGGTGTTGTTGTTCAGCGTCAAGCTCAGCACCACTGCCACACACGCCGCCACACTCGTTCCCCATAGCACGGCACGCCTTAAATACTGTCGCTTGATGACTCTAACTTCGCTTTGCAGTGGAGTTTCGCTCGGTGGTGTAGCTTCACTCTTGGCCTGTGCCTCAGCAAGACTGTCAATCGATGCCTCCAGACTCTCTAAAAAATCTGCCGAAGGTTCTAATTCCTGCTTTAGCGCGCTATCGATTAGCTTATCAATTTCACTCTGTTTCATGGCTATTTTTTATCTATTGTTCCTGCATTAAAAATAATTCCTTGATTCGCCTGCGTGCTCGGGACACCATCGCTCGAATGTTAACCACGCTATATCCCGTAACCGCCTCAATCTCACTGTAATCCAACTCCTCTACGGTGTGCAACAGCAGCACTCTTTGTTGTGCCTCGGGCAGCGTCTTTATTATGCTCTGCACTCTGTGCAAGTCGCTCTTTGCGTCCGAGTATGGGTCGTTGTTATCTGCCTCTAATTGTGCGGTACTGCCATCCAACTCCACAGTGTTGTGCCTCACTTTTCTGAGCGCGTCCCAGCATAGATTCTTAACTACACTCACGGCATAACCCTCTGGGCTGTTCACTCCCGAGAACTTTTCGCGCCCTTGCCATAGCTTTGCGTAGCCTTGTTGCACAATGTCCTGAGCATCCTGCCTATTACCCACCATCGAGTAGGCTATGGCAAATAGCTTCTTGCTGAAGGGCAAAAACAGCTCTTTGAACTCGTGAACATTCATACCTTGCGTCAGTTACTTTTTTTGTCGAGTTGTTAAAACTGACCGTGCATTAATTTCTCGATGTTCTCGGGCTTGATTCGCCCCTTAATGTGGATAATCTCACAGTAGTTCTCGCCGCTGTCAATTATCATGACCTCGCGTATTGCCTTGCTGTCGCAATCAATGAGTATCACGTTGTTCTGACCGTGGTGATGGGTTGCAATCATAGCCTCGTAGCCGGATTTATCCACTCTTCGGATGTCGTCATTGAGCGCTGCCAAGGTGACATCGGGACACATGCTGAAGTCATACATGGTGATTGAGTGAACCCCAGGGTTTACGCCCTCGCCAAATAGAGTGGCAACGGTCATGAGCAAACCTCCAATAGTTTGTTTCTCCAAGTCAATAGCTTTGGAGTACTTCCTCAGAATCTCGGCGGGTTTCAAACTCTTGGGTGATGTAGCCGATACAGCAACAGTTGTGCTGAGGGAAAGAAGGAGTATGGTAAAAAGTCTTTTCATCTTTTTTTGCTTGTTTAGTGTCTTTCTTTACTACTTAGACGTAGGTAACTCTCGATTTGTGACACAGAGAAGCAAAAAAAAATTAGAAATCTGGTGAGAGTCTAATAATTTGCTCCAAAGTGGTGGCGTTGCGCGAGGGATTGTCGGCGACAATCGAGGCGAGATTATAGTATGGTTCCCTTTGTGCGAGTTTGGCTTTAATGAAGATTTCGAGCTCTTCGATACCCATCCCAGCAATGAGTGGGCGTGGCTTGCGCGATTTGCTCAGGCGAGCCACCAGCCTCGGCACGCTCTGTTTGAGGTAGAGCGTCGTTCCCGTGCTGTTCATGTACTCCATGTTGTCTTTGTAGCAGGGTGTGCCGCCTCCCACCGAGACGATGGTGTTCTCGATGCCCTGAGTTGCTGCTCGCAGCGCCTCGGCCTCAATTTCTCTAAAACCCTCCTCGCCGTGTTGGGCAAAAATATCACTGACACTGCTCCGCAAGCTCTCTTCAATGTAGAGGTCCAAGTCGAGCACATTGTACCCAATCTTCTTACCGAGTTCTCGGGCAGTGGAGCTTTTTCCGCAACCCATAAATCCTATCATGTAGAGTATCATAGTTGTAGTGTGTGGTGGTGTGGTGGTGGTGAGTTTTTTTACGCTTAGTCTTAATTGCTGCTTTTAGAAGAGAGTGCCCTGTACAAAATCCTTATCCTCGTCCTCCGTGGGCAGGGGGGTGTTGGGTTCAGCGGGGATGGTGGCATTCTCTGAGGTGTTGGGCTGTGGACTGCTGCTCGTCGTCTCTTGAGCGGAGTCGTGTTCAAAAGCCACTGAAGCTGAATTCTCAGGAGTGTCTGCTTGGTTATCGGCATCGAGTGCGTCTTGCTGTGGCTCGAATATCTCTTCGCGAACCAGCGGCTCGCCGAACCTTACCTCTTTGAGCTCCAAGTTCGAGAGTCTCTTGCCTTTAGCCCTGTGGCTCTTCACTCCGATAAACTCTTCGGCCTCGATTTTTTCTTGCGGTTTTTGCTCGAATTTGCCTCCGAAGACCATCTCCACAACAGGGAATTTATCCTCGCTCATAGCCACAAAGGTGTGGGTTGAGTCCAAGAACTCTTGGGGCTTGGAGTCCGAAATTTCTGCCGCAAAGCGTTTGATGTAGTGTAGTTGTTGTTCGGTGTCGAAGTATACGACGGTGTAAATTTTGTCGCTCTCCCACTTTTCGATTTGAGTAACGCCCTCGCCAAAGTGCTGCGAGGTGTCAAACGAAGTGGTGTAGTAGGTGTTGTCGCTGTGCATTACAACGATGCGGTCGTCGCCCTTGAACTCGCCCAGTAGCGTGCCCCGACCCTCGCTGTTGAGTCTTGCAATGTCGCTATCCCACCAAATATTGTAGCCAGAGAGTGTGGATGCTCCACGCTCCTTGAGTACTATTTTGTGGATGGCGTATCGGGTCAGCAGGTTTCCTTGCGATGCTCTGCCCTTGATGGCGATGTTGCCAAAGGAGAACTCTTCGATGTTTTTTTTGAGCCTTGGGCGGGGTTTGAAGTATATTTTCAGCACTTCAGCCTCTCCGTTAGGGTTTGCCGTGAGGTAGATGATTTCGCTGCCAGCCGTGCCTTTTGTGATTTCATAGACTTTGTCGCGTGTGATAGCCGATATGGAGCAACGCTTCACATAGATTGCCCCGCTTTGCCCATCACGATATATAACGTTATATATCGTGCGCTCGTCCCCACGCTTAAAGACAGCGCAGTGAATAATACCCTTGGCAAAGAAGCCCTTTTCGGTGACCTTGGTGATGGTGTATCGACCTTTGTTGTCGAAGAGAATCACGTCGTCAATGTCCGAGCAGTCGCTCACATACTCTGCTCCACGCATCTGAGTGCCAATGCCAAAGAATCCTTCTTTTTTGTCCACATACAACTTAGCATTTGCTACAGCAACTTTGGCGGCTTGGATGGTGTCGAAATTCTTTATCTCGGTTTTGCGTTCACGTCCTGTGCCGTATTTCTTGAGAATGTTTTTGTAGTAGGCAATCGTATAGGAAGTTAGCGAGGCGAGGTTGCGCTCCACTTGTTCCATCTCGGCCTCCACACCACGGATGTGCTCATCACCCTTGAAGGCGTCGTACTTGGATATTCGCTTGATTTTTATCTCCGTGAGCTTTACAATGTCGTCACGGCTAACCTCTCTGCGCAGTAGTTTTTTGAACGGCGTAATCTCTTTGTCGATAGTCTCAATCACGCTTTCCCACGTTTCGCACTCTTCGATGCTGAGGTATATTCTGTTTTCGATGAAAATCTTTTCCAGCGAGCTCATATGCCAATCCTCGCCAAGCTCCCGCAGGCGAATCTCCAACTCCCTGCCCAGTAGCTCCTTGGTGGATTCTGCCGAGCGGCGTAGTATCTCGCTCACGCCCAAGAAGTGAGGGTGGTTGTTGTAAATCACGCACGAGTTTGGCGAAATCGAAAGCTCACAATCGGTAAAGGCATAGAGTGCATCAATGGTTTTATCCGCCGAAACGTCCGTCGCCAAGTGCACCACAATCTCTACATTTGCAGCCGTATTATCGTCCACTTTCTTGACCTTGATTTTGCCCTTGTCGTTAGCTTTGATAATGCTTTCGATAAGCGAGCTGGTGGTCTTGCCGTACGGTATTTCGGTGATTACAAGGGTTTTGCGGTCAATTTTGGTGATTTTGGCTCTAACCTTCACGCTGCCACCACGTAGCCCATCACTGTATTTGCAAACATCAATAGCTCCTCCTGTTGGGAAGTCGGGGTACAACTCGAACGGTTCGCCACCGAGATACTTTATCGAGGCATCGATTAGTTCCACAAAGTTGTGCGGTAGTATCTTCGAGGCGAGCCCCACAGCAATCCCCTCCACGCCTTGGGAGAGCAGCAGTGGGAATTTTACGGGCAGGGTCACTGGCTCATTGTTACGCCCATCATAGGAGGGCATCCACTCTGTGGTCTTGACATTGAAGAGCACGTCCAGAGCAAATTTACTCAAGCGAGCCTCAATATAACGAGGTGCCGCTGCCGAATCGCCTGTTAGGAAATTTCCCCAGTTCCCCTGGCAATCGATAAGTAGATCCTTCTGTCCAAGCCCTACCAACGCATCGCCTATAGAGGCGTCGCCGTGGGGGTGGAACTGCATGGTGTAGCCAATGACGTTTGCCACTTTATTGTAGCGCCCATCGTCCATCTTTTTCAGAGCGTGCAGTATGCGCCTTTGCACAGGCTTTAACCCATCGCATAGGTGCGGCACAGCACGTTCGAGTATCACATAGGAGGCATAGTCCAGAAACCAATCTTTGTATAGTCCCGTGAGTTTGCCCTTGGAGTTGGTGTCTGCTTCTGTGAGTTTCTGGAGTTTTTGCTCCTTAGGCGACACGGTAGGTGTGGGGTTTGCCTCTCCCACAACCTCTTGCGCCTCGATGTTTTCTGCTACTTCAACTTTTGCTGCTGTTTCTTCTTGCTCTATCATTCTATAATTCTGAGGTTATTTACAATAAAATCTTGGCGGAAAGGGGTGTTCTTGCCCATATAAAACTCCAACATATCGTGCAGCGAGTCGCTACCACTCATTCTCACTTTGTCGATGCGGATTTGCTCGCCAATGAAGCCACGGAATTCGTCAGGAGAAATTTCTCCAAGTCCTTTGAATCGAGTGATTTCGGGATTAGCTCCCAGTTTTTTCGTGGCTTTTTCGCGCTCGCTTTCGCTGTAGCAGTATATGGTTTCCTTTTTGTTGCGCACCCTAAAGAGTGGGGTTTGGAGTATGAATACGTGGCCAGCGCGCACCAAATCGGGGAAAAACTGGAGGAAAAACGTAAGCAACAACAAGCGAATGTGCATGCCATCAACGTCAGCATCGGTGGCAATGATAATCTTGTTGTAGCGCAGTGACTCCATTCCATCCTCGATATTGAGGGCGGCTTGCAGGAGGTTGAACTCCTCGTTTTCGTATATTACTTTCTTGGTCAGGCCGTAGGTGTTGAGCGGTTTGCCCTTGAGCGAAAACACCGCCTGAGTGCCCACATTACGTGACTTAGTGATAGAGCCACTTGCCGAGTCACCCTCGGTGATGAATATCATGCTCTGTTCGCCCAGCGGGTTTTTGTCTCCGAGGTGGAATTTGCAGTCTCTGAGTTTTTTGTTGTGCAGCGATGCCTTCTTGGCAAATTCGCGTGCTTTTTTCTGAATGCCGCTAATAGCCTTGCGCTCCTTTTCGCTCTCCACAATCTTCTTTTGCAGCACCTCGGCAGTTGCAGGGTGCTTGTGTAGGTAGTTGTCGAGTTTCTCTTTGAGAAAATCGAGCACAAAGCTACGCACTGTCACACCGCCCTCAGGAGCCATGTCTTTTGAACCCAGTTTGGTCTTGGTCTGCGACTCAAATACTGGCTCTTCGACCTTTATTGACACAGCGGCTATAATCGAACTGCGAATATCGGCTGCGTCGTAGTCTTTCTTATAAAAATCACGGATAACCTTTACCACTGCCTCGCGGAATGCCGCCTGGTGTGTACCTCCTTGGGTGGTGTGCTGGCCATTGACAAAGCTATAGTAACTCTCGCCATAGCCCTCGCCGTGAGTCATGGCCACTTCGATATCCTCGCCATTGAGGTGGATGGCAGGGTAGAGTGCCTCGCCCTCGTTAACATTTTCACCCAGCAGGTCTAAAAGACCATTTTTGCTGGTCATCTTCTCTCCGTTGTAGGAGATGGTGAGCCCACGGTTAAGGTAGGTGTAGTTGCGCAGCATCGCCTCCACGTACTCGCTTTTGTAGGCGTAGTCTCCGAAAATCTCGGGGCTACCATCCGCAATGAAACTAACCGTCGTGCCGTTCTTTGCGTTAACGCCCTCTTCGCTCACGTCGCTGATTACCTCCCCTGCGCTGTACTCAATAGTGCGTCGGTTACCATCCCTTGTGGCGCTGACCACAAAGGTCGAACTGAGTGCATTGACAGCCTTGATACCAACGCCGTTGAGACCCACCGATTTTTTGAAAGCTTTGCTGTCGTATTTCGCGCCGGTGTTGAGCACCGAGCTCGCCTCCTTGAGCTTGCCAAGGGGAATACCACGCCCTTGGTCACTGATGGTGACTTTGCGTTCTTGGGCATCGATTCGCACTGTAATGGTCTTGCCAAAGCCCATCACAAATTCATCGATGGAGTTGTCTATAACCTCCTTTATCAGTACGTATATACCATCATCGCTCCCCGTGCCATCGCCCAACTTGCCAATGTACATGCCTGGGCGGAGTCTGATGTGCTTGTTCCACTCCAGGGTGCGAATATTATCCTCATTATAATTATTTACTATCTCTTCGCTCATTATTATTCTTTATCTTCGCTATTAAATTCGTCTGTGTATAATTTGTGCATCCGTGCATTCAGCTCCTTAACAGAGCCAGAGTTTATATCCACGGCGTCCAAGATTTTTAGTTTTATTGTCACTCGCTTTGTGATGGGAGATTCCATTCCCTCTTTCGATGAGTAGAGCAATATGGGTAGAATATCCACCCCCGCGCTCTTTGCCAAGAGAAATGCACCAGGTTTGAACTCCCCGATTTTGCCATCCTTGGAGCGAGTGCCCTCGGGGAAGACCGTTAGCGAGATGCCCTGTTGCAGCATCTTCTTGCCCTTTTTCATCATATCCATCGCACTTTTTTTGTCGCCACGCTTCACGGTGATGGATGCCTGAAGCAGGATTATCCAACCCACAAAGGGAATGCGTGTAGCCTCTTTTTTGCTCACCCAGCGCAAGTTGATGGGCAGGAGTTGAATCATATTGATATCAAAAAAGCTGCTGTGGTTAGCAATGATAACATATGTTTTGCCCTTTTCGATTTTCTCTAATCCCTCCACCTCGAAGGGGCAGTTGAAATTACCGTAAATATACACAAACGCCCAAATTCTGGAGTAGCGGTTCATTAGCACCTTGTTCTTATCGAAGGGTGCGCTGAGGTAGTAGAGAATCACGCCGATGGGGATTATCGTTATCCCCATCAATAATGTGTAAAATATCAGTAAAAATCGTCTCATCTATGCGGTGGTTGAGGGTTAAAATTTTGCTTTTAGGATATCTCCGATTTCGAGCTCGTAGGTGGCATTCCCTCCTGTTTTTTTGAGCTCTATTTGAGTGCTTTCTCCATCGGCGCAGTTCAGCAGTAGAGGCAGCCATTTTTGTGCTCTGGTGCCATTGACTATTCTGTATCGTGCCGCAAAATCGCTAAGGTTAACGCCACTCATGTTGTTTGTGAGTTCGATTATTCCGTCTTTTTTGTTTACGACCTTTAGGCTAACTCGCTCAAAAAACTTCTTGATTTCTTCTCGTTGTGTTACAATGTTTGCGTTCTGTACGTTGCCATTGTTGAGGCTTTGTGTCTTGTAGTCATCATCTTTTTTGGCGTAGTTTGCCTTTGAGTTTTTCAGGCTCAAGTTTTGCCACAGGTCCAAGAACGCGCCCGAAGAATTGGGTAGTTGCCAGTATGCTTTGTCAAAAACGACAGCGGCGGGGATGGTGGGTTGTAGTGCTCGGCTTTTTTGCAGGTCTTCGATTTTTGGGTATAGCGGAGTTACAATGTCTGTGTTCCACTGCGAGCCAGCATCGCTATAGGTGATGAGTAGTTCGGGGTTGCGTCGTCGTAGTTCGAGGTATGCCTCATACATGTTGTATCCGTTTCCAGCGTTCTGTCCAAGGCTAATGGCAAGCAGCGAGGGGTGTCGTTTGGCTACTTCGTAAGCCGCCACTGCTCTTTGCACAAAGAGCTCTTTCCAGTTGGGGTTGTTGGCAAGCGAGTGTCCTTTGCGAGTGTTGCCCGAGAGTCCTGAGGTGTTGATATTCGCGCCGCTCACCACGTAGAAGCCAATCGAGTCGGCAAGTTCGTAGAAATATTGTGGCATTGAGTAGTCGCCGACTCTAATGGCATTGATGCCAATCGAGCGCATCTCCTCCATATCGCTTTGCACCAGTTCTGGTGTGATGACATTGCCGGTGGTGGCGTTAAATTCGGCGTAGTTCACTCCCTTGATAATGGTTTTGTTGCCATTTACTCGGAGTTCTCCTTGTGCGATCTCCACGCTGCGGAAACCAACTTTGTAGCTCACATATTCGGTGAATCGTCCCTCGCGCTTGATGCTGTAGACGATAGTGTAGAGTTGGGGCAGGTCTGCGCTCCATTTCTGCACGTCCATAATCGTGGTGTTGAAGCGCACGGTGTCTTCTTTGCGCATGTCGAGGCGGACTTCTCTGTCGCCTTTGTTGATAATCTGTCCGCTGGGGTCGTAGAGGTCGTAGAATACGGTCACGTTGTGGGGGTTCAGCAGCTCGGACTTGAGTAGTAGTGCACTTCTCAGTAGTCCGTTTTTGTAGGTTGGGTCGAGCGACGTGGTGGTCATAACGTCCCTTATTCTGATTTTTGGCTGAGCGTATAGATACACCTCACGATTGATGCCGTTTAGTCTCCATCCAGTGCCGTCTTCGAGCCAACTGCCGCCGCTATATTCCGACACCAGCAGAGCGATGCGGTTGCGACCACGCTCCACATACTTGGATATATCGTAACCAGCAGGAGTGCGACTATCGGTCGAAAAACCAACCTGCTTGCCGTTAATGTAGAGTGTGACTTTGGAGCCACCACCACCCACGGTCACGTAGAGTTTGCGGTCGGTGTAGTCGAATGGTACAGAGAAATCTCGTAGATACAGAGCACAGCTTCCGCCGTTGGGGATCGGAAAATTGCCGAGCATTGGTGCCGCATCGAGAAAAGGGTATGCGCTCTGAGAGTATAGTGCAGTACCTTGGCCGTTCATTTGCCATGATGAGGGTAGAGTAGTGCTTCGCCCCCAGCTCTCCAGCGATGTGTTTTGTTGAAGATCTGCGCTGCCGACTTCTGTCGCGCTGCCAAAATACTTAACCCTCCATTCGCCACTGAGGCTAACGAAATTCTCGCTCTTAGACTTGTTGCCTCGCATTGCGTCCTGAGCATTGCGATAGGAGATGAGCTCGGAGCGCACGGGCTCTAAATTTTCGTTAGCGGCGTACGGAGCCGAGAAGTTGAGCGGTTGAGCCACACTGCTGGCAAATGGGAGCGCCGCTGCAATAAAGAGCAAGCCTAAAGTTCTGTACATAAAATCTCTCATAACTGAAAACCTCACTATATAAATAGGTTAGAAAAAATCAAACCACAAAAGTAGTTATTTTTATCAAAAAAAGCTACCTTTGTCGACGTAATTAATCAAAAAAAAGATAAAAAATGAGTAAAGTATTTGTATTTCCAGGACAAGGAGCTCAGTTTGTCGGTATGGCAAAGGAGCTGTATGAAAACAATGAAATAGCACGCGAAATGTTCGAAAAAGGGAACGAAATTCTCGGCTTTCGAATCACTGATATTATGTTCAGCGGCACGGATGAAGAGCTAAAACAAACTAAAGTGACTCAACCTGCGATTTTTCTGCATTCGGTGATTCTTGCAGCGTCGTTGGGTGAAGAGTTTAATCCTGATATGGTGGCTGGCCACTCACTTGGTGAGTTTTCGGCACTTGTGGCAGCAGGCGCACTTAGCTTTGAGGACGGACTCCGCCTTGTTGCGGCACGTGCAATGGCAATGCAGAAAGCCTGTGAGGTGGAACCCTCAACAATGGCTGCTATCCTTGGGCTCTCGAACGAAATCGTAGAGGAAGTATGCGCGGAAATTGCTGAAGTCGTCGTGCCTGCAAACTACAACTGCCCAGGTCAAATCGTTATCTCGGGCTCAATCGAGGGTGTAGACAAGGCTTGCGCGCTGCTTAGCGAAAAAGGTGCGAAAAGAGCGCTGAAACTCCCCGTAGGTGGAGCATTCCACTCACCACTCATGGAGCCAGCTCGTGTCGAACTTGCCAAGGCAATCGAAGAGGCGCAAATCGTTGCTCCTCGCTGTCCAATCTATCAAAATGTTGATGCTCAACCCTACAGCGACCCCGTGCAAATCAAAGAAAACCTTGTGGCGCAACTCACTGGCGCTGTGAAGTGGACGCAGACTGTAGAGAATATGCTTGCCGATGGTGCTACGGACTTTGTGGAGCTCGGCCCTGGTGCAGTGCTTTGCGGGCTTGTTAAGAAGGTGAGTCGTGAGGTTACTTGCGAAGCAAAAGCATAAAGAAATAAGAGCAAAACGCTAATCACAAAAATTGCACAACACGTGAGTATTCTGGAAAAATATTTTGAACTTTCTGCCACGCAACGAGAACTCTTTGTGCGGGCGGTGGAGCAGTACACCATCTGGAATGAACGCGTGAATGTGGTCTCTCGCAAGGATATGGAGAATTTTGTGGAACGCCACGTTCTGCACTCCCTGAGCATTGCGAAACTGGAGTTGATTGAACCAGGGCACACGGTGCTGGACTTGGGCTGCGGGGGAGGCTTTCCCGTCGTTCCGCTTGCAGTGCTGATGCCCGAGGTGAAATTTACGGCGGTGGATTCCATAGGCAAAAAAATTAAGGTTGTTCAAGCTGTGTGCGAAGAACTCGGACTCACAAACGTTCAGGCTGTAAATGCCCGAGTAGAGAATCTCAGTGGAAAGTGGGATTGGGTGGTGAGCCGTGCAGTTGCTCCTCAGGGGCAACTCATGGAGTGGGTCGCAGGGCGGTGGAACAAAGGCGTGCTGACGCTCAAAGGAGGCGAGGGTCTGAGTGCAGAACTTAGTGAAGCTCGCCTGCCCAAAGGAGCTGTCGCTGCTATACAAAAAGTGGCGGATTTTTTTGACGAGCCGTTTTTCGAAACCAAGTCAATAGTAGTGGTGAAGAGGTAGAAAATGATGCCGAAGTGAAAAAACAGAAAAAAAGTTTGCAAACTTCATAAAAGTTACATACCTTTGCAACCCAGAAATAACGAAAACACGATAATACAATGAAACGCACATTTCAACCATCACGCCGCAAAAGGGTGAACAAACACGGTTTTAGAGAGAGAATGTCTACTGCGAACGGTCGCAGAGTACTTAATGCACGCCGTGCAAAGGGTCGCAAAAAAATGACTGTGTCTGACGAAATGCGCTACAAATAGTAGTTGAGCATCAGGCCAAAGTAATGGCGAGGTAGCTCAGCTGGTTAGAGCGCATGATTCATAATCATGAGGTCGCCGGATCATGCCCGGCTCTCGCTACAATGAAAGGAGTGTGGTAATTCGCACTCCTTTTGTCGTATGTGGTGGTTTTCTGTTTTTATTGGCGTGACCATAGGAGTGAGGTCGCCGTCTGTGGTTTTATTTGCGCCCGACTCTCGCTACAATGAATAAGAGTGTGGTGATTCATGCTCCTTTTGTCGT
>CAYJIF010000035.1:0-9832 GCA_964370175.1 uncultured Rikenellaceae bacterium
AATAGCCCGCTAATGAGGTGGAGTAGTGTGGTTTTTCCCACCCCGTTTTTGCCCAGAAGCCCCACTATCGAGCCCTCGGGAATCTCTACATTCAACCCTCTGAGCACTGGTCGAGCGGGTGTGTACGAGAAGTTAAGATTGTTTAGTGTAATCATTGTTCCGTTTGGTTTGTTGGTTGTAGAATATTATGGTTGAGAATTATCTCTTGTTGCTACTGTGTTGGTATTGTAGTACACCGCAAAGGTAGAGAAAAAATTTCATTCTCCAAATTTTTCGCACTTTTTTTGCGTTTTTTCGATTTTGTGCGCCAATTTTGCACCTTTTTGGCACTCCGCAGGGCTAAAAATTCGTGTACAAATAAAAAAAAGCGAAAATTAGCAAAAAAAATGTAATTTTGCAGGGCAATATTTTAGACCGTTAGCCGTTAAAGGGTATAAACATAACACAACATTATTATAAATTATGAGCGAAACAGTAAACATCAAAGAGCTGAGCGATAGAATCCAAGCTCAGAGCGCATTTGTGGACATCCTGTCGATGGAAATTGGAAAGGTCATCGTGGGGCAAAAAGAACTCGTGAACAGTCTGATGATTGGCCTTTTGAGTGGCGGACATATCCTGCTCGAAGGTGTGCCAGGACTCGCGAAAACACTCGCCATCAACACGCTGGCGGATGCCATTGACGGTAAATTCTCTCGTATTCAGTTCACCCCCGACCTCCTGCCTGCCGACCTTACGGGTACGCTGATCTACTCGCAAAAAAACGAAGAGTTCTCGGTGAAAAAAGGGCCTATCTTTGCGAACTTTGTGCTCGCTGATGAGATTAACCGCTCGCCAGCCAAGGTGCAAGCCGCACTGCTCGAGGCCATGCAGGAAAGACAAGTCACTATTGGTGATACGACCTATGCGCTGCCCACCCCATTTCTGGTGATGGCGACCCAAAACCCCATCGAACAAGAGGGTACATACCCGCTGCCCGAAGCACAGCTCGACCGTTTTATGCTCAAAGTGAAAATCGGATACCCAACGCGCAAAGAAGAGATGGCAATCGTGGAGCAGAACATGGCAGCCGCAAAATTCCCAAAGGCATCGGCAGTGCTCAAGCCCGAAGATATTGTCAAGGCAAGAGAGGTGGTAGAGGAGGTTTATGTTGACCAAAAAATTATGAAATACATTGTGGATATTGTCTTTGCAACCCGCGAGCCGCAGAGCGTGACAGGACTGGAAGAGCATAATCTGCTCATCGGTTATGGTTGTTCGCCACGTGCATCAATCTCGCTGGCAAAAGCAGCAAAAGCATACGCCTTCATCCACAGACGTGGGTATGTAATCCCCGAGGATGTGCGTGCTGTCGCCTACGACGTGATGCGCCACCGTATTGGTGTGACCTATGAGGCTGAGGCCGAAAACATCACCACCGAAGATATTATCACAAACATTCTCAACGCTGTTGAAGTACCATAGTATTGTCTGTCGTAGACAGAGAGATCAGAGAGTAGGCAATGGATAAAGATATTCTAAAAAAGGTTCGTCGCGTAGAGATAAAGACCCGAGGGCTCTCGCGCGAGATTTTTGCAGGGAAGTACCACACTGCTTTTAAGGGCAGGGGTATGGCCTTTAGCGAAGTGCGCCAGTATCGCATCGGTGATGATGTGCGTGATATCGACTGGAATGTTACGGCTCGTGCGCGTGACCCATACATCAAACTCTACGAAGAGGAACGAGAACTCACCATGATGGTGCTCATTGATGTCAGCGGCTCGTCGCTATTCGGAACCTCGGCAATGTACAAACGCCAGCTCGCAACGGAGATTGCAGCCGTGCTCTCATTCTCGGCAGCAAGCAACAACGACAAAGTAGGGGCCATCTTCTTCACCGACAAAGTGGAAAAATACGTCCCACCCAAAAAAGGTAGACAACACGTTCTGCGTATCATCTCGGATTTGATTGACTTCGAACCCCAAAGCCAAGGGACGGATATCGGTGCGGCAATGAAATTCTTTGTGGGAGTGCAGAAAAAACGCTCTACCGCATTCATCCTCAGCGACTTTATGGACGATGGTAAGCTCGCCTCCGAGGACTCACACATACTCTCTATTGCCAGCTCCAAACACGATATGGTGGCACTTAGACTCTATGACAGAAGAGATGCCGAGCTGCCCAATGTCGGCATTGTGGAGTTGCGTGATGGCGAAACGGGGCACACTCAGTGGGTGGACACCTCCTCGAGGGGGGTGAGAGAGCGATATGCTCAGAGTTTCAGAGCCCAGAGTGAGGGTATAGCATCGCTGTTGGCAAGCAAAAAAATAGATAGCGTGGCTGTGGCAACCGACGAGGATTATGTGGCAGCACTAATCAAACTTTTCAAGATGAGGTAGTTTAAGACAAAGAGACATAAACGATAGAGTATGGCACGTAGATTAATAATAATATTTTCACTACTACTGGTTGGAATCGGGGGGCTTAGAGCACAGCTCACTCCTACGAGTTTCGAGGTGAGCACCACGCGTGATAGCCTGCTTATTGGCGACACTCTCACCCTCAGAGTCGATATCCAGAAGGATATGGCTCGTGACCTCTCACTCCCATCCTTCGAGAAGGGAATGCTCACCCCGCAAATTGAAATCCTCGAAGGGCCTAAAGTCGACACCATTGGGGTGCATAACCGCACTATCGACCTTCGAATCTCATACCGAATCACCTCGTTCGAGGAGGGGAGCTATGTTTTGGATAGCTTTCCGCTGCTCGAAGGGCTGCAAGCTCCTTTCGATACTCTCTTTTCCGAGGGGGAGGTTCGCATAGCCTTTGGCACCTATGAAATTGACACCACACAAGACGTTGCCATAGACATAAAGCCCCTCATAGGTGCGCCATACTCGTGGGCAGAGTTCCAGGAGGATGTGAAGCGGTATTGGTGGGTGTTGCTGTGCGCCATAGTGGTGGCTGGCGCTGTGGTGGCGGGGCTGTGGTGGTGGCGCAAAAGACGCATAGCCAAAAAAGAGGCCGAACGAGAACTACCCTCACACCTCAGAGCTATCAATGCACTGGAGAAAGTACGCAACAAAAAACTATGGCAGGGAGGTCTCTTCAAGGAGTATTTCTCCGAGATTACTGACATCCTGCGTGTCTATATGGAGGAACGCTATGGCTTTGGAGCAATGGAGATGACCAGTGCGCAGATAATGCGTGAATTGGAAAAATTCGACCTCTTGCCAAAACTGCACAATTCGATCAAAGAACTATTCACAATCTCCGATCTGGCAAAATTCGCCAAGGGTGTCCCCACCACCGAAGAATGTGAGACTGGCTATTTCGATGCCTACTACTTCGTAGAGCAAACAAAACAAGTGGAACAAACAGAGGAGGGCAAGAGTGATGAAAAACAATAGTCTATATATATTCGTAGCGTTTATGTTTGTCTTTGTCGGCTCTGTTGAGGGAGCCTGGGCGCAGAGAGAAAACAGAGATATCAGGCGTGGTGTAGATAGTTATGATGAGGGTGATTACACGATTGCTGAGGTTTATTTCCGTGAGGCCCTGCAAGAGAACGGCGAATCGACCGCGGCAATCTCAAACCTTGCCAGCACACTCTATCGCCAAGGACTCTATGATGATGCAATCGGCTCGTGGAGTAGAGTAGTGGAGGGAGTGGAGAATGCATTGACTCAAGGCGAGATGACCCAACACCAAGCCTCCGAACTCTTCTACAATATTGGCAACGCGCAGCTCGCCCAACGCAAAGAAAAAAAAGAGATGTTGGATGCCGCCATCGAGAGCTACAAAGCCTCGTTGAGACTGAACCCCACGGATGAAGATGCCAGGTTTAATTTGGCGCTGGCGCAAGCTCTCAAGAATGACGAAGAAGGAGATGGTGGAGGCGATGATAACCAGGATCAACAGGATCAGAACCAAGATCAGAACCAAGATCAAAACCAGGATCAGCAAAACCAGGACCAGCAGAACCAAGACGAGCAGGATCAAAATCAGGATCAAGACAAGGGCGATGAACAGGAGCAAGAAGCTCCCCAAAAGCCCGAAAACAGAAGCGATGCCGAAAGAATGGCTGATGCTATACAACGTGCTGAAGATCGCACTAAAGAGAAAGTAGACGAGAAAAAAGCACAAGAAGTGGTGGGAGTTGGCAGTGGCAAGAATTGGTAGAGAGATTAGTAAAGAAAAATGAGTTAACAAAGTAAGATGGTGACATATAAAAATCCAGAGTTATTGTGGCTGCTACTGCTCGTAGTGCCAATGGTGGCGTACTATATCTACCGTATGTTTCGAGGTGGCGTGGCAATTACTGTATCAACCACCACCCCGCTGAAAAACTCTCCCAAAACACCGCTCTACTACCTGCGCCACATACCGTTTCTGCTCTTTCTGGGAGCATTCAGCTTCGTGGTCATCTCTGTGGCACGCCCCCAGAGCACCTCGACCACCTCGTCAAGCACCACCGAGGGTATTGACGTGGTGATGGCACTCGATATTTCGTCCTCGATGTTGGCTCGTGACTTCACCCCCGACAGATTTAGTGCCGCTAAGGAAATCACCAGCCGCTTCATGCTCGATAGACCCAACGACCGCATCGGGCTTGTGGTCTTTGCAGGAGAGGCTTACACCCAATCGCCGCTGACCACCGACCACCGCACGCTCGTCAATCTGCTCTCGCAAGTGGAGATGGGGCTGATAACTGACGGTACGGCAATAGGTACTGGGCTTGCCACAGCGGTCAATAGGCTCCGCCACAGCGCCTCGCCATCTAAGGTTGTGGTGCTGCTCACCGATGGGGTGAACAACAGCGGGCAGATTGACCCGCTCACAGCCGCCGAGCTTGCCAAAGAATTTGGCATTAGGGTCTACACCGTTGGGGTCGGCACCGAGGGCATGGCTCCCTATCCTGCAATCGACATGTGGGGCGATGTGGTCTACCAACAGGCAAAAGTAGAGATTGACGAGGAGCTTCTCACCCAGATTAGCGAAATGACTGGCGGGCAGTACTTCCGCGCAACGGACAACGCCAGCCTGGAGTCAATCTACGAAGAGATAAATCAGCTCGAAAAGGTTAAAATCGAGGTGGAAAACAGAGTGGACTACGAAGAACACTTCACCTTCTACCTCCTCATAGCCCTTGGTTTACTGCTCTTGATGATGATATTTAACCTCTTTATTTTACGCAAAATCCCTTAGGTTTTTGTTAGTCACGATTATGATAAGATTTGCAAACGTAGAATATCTATACCTCTTGGCGCTGATTCCGGTGCTGGTGTTGCTTTTTGTCCTCTACAGGCGTCGCAGGGCGAAGCTCATCGCACGTTTTGGTGATGAGGCGCTCCTTGCCCCACTGATGCGTGGAGTTGCACCTAAGCGAGTGAGCTTGAAGTTTTCGCTGCTGCTTGTGGCAATGTCGCTGCTCATTGTGGCACTTGCTCGCCCGCAGGCGGGGAGCAAACTCCGAGAGGTGAGCCACCGAGGCGGGCAGGTGATGTTCGTGGTGGATGTCAGCCGCTCGATGTTGGCCGAGGACTTTACCCCCTCGCGACTCGAACGCACGAAATATGCAATATCAAGAATGCTCGAAAGACTCACCGACGAGAGTGTGGGTGTAGTGGTTTTTGCGGGCGATGCCTATGTGCAGTTACCCATCACGGGTGATTTTCGCACCGCCAGCAGCTTTATCAGTGCGCTATCGCCCGACATGGTTTCTCGCCAAGGAACCTCGTTGCAACGAGCCCTCGAGCTCGCCATTACGGCAATGCCCAGCGACCCCAATCAAGAGGAACAAGGCGTGGCAGATTCACGTGCTATAATCCTTATCACCGACGGCGAGAGCCACGATGATGAGCCTATGGCAGCAGCCTATGCCGCCTCTCAGGCTGGAATTACTGTGCACACCGTGGGTATAGGTACGCCTGAGGGTGCGCCCATCACCATTGATGGCGAGATTGTCAAAGACAGCGAAGGCGAGATTGTGGTCAGCAAGCTCGATGAACAGACTCTGGCGGCAATTGCAGCCACCACTGGTGGAGCGTATGTGCGCTCTGGCGACCAGAGCGTGGGGCTCGAAGAAATCTTTGCGCATATCGAAAAAATGCAACAACAAAACTCCACAACAATGGTCTTTGACGAATATGCCGAACAATTCTACTACCTGCTGTACATAGCACTGGGGCTCATGCTCCTCGAATTTTTTATACCAGACCATAAACTCTCGCGCAAAAAAAAGAATAACTAATGAAAAAACTGCTCGCACTATTTTCAATACTAATCATAACTCTGAGCACACTGGCTCAGGCACAAAGCAGCTTCACTTCGCGTGCCCCACTTAGCGTTGTGGGTGGCGAGAGGTTTAGAGTTGAGCTTATTCTGACCAATGCGAAGGGTTCGGCACTTGTGTCTCCCAAGTTCGAGGGACTGAGAGTTTTGGCAGGACCAACGCTTAGCTATGGGTCGACAATGTCCTCCATCAACGGAGTAAGCACTTCATCGACCTCAGAGACCTACACCTTTTTGGTGGTGTCCGAGGAGGGCGCAACTAAAGCAAGCGTGGGGGTGGCAGAGATTACGGCTGATGGTAAAACGCTCAAAACAAAACCTCTGGCAATCTCTATCGTGGGCTCAGCGACACAGAATGGCGCAACGGGACAGGGGGCTGGTGGCCAGGCTCAGCCTATTCAATACAATGAGGAGGGGTTGAGCGATGATGATATACTCATGCGCCTTGAGCTTTCGAAGCGAAATTGCTACAAAGGTGAGGCGCTCACGGCGCAACTAAAACTCTACACTCGTGTTGGCATTTCTGGCGTTGAAAATCCTAAATACTCATCCTTCAGTGGATTCTGGGCGGTGGAGGTCGAACTCCCTCGAAATGCGCAGCCTACACGCACCACTATCAATGGCAAGGTGTATGAGGGGCATGTGCTCAGGCAGTGGCTGTTGTATCCACAGCGTTCGGGCACGATTACCATTGAGCCCAGTTCTTTGCAAGTTTTGGCACAAGTAGTTACTCGCGCCAATGCAATATCGCTCTTCGACCAATTCTTTGGCGGCGGAGCATCGGTGAACCACGTTCCCAAGAACCTCAGCACAGGTTCTACGAGTGTCACTGTGAAAGCCCTACCAACCCAAGGCGCTCCAATCGGACTGCCAGTGGCAGTGGGGGAATTCAAGATGTCGAGCACGCTCTCGGATAGCGTCATATCGGCGAACTCAGCAGGCTCGCTACTCATCAGAATTGAGGGCGAGGGCGACTTCCCGCTGATGGAAAACCCCGAACTCTCACTCCCAGCCGAGTTCGAGCAGTACGAAACCAAGGTTAATGACAAACTTACCTCCTCGCTCTCGGGCACAAAGGGGGTTAAGGAGTGGGAATTCCCGTTCATCGCGCGCTCTGAGGGGCAATACACCGTTCCCTCCGTAGAGTTCGCATACTTCAACCCCAAGACCCAAAAATATACCGTACTCTCTACTCCTGAGTACACACTCAGTGTCACCAAGGATAGTGGTGGTGGAGCCTCTACTGGTTCGGGCATTACTATGGGCGTGAGAAAAGAAGAGGTCGAGATGTTGGGGCAAGATATTCGCTACATTAAGCGTGGCGAGCTTTCGAGTCTCAAGGGCGGAAGCTCAATCATACTCTACTCAACAACGTTCTTTATTGTCTTGGGACTGCTTGCTCTGGGCGTGATGGCGGCAATGGTGCTGCTCAAAAAACAGAGCCAGCGACGAGCCGATGTCGTAGGTACCAAAACTCGCAGAGCGAGCAAAGTGGCTCTGCGCAGACTCAAAACCGCCAAAGGGCTGATGGAGAGTGGCAAACGTAATGAATTCTTTGTCGAGATGCTGAGTGCTCTATGGGGCTTTGCTGGCGATAGATTCCAGGTGCCCACTGCCGAACAGACCAAAGAGAGAATGTTGCGTGAGTTTGCCGAGCGTGGCGTTGCGAGCGAAAGCAGCGCTGAGTTTATTGCTCTGGTGGAGGAGTGCGAAATGGCACAATACGCCCCCAGCGCATCGGTGGAGATGACCGAGCTCTATGGCCGTGCGCTCAAACTCTTTGACGCAATCTAAGCCCCCCCCACCCTCCCACCCCACACGTCTTCTCTTTTTATTGTTGAATTGCCTGTTGCCTACTGCTGAGGTAGTGCATCTTCGCTGTGTTGCAGCATGGCTGCGACTATGGAAAAGTCTGTGGAAAAATGTGGTGGGGAGAATAGTGAAAAATTGCAAAAAAAATCATATCTTTGTACCCCTGAATACATAATAAAACAAAAATACAGAATCCTAATGAAAATCAATCGCAAAGACCAGAAAAAAGAGCAAACAGTTCTACTGAGCATCGTTATCGAAAAGAGCGACTACGCAGACTCTGTCTCGAAACAACTAAAAGACTATCGCCGCAAAGCGAACATTCCTGGTTTCAGGGTTGGCCACGCCCCTATGGGACTCATCGAGAAGACCTATGGCAAACAAACTCTCGTGGACACAACCTACAGAATGGCAACCGATGCAGCTTTCGAAGAGCTCAAAAAAGAGGAAATCGACCCAATCGGCGACTTGATGCCTGCTGAGAGCCAACCAAAATTGGACTTCGACTCGGCTGAAGAGTTCGAATTTATCTTCGAGATTGGTCTTGCGCCAAAAGTTGAGGTGGACTTCACCAAGGAAGATAAAATTACCCGCGTGGTGCTCAAATCCACTGCCGAAATGGTTAGCGGTTACACTGAAAACTACCTGCGTCGCTTCGGCAAGCTCGAAGACGTTGAGGCAGTGACCAAAGACGAAGCCCTGACAGTGGTGCTTGACAACAAAGACATGAGAATCGAAGATGCGTACGTAGGGCTTATCTCAATGAGCGATGAGGAGCGTGCTCCATTCATTGGCGCTAAAGTGGGCGATAAACTCAACGTGAATGTCAACGAGCTTTACAAAGACCCTAAACAAAGAGCGGCAATCCTATCGCTCAAAGACGAGGAACTCGAAGGTGTGAACCCAGAGTTCGAGATGGAAATCACTCAAGTTCGCGCCTTTGTGAACCCAGAAATCGACGAAGAATTCTTGGCTATGGCGTTCCCTGAAGGTGGCGTGAAAGATAAAAAAGCCTTCGACAAGAAAATGAAACAAGACGTGGAGAAAGAACTTGCAGCGCAGGTTGAATTCAAGTGGGATGATAATGTCAGAGACTATGCGCTCGAAAAAGCGGCGCTGAGCCTCCCATCTGAATTCCTGAAAAGATGGTTGTTCTCTATCAACGAAGGCAAATTCTCGATGGAGCAAATCGAAGAAGAGTTCCCACAATTCGAGAAGATGATGAAATGGGACCTTGTTAAGCGCGAAATGGTTAAAAAACTGGAGCTCGAAGTTACAGAAGAAGATGTGGTGAACGAGGCTAAAGAGATCGCTCGTGCGCAGTTCCGCCAGTACGGAATGGCATCAGTGGGCGACGATATGTTGGAGAACTACGCTAAGCAAATCCTAAGTAACAAGGAAGAAGCACGCAAACTATTTGACCGTGCAGGTGAGAAGAAAATCGTAAGCGCAATTGCGGATTTGGTGGAAATCAAGGACAAGAAAATGAGCGTGGAAGAGTTCTCGGCAATGCTCGAAAAAGAGCGCCAGTAAGAAAAGAGCGTACCTCCCCCCCCCCCACATCTCCACACACTGACGTATGATAGAGGTGGGGGGGGTAGCTGAATTATTGCTGTCGGACAAAAAGAGAGAGAGAGAGAGAGAGAAGGGCGGTTAGCCTCTGAATTTGCGGCTCATTGTAGCTATATAGTGGCTATATAGTGGCTCGAGCATGTTGGGGCAAAACAAAAAATCTAAAAAATGGAAA
>CAYJIF010000035.1:9932-15966 GCA_964370175.1 uncultured Rikenellaceae bacterium
GCTATATAGTGGCTCGAGCATGTTGGGGCAAAACAAAAAATCTAAAAAATGGAAAATTTCAAAAAATTTGCACTGTCCTCGGGTATAGGCTCGTCGAAATTGCACTCATACAGCACTTTGGTGTCGGGCTACGTGTCGCCAACAATCATTGAGGAAAGACAACTCAATGTGGCGATGATGGACGTCTTTTCGAGATTGATGATGGATAGAATCATCTTCCTCGGAGCGGCCATCAACGACGATGTGGCTAATATCATTCAAGCGCAATTGCTCTTTCTGGAGAGCACCGACCCCGAGCGTGATATAACTCTGTATATCAACAGCCCCGGGGGGAGCGTGAGCGCAGGACTTGGCATCTACGACACTATGCAGCTCGTTACCTGCAACGTGCAGACGATTTGCACGGGAATGGCGGCTTCGATGGGGGCAGTACTGCTTTGTGCGGGTCAGGCTGGGCAACGCCGCGCGCTGCCACACAGCCGCGTGATGATTCACCAACCAATGGGAGGTGTCCAAGGGCAAGCAAGCGATATTGAAATCACTGCCAAACACATCTCGCAAATCAAAAACGAACTCTATGAGATACTCTCCTCACACTCGGGGCAGAGTGTAGCCACCATCGAAAAAGATGCCGACAGAGACTTCTGGATGACCGCCAAAGAGGCGAAGGCTTACGGCCTGATTGATGATATCGTGGAGAAAAACAGTAAAAAATAATGAGCACACAAGACGAAAACAATACGGGATGTTCTTTCTGCGGGAGAAACGAGAATGAGGTGCGGATTTTGGTCAGAGGCGAATGGGCGAATATCTGTGGAGAGTGCAGCGAGGATATCTATGATATGGTGCAGGGGGGGATTAAACAGAGCGAACAGGTAAATAAAGATACCACCCGCGAGGCGCTGAGAATCAATATCGAAAAGGATAAGCCAGCCCAAATTGCTAAATTCTTGGACGGATGGGTCATAGGGCAGGAGTCTGCAAAAAGACACATCGCCGTGGCGGTCTACAACCACTACAAACGTCTGGTCAGCAGTGTGCAAAATGACGTGGAGATTGAAAAGAGTAACATGCTGCTCGTGGGGCCTACGGGAACGGGCAAGACTCTCATAGCTCGCACTATTGCAAGAATGTTGGGCGTGCCCTTCGCTATTGCCGATGCTACGGCACTAACCGAGGCGGGGTACGTGGGCGAGGACGTGGAGAGCATCATCTCTCGACTGCTCCAGGCAGCGGACTATGACGTTGAGGCGGCACAAAGAGGCATAATTTTCATTGACGAAATCGACAAAATTGCTCGCAAGGGCGATAACCCCTCGATAACCCGTGACGTGAGCGGTGAGGGAGTACAGCAGGCGCTATTGAAAATTCTCGAAGGCTCGGTAGTGAACGTACCACCGCAAGGCGGTAGAAAACACCCCGACCAAAAGTATATTCAGGTAGACACCCGCAACATACTCTTCATAGCAGGAGGGGCATTCGATGGCATTGACCGCAAGATAGCCTCTCGACTCAACACCCAAGTGGTGGGCTATGGTCAGCAGAGCAAACGTGCAGAGATTGACCGTGCCAATATGCTCCGCTATGTGACGAGCACCGATGTCAGAGCCTTTGGACTCATCCCCGAGTTGGTGGGTAGGTTGCCAGTTATTTGCCACCTTGAGGCGCTGGGCAAAGAGGCACTGATGCAAATCCTTACAGAACCCAAAAATGCAATCATCAAGCAGTATAAGAGCCTCTTTGAAATGGACGGTGTGAAACTCACCGTGGACAAAACGGCGCTGGAGGCAATTGTCGAAAGAGCAGTGAAAGACAAGCTCGGAGCGCGTGGATTGCGTGCCATTTGCGAGAAGGTGATGCTCGACGCAATGTTCGAGGTGCCAGGCTCGGGAGTGGACAAATACAGAATCACTAAGGCCTATGTCGAAAAAAAACTCAGCGAAGATGTGGGTCGTTAGAACCGAGGGGTGACTCTTAACTAGAATATAGATATAAAGCAACGATACAACCAAGAACAGGAGATGTTAACACTAAAGCAACTGCGTGAGGAACGCCAAGAAACAATAGAGAAACTCGCTAAAAAGGGAGTGGATGCCGCCGCAACTATCGACGCAATTATTGCAGCAGATGACCAGCGCAAAGCTGCGCAACAATCGCTCGATAATGCACTGAACGAACAAAATCGCCTGGCAAAGGAGATTGGCATGCTCTTTAAGAGTGGCAAGGCTGGTGAGGCTGAAGAACTAAAGGCTCGCGTGGCTGAACTCAAAGGCAGTAGCGCAGAGTTCGAAGCGCAAATGACCGAGGCCACTGCACAAATGAATGAGCTCATTGTCACCCTGCCTAACATCCCGAACGTGATTGTGCCCGAGGGCAAAAGCTCGCAAGATAACGTGGTGGTTAAAGAGGGTGGTGTGATGCCAACCCTTAGCGATGAGTACAAAAAACCTCACTGGGAACTGTGTGAAGAGACTGGTATTGTGGACTTTGAAATGGGAGTGAAACTCACAGGAGCTGGCTTTCCGCTCTACCGTGGCAAAGGGGCAAGACTGCAACGCGCTCTGATTAATTTCTTTGTAGACTGCAACACTGAGGCTGGATACACCGAAGTGATGCCCCCAATCATGGTGAACGAGGCCAGCGGATTCGCCACAGGACAACTCCCCGACAAAGAGGGACAGATGTACCACGCCACGGCCGATAATTTTTACCTAATACCCACGGCCGAAGTGCCAGTGACCAATATCTTCAGAGATGTTATTGTCTCAGAGGACGAGCTCCCAATTAAACTCACCGCCTACACCCCTTGCTTTAGACGTGAGGCTGGTAGCTATGGTAAGGATGTGCGTGGACTGAACCGCCTGCACCAATTCGACAAAGTGGAAATTGTTGAAATCTCGAAACCAGAGGAGTCGTACGCAAGGCTCGACGCAATGGTGGCTCACGTGGAGGGAATCCTCCAGAAACTCGAACTCCCATACCGCATACTAAGACTGTGTGCAGGCGATATGAGCTTTACAAGCGCGCTAACCTATGACTTTGAGGTCTATTCTGCCGCACAAGGAATGTGGCTGGAGGTCAGCAGCGTATCGAACTTCGAGAGCTTTCAGGCGAACCGCCTAAAACTGCGCTACCGTGGAGGCGACAAGAAAACCACCCTCGCCCATACACTCAATGGTAGCTCGTTGGCTCTGCCTCGCATTGTAGCGGCGCTACTCGAAAACAACCAAAGCGCCGAAGGAATCATCATTCCCGAAGCACTGCGCCCATACACCATCTTCGACAAGATTTAGTACTCACCATCTCTCCCACCGCCCACCCCCACCCTTTTTCTAAAAGATACATTAAAACAGAGCCGAATCATGTACCTCTATGCAGTAACCTTTGTGGTAGAGCCACGCTGTGATGCCGACTTCCGAGAATGGCTGAGCGCGATTGTGCCCCAACTGGCGCAAAACTCAAGCTATAAAACATACAGAATCTTGGACGAAAGACACCAAGGCCATTTTAGCTACTCCCTGCAATTGGAGGTGGAGAGCTTGACTGCGTATAACTCCGTGAAAAATGAACTGGAGGCGCAAAACGAAGCACTACATAGCGAGTTTGGCGAAGGAGTGCTCCTCTTTGCAACGCTGCTCAAAGAAACAGAACTGTAAAAAGGCCAATCAGACCAGATGAACATGAGAAAATTCAGAGTTATGAAGAAAATTATAGTGCTCCTGTGCACCACCCTATACTCACTTGGTTTTGCCTCGGCGCAAATCTCTTCGGAAGTGCCCCTCGACCGCTATGAAAAATGGTGGGGACTCTACACCTCGCTGGGCGACGAAATGCCCTATGTCGAGGCCGTTGAACAACTAAACCTCTGGAAGACAAGTAACGGAAACCAAGTATCCCCGGTATTAGTGTCCAGCCTGGGGCGCTACATCTACTGCGAAGAGCCATTCGAGTGGAGTTTCGATGGCAAATCACTCTACTTTTCGGCTCCCGTCCAGCTTGAAGCAGAAAAAGTAGGCCGAAATCTGCGCGAAGCATTTGTCGTGGCAGCCAATAGACACCTCAAACCAAGCGGACACCTACCCGCCGATATTTTCTTCACAGCCCCGCAGTACAACACCTGGATTGAGATGCTCTATGACCAGAACCAAGAAGGTGTGCTGAACTACGCCCGCAAAGTGGTGGAGAATGGACTGCCCCCGGGAGTGCTGATGATTGACGATAACTGGCAAGCCGACTACGGGGCCTACTCCTTCAGAGGCGAGCAGTTCCCCGACCCTAAGGCAATGGTTGACGAGCTACACTCGCTCGGCTTTAGAGTGATGCTGTGGATTACTCCCTTTGTCAGCGCCGACGGACAACCATTCAGAGAACTCCGTGACAAAGGATTCCTGATTAAAAATAGCAACAATAAACCTAAAATCGTGGAGTGGTGGAACGGACACAGCGCAATGCTTAACCTCGCCGACACCTCGGCAGTGAAATGGCTCAAAAGCGAACTGGTGGCACTGCAAGACAAATACGGAATCGATGGCTTTAAATTCGATGGCGGCGACTTCGAATACTACGAAGGGCAAGGCTCTACGGCGCAAATAAAAGCATGGCAACAGCTCGCCACAGAATTCGCCTTCTCGGAACTCAGAGTTGCCTGGGGCGGAGGAGCACAAAGAGTGGTGCAACGCCTCAGAGATAAAGACCACAGCTGGGAAGCGCTGCAAACGCTCGTCCCACACATCACAGCAGCTGGCCTGTTGGGCTACCCCTACGTCTGCCCCGATATGATTGGCGGAGGACAATACACAAGCTTCAGTGGCGTGACGGAAGAGAATTTTAATCAAGAACTCTTTGTGAGATGGGCACAAGCATCCGCTCTGATGCCGATGATGCAATTCTCCATAGCGCCGTGGCGAATGCTCTCGCCCGAAAATATGGAAATAGTTAAAGCCGCAGTGAAACTACATACAGAACTCTCACCCTATATCATGGAACTCGCGCGAGAAGCCTCCGAAACTGGCGAGCCAATCGTCAGACACATGGAGTATAACTTCCCAAAAGCTGGATTTGCTGACTGCCACGACCAATTTATGCTCGGAACCAAATACCTCGTAGCTCCGATTCTCAAGAGTGGCACAAAACGTGTGGTTAGGCTGCCTCGTGGCCGATGGGTGGACGACCAAGGTAAAACCTTTAGAGGACCGCTGGTGATGGAAATCACTGCCGAGCTCACAAGACTACCATACTATACAAAAAAATAATCCCCGCTACCACTCACGCGCGAGTATGGAAAATAAAGAGCGAACAAAACAATAACACATATATATAGAGAGAGAATGGAAATAGATGTAATATTTACGCCGCTGGAGGCTCAGAGTACACGAGTAGAAGGTAAGAGTGTGGTTGTGATAGATGTGTTTAGGGCGACAAGCTGCATCTGCACGGCGCTCGAAAATGGCGCTGAAAGAGTCATCGCAATGGCTACTGTCGAGGGGTGTGTGGAAATGCGCTCACGCTTGGCGCTGGACGACTCGCAAAAAGTGCTGCTCGGGGGTGAGCGTAAAATGGTGAAAATCAATGGCTTTGACCTCGATAACTCCCCGTCGAGCTATAATGCTGAAGCGGTGAAAGATGCAACAATTATCATGAGCACAACTAACGGCACTCGTGCTATTGAGTTGTCGGTGGATGGTGGCGCTAAGAACGTGCTTATTGGCTCGATGCTCAACGCAAAGGCAGTGGCACGAAAGCTCATTGAGCTTGGTGACGATGTGGTGTTGTTCTGTTCTGGGAGGTTGGACAGGTTTTCGGTAGAGGATACGTTGTGTGCGGGGTATATTGCCTCGTTGTTGCAGGAGCTTGGCGCAGTGAGCGAACTCAAGGATGTTGCTTGGTGGGTGGCCGATAGTTACAACAAGAGTGAGGGGAATTTGGAGGCTTTGATGGAGCATAATTCTCATTTCCATAGGCTTAAGGAGTTGGATTTGACCAGTGATGCGGGTTATTGTCTTACGGCTGATGTTTATAGTACGGTGCCGATGCT
>CAYJIF010000036.1:0-15757 GCA_964370175.1 uncultured Rikenellaceae bacterium
CGGGGCGATTCTTAGATTTACGAAATTCCCTTCGGGTAATTTCGTTTTGAGCGTTATTTTTTGATGTTGACTGCGCCTGCGGCGACTGGCTATAGCTCCCCTCGCCGGGGAGGGCGCGCTTACGCCGCGCGGGCGGGGTCAGAGACCCTCTTGATTGGTTGCAATAATAGAAAAACAGAAACAAAAGCCCTGCAGGGGCACACCGATTGGAGTTTCGCCACATTTTCACGCCATTAGAACAACCAAAACAAATGCCCCGCGGGGGCACCCGCCGCCCGCCACCCGCCGCCGCGCGGGCGGGTCAGAGACCCTCTTGATTTATTGCACCGATAGAAAAACAAATCTATTCGGGGTGCACGTAGGCACCTTTTTGCCCCAACAAAAAGTAACTCAAAGAAAACCACTATCAAAATGCCACCGAACAAACTCTTATCAACAATTCACTCGCAACAAGAGAGAGAAAGAACTCGCACTTTTGCAAAAGCAATGCAAGAGAGCGCTATTTTCGCTATAAAAAGGGGGAATCTGGTGGTTTGTATTAATATTATTCGTACATTTGCTCTATTGTAGAGAGAACAACTAACTAAAACTAAATTTATATGGACAACAACTCAACTCATCATGTAAAGAGCGTTGTGGCAGACCCCACAGCACTCGGACTCGGCGGACTCGCACTCGTAACATTCGTTGCTGCATCACAAAAACTTGGCATCACCGAGGGCACAGCACTGGTAATCCCATGGGCTATTTTCATGGGTGCTGTGGCGCAGCTCATTGCAGGTTTTTTTGACTTCAAGCACAACAATCTCTTTGGAGCTGTCACTTTCACTACTTTCGGACTCTTTTGGCTCGGAGTGTCATTCACGTGGATGATTATCGGCGGCTGGTTTGGCGAAGATCTCGCATCTTCGTTTGATATCAAGCAGTTTGGCGTAGCCCTTATCGGCTTCTTTATCATTGCTATTTTCCTGACCATTGCAACTTTCCGCCTTAACGCATATCTCGCAATCACTATGTTGGTTATCGATGTTCTGTTAGTGGGTCTGATGCTCGATACGCTTGGAGCAGGGTGGCACTGGCACACTATTGCGGCAGTTGCCGAACTTGGCACTGCACTGCTTAGCTTCTATGGCGTTGGCGCAGCGTTGCTGAACAAAATCTACGGGCGTGTGATGCTGCCAATGGGCAAGCCTTGGGCTAAATAACATATCGCCTAAAAAACAAGCAACCATGATAAAAAAAACACTCCTTCTCGCGCTATTGCTGGTGACGGTGATTACGAGCGATGCTTACGCTCAGAGAGTTAAATTTGGCATAATCACCGATATTCACCACGACATCATTCCTGATGCGCCAAAGAGGCTCGATGTTTTTCTTAAGGCGGCTCGCAAAGCAAACGTAGATTTTGTGATTGACCTTGGCGACTTTGCCATGATCAAGCAAGAGAACGACGCTTTTGTCGAACAGTGGAAAAATTCTGGCATTGAGCACTATAACGTTCTGGGTAATCACGACATGGACAACTGCTCCAAAGAAGAATTCATGGAGTACGTGGGTATGAAAAGCAGATACTACTCTTTCGAAAAAAGAGGCGTACTGTTCATTGTCCTGGATGCCAACAACATGAAGAAAGGCGAGGAGTACATACACTACAAGAACGCTAACTTCTACACCAACGAGGCTACCCACGCGTGGATCGATCCCGAGCAAGTGGAATGGCTCGACAATGAGCTCAAACGAGATTTTAAGACTATTATTATCTTCTCGCACCAACCGCTCGATGCTCAGGTGTATAATGGCAAAGAGATTCAGAAAATGCTCGAAACCGAGAACAAGCGCGCTGGCTATACAAAGATTCCAGTAGCATTCTCTGGCCACCTGCACATGGATTACGAAACGGTGATCAATGGCATCTCATACATACAAATCAACAGCGCCTCTGACCAATGGATAGGCACAGAGTGGAGCGACGAACTACACTACGAACAAGCCGCCTACGACCGAAGCCCAAACCTAAAGGTCGTGGCACCATATCGTGACGCTTTGTATGGCATTGTCACTATGAACTCTCGCCGCATCACACTGCGAGGAGTGTACGGTGAATTTGTTTCACCAACTCCGCAAGAGAAAGGGCTCACAGACTCTACGCTCAAAGCAACAGTGTCTAATCGCCGCATCAAACTCGAAATCCCGCCACGCTAAGATTAAAGAAAAAAGAACATGAAACTACTTCGCATCACAGCACTCCTATTGTTTCTGCTGCCAAGCACGCTGCAACTGCACGCTCAAGAGCAAATAACAGTGAGTGACAAAATCCAACTCGTGGATGATGACAACATCTTCAGGGATTCGAACTACCATAACTGGTGTAGCTCGATTATCAAGGGTGAGGATGGCAAATACCACCTTATTTATTCTCGTTGGAAGCGTGACTACACATTCTATGCGTGGTTGACTCATTCCACCATCGCGCACGCCGTTGCCGACAAGCCCGAAGGACCCTATAAGTACGTCAACACGCTCATTGACTTCGAATCCGAGGAGATTAAAGCAGGAGAACTCATCACTGCTCACAATCCCAAAATTAAGTACTTCGAGGGTAAATACTATCTCTATTTTGCGAGCACCACGCTTGATCGCGACATCTCGAATGAAGAACTCATCGAAA
The DNA here is from genome assembly GCA_964370175.1 of uncultured Rikenellaceae bacterium. Lineage (GTDB taxonomy): Bacteria > Bacteroidota > Bacteroidia > Bacteroidales > Rikenellaceae > Mucinivorans. Next base: position 2,669 of record CAYJIF010000036.1, read on the forward strand.
CTGCTCGCACAGGGTATTCGCACGCTAACTGGGGGCCTATGAGAGTCAACCAGCGTACATATGTGGCAAGCTCCGCATCGCTTGATGAGCCATTCAAAGTGACCAATGAAGTGCTGATTGAACCCTCAGGGCCAATCACCACGCTGACTGTTAACCCAGCAATCACTCAAGGGCACGATAAGAGATACTACCTCATCACCAAAGGCGACAAACCTGGAACTACAAAATTCGAGCGCAATCAAGCCATTGCCATCTCGGAACACCCTGATCGTGATTTCGTGATGCAAGCCAAGCCCGTGATTCAGGAGTGGGACACCGAAGATATGTCGCTATTCTACGACCAAGCCACCAAGTACTACTATGCTATCTTCCACGCTCACACCTACATTGGTATTATGACCTCCTCTGATGGGATTAATTGGGAGAAGGCCAATGACTTCGAGGTAATGAAAAAGGAGATCAAGCGCACCGATGGCAAACCCTCAATCATGCCCGATAGGATGGAACGCCCATTCCTATTTGTCGAAGATGGAGAGCCTCGCGTGCTCAGTCTGGCTGTGAAAAAAGGCGATGATGCATACATTGTCTTTGTGCCGTTGAAGTAGAGAGCATACACAGGCAGAGCAATCACAAAAAACTCAAAAACAGAAGAGGAGTAGGGGAGTCACCCCCTATTCCTCTTCTGTTTTTGATGCCCTGCGCTTAGAAAGCTCGGTGAGGTAGCGAGCCGTGATAACGCCCGAAGGCAGTGCCACAATGGCAAGCCCCACGAGTGAGGAAATCATGGAAATAACCTTCCCCGCATCATTCACAGGAATAATATCGCCATAACCAACTGTCGTGAGAGCCGTTGTGGCCCAATACAGCGCATCGAGAAAATCATAGATAGTCTCCTCGGCATTGAACATTATGAGCGCAGTGATGAATATGTAGGCAAGGCACAGCCACAGCACATTATACAGAATCTTCGCCTCAGACCTTATGACATCGACGATGAGGGAGAAATGGCTCGAATTCTTGAAAAGGCGGAAAACACGAGCAATCTTTATCAGCCGCACAACACGCAAAGATACCACTCCTCGATTGAAGAGCTGGAAAATAGGCAGTATGGTTATCAAATCGAATAGAGCTGAGGGGGTCAGCGGGTAGCGAAGAAATGCCTTCACACCGCTCTTTGCCTTGGAGTTATAGTCGGCAGTTATCCACTTTGCCACGTAGTCGATGATATAGATCGTGCAAGCAAATATCTCTAAGGTATCGAAGCCCGTGTGCTGGGCTCTAAACATCAAGGGCAGAATGCCCGCAATAATGGCAACAAACATCACCGTATTGTATGCAATGGTCTGCCAGTTGGTATCGACTCCACTAACTATGTTAAATATTTTTCTCCGCATTTTTTTACGCTTTTTTGCACTTCTCAGAGTTTTCGCACAACTTCACTACAACAAAGTTAGCGTTTTTTTTCTTTCTCAACAATCATCACCGTTCAATTCTTTGTTCCTCGCATCTACTGGTGCTCTAAAAAAGAAGAGGCTGAACCCCCATCAGGGGATTCAACCTCTTCTTCTGTATTGTTTTGTGTACTCGTATTGAGTCTTACAATTCGTCTACATCCATTTCAAGCACCTCAACTGCGATTCTATACAAGAAATCTGCAGGTTCTTGAGCACCACCAACCAGTGTAGAGAATTGCTCGCCCTCGTAGAAGAAAAGCATTGTAGGATATGCTTTAACTCCCCATTTCTTAGCAAGAGCGATACCTTCACCCTCTTCAGCGTTGACTTTATAGCCAAGCATAACTTCTTGCAGGCCGTTCAACTCCTCAGATGGGAAGATGTTGTTTGACAAATGTTTACAAGGTCCACACCAATCGGTATAAACGTCTACCATCAAAATTTTGTCTTGTTTTTTTGCTTCAGCAAGCGCTTGTTCAAACGAAGACGCTTTGACAAACTGCAAGCCATTTTGTGCAGATACGCTCATAGCGAAGAGCGATACGGCAACTAACATTAAAAGTTTTTTCATAACTTTGTTTTTGGACTCTGTTTTAGTGTATTTTAATTTCACTGCCGCAGGGTAGAGTCCTTTTTTTCCCTACGGGTGTTTCCCTTTCGGTTTGGTGCAAAGTTAAGTAAAATAAATGGTTTTACCAAAAAAATTACCTATTTTCACACCTTTGCACGTTGTGGCTATCGACTTATAGTCTGGGTTTGGTAAATGGGAGCACATACCGTTCCACAAAGTATGGATTATAGTATATATCCTCGTCCAAATATCGTTCCGATAGTTTGTACTGCGAATCTCCGACAAGCAACATATCCATGTGGCGGACACCAGTTACGAGCATTAAATCTCGCATTATGGATTTCGGCAGCGTGAGCACGTGCTCAATGAATACATCATTGACTGCATCCGCATCCCAGCTCGACGGATCTCTTGTCGACTCCATTGCCAAAACCTCGTTACTGTTTCTGAAATCATAGTATATACCCGATACAAAGTATGCGTAGAGCGAATGTTCAGCACTCAGCGGGTTATCGAGCTCGAAGAAATCATCAGTCCTGAGTTTCAAGCGTTCGGGCGAGTAACGACCGTCCTGCATACGATAGCCGTTGAGCTGCGCTCCGATCAAGTACTTCATGCCTAAGTTCACGTAGTCGTTCACCTCTTGGCCCATACCGTGAGCTTGGGCATAAGCATCAACGCTGTTCTTTGCCTCGCTGTAACACTTCTTGATTTGAGCAATGAGTTGCTCTGCAGGCGCTTCTAGGTTGAAAGACCCTGCCTCTTTGAGATTAGTGCGAGCAACCGAGAACAGCTCCGCATAATCGTTATTGAATTCAGCATTATCGCCACCGAAGTTAATCTTACCGCTTTCGGCATCAAAACTCACGGAGATCGAATCGCCCGGGGCTGCCAAAAAACTCCAGCTCATCATACTCCCAAACGAGAGTCCAAGGTCGTGCTTGTGAGTCATCTCGAGGGTGGTGTGGAATGTCCCACCGTTGTTGTCGGTAGTTTGGATCTCGATTGGCTTGTTTGTGTCGAGCGAAACAAAGTCATTCATCCACAAAAGTAGAGGTGCTGTGGAGCCTTGTTCAAGGTTAGTAATCTGACCGTAGATAACAGTCTCTTGAATCTTTAGTTCTGTTGCACAGCTTGTTCCAAGCAAAACGGCACACACAAATGCAATTAGTCGAGTTGTTCTCATAATGTTCTTTTTAGTTTTTCTTTGTTTATTCGATGCGCAAATGTATAAAAAATGCTCTACACATCAAATACTCGGGTAGTAAAAAAGATGACTAAAAGCGTTTTGTATAGCTGTGGCAATAGGGCGCTTTGCCTGTTTTGACGTAGTAATCTTGGTGATAGCCCTCAGCCTCGTAGAATGTGGTGGCGGGAGTTACTTTCGTTGCAACTTTGTAGCCCTTTGCCTCCAACTCGGCGATTAGCTTCTTGGCAGTTTGTTTTTGAGCATCATCGAGGTAGAAAACTTCGCTGCGATACTGCTCCCCAACGTCGGGCCCCTGTCTATCGACATGCGTGGGGTCGTGAATCTCAAAGAATAATTTGGCGAGTGTCTCATAGCTCACAACGCTTGGGTCGTAGCTCACTCGCACCGCTTCGGCGTGTCCAGTAGTACCGCTGCATACCTGTTCATAGGTGGGGTTTTCCACCGTACCGCCGATGTAGCCCGAAACCACTTCGCTCACCCCCTCTTGCTGCATGAGTAGATGTTCCACTCCCCAAAAGCAACCTCCTGCAAAGATTGCCTGAGCACTCTTATTGTCATTTGTATTGTTGTTGTCCATAGCTGAATAATTATTAGCGTTTGTAGTAACAAAGGTAGCCAAAGCAAAGAGAAGTACAAAAAATTTCATCACATATAACCAAGATAAAGGGTGTTCTTTTCATTAATAACGAAAGGAACACCCCAAATATTGTGCAACTATTAGAGAGTTACGCAAAGGAACGATTATTTTACCCTCATCTCCAGTTCCGCGTATCTTAGAGTTATATCAAATTCAAAATCTCGTGCCCCTGTCTCGCTCTGATACATGCCTCTGAATAGATTGGGTCCACCAAAATCACCTGGCTTTTCTAGTTCTGTGCCGATGCCTAACTTTGGCTCGGGCTTGAAGTATTCCCACAACAGGTCGCTGTACTGCATTTGCAGACGCCCCTTAAGGCTCGGCGTAAAACCTTTAAATTCACATACTATATCTGAATATTGTGCCGAGACCCCCATCCTCTTGACACTTGGCATCACGCCAATCATAATGTCAGAATACTTGGCATTAATCACACTCACATCCGAGGTGGTACCACGATGCAATTCATCAATGCGCATTTCACTATAATTCGCCTCGTTGACGCTCAGCCATTGAACCTTCTCAACTACTATTTCTCCATAGTTCATACCCAGAAGCAGTTCATCTATTGACTTTGCATAGACATCCGAATAGCTGGCACCAATCTGTGCGGAATTGCAGTGCGAATCGAGGCGGAGGTTACTGTACTCAAGGTAGATGGTTAATTCATTGGCTACTGGGGCTTCAAAAACAATATCGCTGTAGTGTGCAATGATACGTGGGTCGCAATCCTTGGGGATTGTAAGCAGGCACCGAATCTGTGCATTTGCAGCTCCACTTCGATTACCCTTGATGTCCGTGGTGAGTCGAAGTCCATTACTTACCTTGCGTGGGTTCACAACCACGGCTTCCAACATCTCTTGAGCAAGTACCTCAGTTTCAGCCCTTGTGACAACCTCCACCTGCACACGCACTTCATTGCTCTGTGCGCCAGCTACAACCCGCAAGTCTGTGTACGCAATGTCTAACTCAATTATCTGTTTACCCGTGAGTGTAAAGGTTTGGTCTAATTGCTTCTTTCGTTCTATGTGCTGTGCCGACACCGTTGCTACGCCAATGGCGAGGAACAAAAAAATGGTGGTTAAAATCTTTGTTTTCATCTTTTTATTGATTTTTAGGGCTTTTGATTTTTGTTATAATTTGTAATATATCTCATTTTGTCATTAGAGGCCTGCCAAGTGCTTGGAGGTAATACTATATATGAGTCCATTGCTTTTCATCATTGCTCGCAGCGTTTTTTCGAACTGCGCTTGTGGGATTTCTCGTGCCAACTCATAGAGCTCCATATACTCGCTGTGGATGGCGGCAAATTGCCGCTGAAGTTCAATATAATCTTTGAGTTCGAGTTTCTCGCGTGCCAGCGCCAGGACTCGCGCGTGCATTGCGTCAATCTCTACCAAATTTTCTTCGATAATCGCCACTCGAGCACTGAGCATCAAATCCTCGGGCGTGGGGCGAAAAACCATGAGTACCATCACCACCACGGCTGCTACTGCCGCTGCGGTCGTAGCACTAAAAATCATCACTCTACGACGAGTGCGGTGGGGAGGTTTGTGCGTGCTTTGCTCCTGCTCTGTGTTCATTTTATCGAACTTTGCCATAAAGCGATCCTTATGACCAGCGGGCAACTCCTCTTCTCTGTGCTCGAAGCCACGAGCTAATACTTCTTCTATCTCTTTCATCTCTCTGTACTGGGGTATTGTATGATTTGTGTTAATTTTTGTTTTGCTCTCATATATTGGGTTCGCACCGTGGCGGGGGTTATGCCCAGTGCTTGTGCAATCTCTTCGGTGGACATCTCCTCTGCTATTTTCAGGGTGAGTATCACTCGGTATCCCTCTGGCAGCCTCTCAATGGCGCTGTACATCCTATCCACATTTTCTTTGGTGTATATTTTCTCGTTCTGTTCTTCGGGATTGTGGCCATGCTCAATCTGCACGAAGTTCACTTTTTTTTGGCGCAGTGTATCGATGGCGCGGTTTATGGCGATTCTGCGCAACGAGAACTCAAGTTTTTGCGGTTCGGCAACGTAGCGCTCGAAATTATCTCCGAGTTTCATTATCGTGTCGTGCATAATCTCTTCGGCCACAAAGCTATCGCGAACAATCCTTAGCGCAACGTTATAGAGGCTCTTGCTGTACATGTCGTACAACTCCCCCCAGGCGTCTCTGTCGCCCGCCTGGCATAACTTCACTATGTTTCTAATTTTGTTTGTCACGGAGTATTACTTTGTTCTGTGTGTTCAACAATTATACGACAAAAATGGTGAAACGTTGCACGATAATCCTAAAAAATGAGCTTTAATTTTGCTTTTCTACAATTAATCCTTAATTTTGGTATACAATACAGCATATAAAATCATAATACCATAGCAATGAAAACAGAACTACTTTTCCTACTCCCCGTTGGGTTGCTTGCGGGGTGTTCCAACGGCGAGGAACAAAACAAAATCGAGGGGCAAAAGCCCAACGTAATTCTTATTTATGCCGATGATATTGGGCTGGGCGACCTCTCGTGCTATGGCTACGGTGTTGTGAAGACTCCGAACGTGGACAAACTCGCACAGCAGGGGATTCGCTTCACCAACGCCCACTGTGTGGCATCGACAAGTACACCATCTCGCTACTCGATGCTCACGGGCGAGTACGCCTGGCGTAAAGCAGGCACAGGGATTGCCACAGGCGATGCTGCAATGATTATCACCCCCGAGCGATACACTCTGGCAGATATGTTCAGTGAGGCTGGCTACAACACCGCAGCCGTGGGCAAATGGCACCTGGGTCTCGGTGATAAAACAGGAGCGCAAAATTGGAACGAAATCGTCAAACCTAACCCAAGCGACATTGGCTTTGAGTATTCCTACATAATGGCAGCTACGGGCGATAGAACTCCATGTATATACATCGAGAACGGACTCGCAGTAGGGCTCGAAAAAGATGACCCGATCGAGGTTAGCTATACCAAAAACTTCGAGGGCGAACCCACTGGTAAGGAAAACCCCGAGATGCTCATTCTCCACCCGTCGCACGGTCACGACCAAGCGCTTATTAATGGTGTGTCGAGAATTGGGTTCATGAAGGGTGGTAAAAAGGCTCAGTGGAAGGACGCCGATATTGCAGACAGCATTGCCGCTCACGCTGTGGAGTTTATCGAGGCGCAAGAGGGTAGCGACAAACCGTTTTTCCTATACCTCGCCACCAACGACATCCACGTCCCACGAGTGCCACACGCTCGCTTTGCGGGCAAGAGTGGACTTGGTGCAAGGGGCGATGCACTACTGAGCTTCGACTGGACCGTGGGCGAGGTGACAAAGACCCTCCAGCGACTCGGGATGGAGGAAAACACTATGATTATTATTAGCAGTGATAACGGCGCCGTGCTCGACGATGGCTATGCAGACATGGCAGAGGAGCTAATCGGCGAACACAAAGCCTCGGCAAATCTCAGAGGGGGCAAATACAGCTCGTTTGAGGGCGGCACACGAGTGCCTTTCATTGTGCAGTGGGAGGGGACGGTTGCCCCTGGAGTGAGCGACGAGCTGGTCAGCCAGATTGACTTCATTGCGTCAATGGGTGCGCTTGTGGGGCAGGAAGTACCGCAAGGCGCTGCACCTGATAGCGAAAATCACCTCGACTCGTGGGTAGAGGCACAGAATGTTGGTAGAGAACACGTAATCGCCCAAAGCCAGAACCTTAATGTAACCATCCGAAACAAGGAGTGGAAATACATCCCACCCTCTGGAGGCGCTGCATACAACAAGTGGGTGAACATAGAGCTGGGGAACAATCCCGAACCCCAACTCTACAACCTCATCGCCGACCCCTCGGAACAAAACAACGTTGCGGCTGATAATAAAGAAGTTATGGCACAGTTGGCAAAAACCCTCGAAGTGATAAAATCTAAGAAAGAATAGGAAATTTGAAAAAAAATCGTAACTTGCGGCCGTAAAACGGTATATAAACTATGGCTCAGAAACCTTCAATACCCAAAGGAACAAGGGATTTTTCACCGGTACAAGTTCGCCGGCGTAACTACATATTCTCAACCATAAGAGGCGTATTCGAACTCTATGGCTACAGTCCTATTGAAACCCCTGTGATGGAGAATCTCACCACGCTCATGGGCAAATACGGAGAGGAAGGAGACCGCCTGCTCTTTAAAGTGCTCAATAGTGGTGATTATACCCGAAATCTCAGTGACGAAGAGCTCAAAAACAGCGCTAAAATCTGCGAAAAAGGCCTGCGATACGACCTCACAGTGCCCTTTGCACGCTATGTAGTGCAACACCGCAACGACATTGTATTCCCCTTTAAACGCTACCAAATTGCACCCGTGTACAGAGCCGACAGACCGCAAAAGGGTAGATACAGAGAATTTATTCAGTGTGATGTGGACGTGGTAGGCTCAAACGCCATTGTGCACGAAGTGGAATTGTGCCAAATCGTGGAACATGTCTTTGCAAAGCTGGGCATTGGGGTGGTTCTCAAGATTAACAACCGCAAAATCCTTGCCGCCATTGCATCGTACATTGGTCACGGAGATAAACTCGTAGACATTGCAACAGCAATCGATAAGCTCGATAAAATTGGCGAAAGTGGGGTAGAGGCAGAGCTACTGGAGCGTGGTATTTCAGCTCAAGGGCTCGAAAAACTAAAACCCGTGCTCGCCCTTAGCGGTACCAACGAAGAAAAACTCGCAAAAATCGAGAACCTCGTTGGGCAATGTGAGGGAATCGAGGAGATGAAACAAATCTTTGGCTATATCGCTGCGTTGGGTATGACCCTTGACGTGGAGCTGGATTTGTCGCTGGCACGTGGGCTGTCGTACTATACGGGGGCGATTTTCGAGGTTAAGGCCACCGATTTCGAGATGGGTAGCATCTGCGGTGGAGGGCGCTATGACGACCTGACCGCTATTTTCGGACTCCCAAACACCTCGGGTGTGGGCATCAGCTTCGGAGCCGAGCGCATCTTTGATATTATGACCACGGGAGAGATGTTCCCCGCCGAGGTGGAAAGCTCTACCAGAGTACTGCTCGCAAACTTCGGAGGCGAAGACGAGCTGACAGCACTTGTCATTGCCCAAAAATTGCGCCAAGAGGGCGTAGCTGCAGAACTGTACAGCTCCGCACAAAAACTCAAAAAACAATTCGACTATGCCGAAAATAACTCCATACCATACATTGCATTTGTGGGACAGAGCGAAAGAGAAAACGGCACTGTCACCTACAAAGATATAAGAACCGCCGAACAAAAAGAAGCGAGCGTTGAAGAGTTTATCTCCTCGATGAAAAAGAGCGGCCACTCTAACAACTAAAAAAGAAAAACACAACACTTATGAAGAAACTATCGATTATTCTTATCAGTGCTATTGCACTAATCTTCTCTTCGCAAACTGCACTTGCACAAGGTGATGATTTCAAAACTGCTTATATCGAAAGCGTGCAAATCAGCGGAGAAGCAAGCCAAAATGGAGTAGAGGGCATCATGTTCATTGCCACATTTGAGGTTCAAGGACTAAAGGGCAAAAACGTTGCAGCTGTCGTAGATTTCGTTTATGTCCGAGACCTTAAATCAGTGGTTGACCGCAATGAGAAATATGCTGATGCAGAAGGCAATGTAGCGGCATACAGCGCATTTGTGCCCCAGAGCAACGACGAAAAACGCGAAGAAACAATCTTTATCCCCTACACCGAGCTACACCTTACCAAATTCGCTCACAAACTCAGATTCAGACTTCAGATACTGGACGAAGAGCTTGAAATCACATCGAAACCATACACCGGAGAGTTCTACATCAATGGTGAAAATTTCCAAGTGTGGGAATAAATAATTTTAAAACCAATAACAATAGAAAATCATGAAAAAACTATCTTTTCTCTTGATAGGCGCAATGGCGCTTATCTTCAGCACTCAAACAGCCTCAGCGCAAGCGAATATCAACGTTAATGGATTAGACACAAAGTACAACGTGTTTCACGCTGGCGCAGTTGGCATTCGCTACGAACTCAGTATGGAGATGACAGGACTAAAAGGTGAACAAGTCTCATTTGTGGTGGTCTTTAAAGATACCGAAGGCTCGGTTCTTCAAGACAAAAACAGCAAATATAATGTAAACGGTGCAGTGGCTATACTCACCGATTACGTTCCAAAGCATGACAACGAAAGTGTTGTGATAATGGATTTTATGCCATACGCCGAACTTGATTTAGGTCCGGGTACACACAACGTTGTAGAGCATGTCGAGATAAGAGATAGCGAATTCAATCTCATCGATGAAGTAAGCGTAGAAGCATTTAGTATCGATGAAAATTATAACGTAGAGTTTCTCGATTTCTTCAAGGAGGACATGTAATCGCACATCCATGCTTGCAGAGCGATTATCACACCTCCTCCCAGAGAGTGGGAAAGTTCCTTCGAGCGAGCGAGAGAGCGAGGCGAACTATCGCCGAATTAACTAAAAGAACAACACTTAGCCACTAATTAGGTATGTGGCATTAATTTAATAACTAATAAAACCTAAAAAAAATGAAAAAATTATCAATCCTACTAGTAAGTGCTATTGCACTTGTTTTCAGCACTCAGACAGCTTCAGCACAAAGTGCGACTATCTACGAAATGAATACAACCTACGACATTGAGGTTGATGGCCAATTTGGAATCATCATTGATGTGGTATTCGATGTGGCTGGAATGAACGGCCGCACTGGTATCTGTGCTGCGTACTTCTACTTCTCTAATGGACAGAAGCTCATGGATAACAACGGTGTATACAAAGCTCAAGACGGACAGGTTGCAGCATTTGAGTACTACACACCTGAGTACAATGAGGCATCATACAGCCAATTCCAATTCTTCATTCCTTACGATGAGTTCCACCTACAGGATGGCTCACACGACATGTACTACACAATCACTGTGTTTGACAGCAACAACAATGCCCTTGCAACGTCAAGCCCAGTTGAGTTCTCACTCTCAAATAACTAATAAAGACTAAAACTTAATAGTCTTTATCAAAGCTAAGCGGTCGCTAATACAATATAGTGACCGCTCTTTTATTCTATAGATTACATAAAATTCATGCACTTCTCGGAGAAAAATTCACACGACGAATTCGCTACCGCACCTATCGCATACCTGTTTCGCAAGTACGCAACACCTTCGCTCTTAGGACTGCTAATCATAGGGCTCTTAGGCATCACCGATGGAATTTTTGTGGGTAACTACGTAGGTAGCAACGCTCTGGCGGCACTCAACATATGCATGCCCATATATAGCCTTGTGGCATCGGTGTCGTTGGTGCTGGGCATTGGGGCAATGACGGTCATAGGCACGTCGCTGGGACAAAAAGATGTGGCAAAAGCAAACAATTCGTTGCGAACGGCATTCATCTCGATGTCTACCACGGGAGTAGTGCTCAGTTCGTTGCTCTTCATTTTCAGAGACGAGGTGTTGCATTTTCTGGGTGCTGAGGGTGAAGTGCTTGCTTATGCGCAGGAGTACCTCTACACCATCATTCCGTTTTTTCTGGTGTATCCGCTGTGGTATCTCGGCGATTTTGCAGTCAAGGCAATGGGGCTGCCATACCTATCACTCGGAATTATGCTGAGCGTTGTGGGGCTCAACATTGTACTTAATTACATTTTTCTGGCACACCTTCAATTAGGATCGTTCGGGGCAGCACTTGCCACGGGCATCGCAGCATTGGTAGGCGCTGCATCGCTAAATTTGTACTTGCTTTTCAACCGCTCAGGCCTCACTCTGCGCAAAGGCTCGATGCAACCCAAACTCCTACCTCAGATGGTGTATAATGGCTCATCAGAGGGTATTTCGGGGCTTTCGGGCGGGATTGCCATGCTCTTTTTCAACAAGGCTATGATGGGCTATTGGGGGGCGGATGGCGTGGCTGCGCTCACTGCCATTAGCTACATTCAGTTCCTGGGCATCACCATTTTTTTGGGCATCTCCGACGGCATTGTCCCTATTATATCTTATAACTACGGAGCGCAAAACTGGAGGCGCATCATCAGCGTTGTACGTTACGCATTCTTCACCAATCTGAGCATTGGCGTCGTGTTTCTACTCTCCATTGTGTTTTTCTCCACGGAGTTGGCATCTTTGTTTTTCGACACCACCACGGTCAATAAATCTGTGATGGAGTTGGCATCGACTGGTGCTGTGATATGGGCACTGGCATTCCTATTCAATGGCACTAATATTCTCACCTCGGCGTACTTCACTGCCATTAGTCGACCGCTGGAATCCGTTGTCATAGCTTTATGTCGAGGCATGTTATTTTTCATTGGTGCAATTCATTTGTTGCCCGAGATGTTTGGCCCAGGTGCGCTATGGTTTTCTGCGCCAGTAGCCGAATTTCTGACTTTGTTGGTTGCTATACCATTGCTTGTGGCGAGTTTTAGAATTTCTACGTTGAGGAAGAGGATAAGAAGTTAAGCGTTTATTCTCGCTATGCTTATATTCTGTGGCGGGCGGCGGGTGCCCCCGCTGGGCTTTTGTTTTGGTTGCTCTGCTTGTGTGAAAAATGTGTCGAAACTCCAAACGGCGTGCCCGCAGGCACCGCCCGCGCGGCGGCGGGTGCCCCCGCAGGGCTTTTGTTTTGGTTGCTCTGCTTGTGTGAAAAATGTATCGAAACTCCAAACGGGGTGCCCGCAGGCACCGCCCGCGCGGCGTAAGCGCGCCCTCCCCGGCGAGGGGAGCTAGTGCTGGCTCTTGCAAACTAAAAAACGCTCAAAACGAAATTTCCCGAAGGGAATTTCGTAAATTAAAAATCCGCCCCGCCGGCGAGGCGGATAGAGCAACCCAACGCCCCTCCTAAGCGCACAACTCGATTAAACACGAGAGTGTTTGCGGGATGCCGCCGCGTCTGAGCGGCAGACCGCTGTTTCCTGCACCCTAGCGGGCGCATTCTTCAGCGTCCCACCGCCGGCGGCATCTGAAAAACGCAAAAATTAGATATAGAAAATTTCACCTGCTGTATTTGTTCAATAAATTGTGCAAAGCACGCGGGATGCCGCCGCCCCAAGCGGCAGACCGCAATTTCACCGCACCGTTGGTGCGCTCAATTACGTTCCCCCGCCGGCGGCATCTCGAAACTTTTAAACATGAGAAGTGCTTGGTTGCTCTATCCGCCTCGCCGGCGGGGCGGGACTTTAGATTTACGAAATTCCCTTCGGGTAATTTCGTTTTGAGCGTTTTTT
>CAYJIF010000037.1:0-15327 GCA_964370175.1 uncultured Rikenellaceae bacterium
GCGGGGGCACCCGTCGCCGCGCGGGCGGTGCCTGCGGGCACACCGATTGGAGTTTTGCCATATTTTTACGCCATTAGAGCAAACAAAAACAAACGCCCTGCGGGGGCACCCGCCACTCGCCACCCGCCACAAAAACAAAGTAGGAGCGCTCAACAAAGAACACCCCTACTCTACTTTATGAATATGCACCCTTCTACGCCAAGAATCCAAGCAGGATACCTGCCGCAACCGCCGATCCTATAACACCAGCCACATTAGGCCCCATAGCATGCATCAACAGGAAATTAGTCTTATCGTAATGATGCCCCACCTCCTGCGACACACGAGCCGAGTCAGGAACTGCCGACACACCTGAATTACCAATGAGCGGATTAATCTTATTCCCTGGCTTGAGGAAGAGATTAAAGAACTTAACGAATAGGATACCAGAGATAGTTGCCACAACAAACGATGCCGCACCAAGCGCAAAAATCTTGATCGAAGCAGGAGTTAGGAATGTTGTCGCCTGCGTCGACGCACCCACAGTAAGCCCCAACAGAATTGTCACAATGTCAATCAGCTGGTTTGACGCTGTGGTAGCAAGTCTACGTGTCACACCACTCTCTTTGAGCAAGTTACCGAAGAACAACATACCAAGCAGTGGCAGACCAGATGGCACCAAGAAACAAGTGAGCAGTATTCCGACGATTGGGAAAAGAATTTTCTCGCGCTCTGACACCTGACGAGGTGGCTTCATGCGGATTACTCTCTCTTTTTTGGTTGTGAGCAGTTTCATCAGCGGCGGCTGAATCACTGGCACAAGCGCCATATAAGAGTATGCCGAGATTGCGATAGCCCCCATCATATCTGGTGCGAGCTTCGAGCTCAGGAAGATAGCCGTAGGGCCATCTGCACCGCCAATGATACTAATCGCACCAGCCTCAGCAGCCGTAAATCCGAGTCCCAGCGATGCCATGTAAGCACCAAAGATACCGAACTGAGCAGCAGCACCGATAAGCATTAGCTTTGGGTTCGAGATCAGCGCCGAGAAGTCGGTCATTGCGCCGATTCCGAGGAAGATGAGCGGTGGGTATATACCCTTTAGTACCCCAAAATAGAGGTAGTTGAGCACCGAACCATCTTCATAGATACCGATTTGGTATCCTTCCGAAAATGGAATATTACCGATCAATATACCGAATCCGATGGGCACGAGCAGCATTGGCTCGAACTTCTTTGCAATCCCCAAATAGAGGAAGAAGAGTCCCACAGCGAGCATTATTAAGTGTCCGCCAGTTGCGTTGGCAAAACCCGTGAAGCTCAAAAAGGTTTGTAAGTTTTCTACTATAAAATCCATTGTCTTAGTTTCGTGTATTTAAAAAGGGTTACCCAATAGTGAGTAGCACATCGCCTTCGAGCACCGAAGAGCCTTTGCTAATTTTGATGGCTTTGACCGTACCGTCACGGTCGCTGTCGATGTTATTTTCCATTTTCATCGCCTCGAGCAACATCAACTTCTGCCCCACCTTCACGCTATCTCCCTCTTTGACCATAATGTCGAGGATAACGCCTGGAAGGGGTGATTTGATATCTCCCGCTGCCACCGATGCAGTCTGCGCTGGCGAGCTTGTATTTTGCACAGCTGGGTGGTCTTCGCCAGCAGGGATAGTGGCGGCGCGCACCAATTTTGGAGTTTTCGTAGCTGGCTTTGCTTTCATTCCTTCTACCTCTACGATATACTCTGTGCCATTGACAACAACTTCTGCCGACTCATTTTCCACATTTTTCACAGCAACGCCATATTCATTGCCATTTATTTTGATTTTATACTCTTTCATTTTATAAGTATTATTAATGTTTTACCACGTTTTTTTGTTAGGAATTTGCCTTAGGGAGTAGATTTTCGAGCTCCAGGGCGAGTAGGCACGAGCCACTTTATTGATAGTAACCACGTTACTCTCGATGTCGTGCATATCCTCCTCGTAGAGGTGAAGGGCGAGTGCAATGGCTGCGATTTTCTCGCCTGTGAAGTCATCCGCACCAGCCTCGCATTTCTCTTCGCTCACCTTAGGCATTGCGGTTTGTAGGGTTTTGCGTTCTTTGCGAGCTGCAGCTCTTTGCATTGCGATTCCCAGCGTTTTGAAGACAAGGAATAACAACAACAGAGCACTGAACACCACGCTCATTGCGGTAGCGGCCATAGCCGTTCCGCTTGGGTCCTGGGTTCTAAAGACTTCACTCTTCTTAACGGGTTCTTCGAGTTCATTTGCTTGTAGCGGCGTGATGTGATCCAGCACTTGAATCGAGACTTCTTGCGTTTCGTGGTTTTTGAATCTACCATATGATACGTCAAATGCTTGATGAGCAGTTTCGTATACAATGGAGTCTATGACGTTATTTCCACTTTGGTCTAGCAGTTCGAGTCTTTGCGTGCCGCTGCTTTGCGGGTCATCGAGTTTGAAATTGACATAAAAAGTCCCTTTATTCGAACTACCATCGGCAAAGAAAATTGCATAACCCTGAGCAGGGATAAGTGTTCGAGCGTCATTTGTAGGAACTTTATAGATGGTAGTATCTCCACCGCTGATGAATCGCAGGAATGCTCCCGAGAGGTTTGCACTGGCATAACCCGAATTATAGAGTTCGATCCAGCTTGCCTTTACTCCAAAATCATCCTCATAGCTGCTTTGGTTATTCACCAGAATTTCGTTGATTTTCATCTCCTTGAGCCCTTGGGCATAGGAGCTGTGGGCAACGAAAGGCAGTGCCAGCAGCGAGCATAATATAATTAAAATATTTCTTTTCATATTCTCTCTGTTCTTTTTTTCAGATGTAACTCTCACTTTACTTTATAGTGGGATGTTGGAGTGTTTCTTAGCAGGATTGGTTACCTTCTTGGTTACAAGCGATTGCAGGGCACGGATCACTCTAAAGCGGGTGTTGCGTGGTTCAATCACATCGTCGATGTAGCCAAACGATGCTGCCAAGTATGGGTTTGCAAATTTTTCGCTATACTCAGCCTCTTTGCTTGCAATAAGTTCAGCTTTTGCGGTTGGGTCTTCAACTGCTTTGATTTCTTTAGCGTTGAGTACTTCTACTGCACCGCTGGCACCCATCACTGCGATTTCGCCCATTGGCCACGAGTAGTTGATATCGCCACGCAGGTGCTTCGAGCTCATCACGCAATATGCGCCACCGTATGCCTTACGCAAAATAATGGTAACCTTAGGCACGGTAGCCTCGCCATAAGCAAACAGCAGTTTAGCACCGTGGTTGATGATTCCGCCATATTCTTGTGCTGTGCCAGGCAAGAAACCAGGAACGTCCACAAGTGTTACGATAGGGATGTTGAAAGCGTCGCAGAAGCGTACAAAACGTGCTGCTTTGCTCGATGCCTTGATGTCCAACACGCCTGCCAAGTACTTAGGCTGGTTGGCAATGATACCAACGCTTTGGCCATTGAAACGAGCAAAACCCGTAACAATATTCTGTGCATATGCTGCCTGCGACTCCATAAACTCGCCATTATCCACTATGCTATATATTACATCCAGCACGTCGTATGGTTTGTTTGGGTTATCAGGGATAATTTCATTGAGGCTATCTTCGAGTCTGTCGATATCATCGCTGCAAACTGCAAGCGGCGCTTCTTCGAGGTTATTCGATGGGAGGTAGCTCACAAGTTTGCGAACCATCTGTAGGCCTTCCTCTTCGGTGTCGCTCACAAAGTGCGCAACGCCCGACTTGGTTGAGTGAACCGATGCACCTCCGAGTTGTTCTTGAGTAACGGTCTCGCCTGTTACGGTCTTCACAACCTTTGGTCCTGTAACGAACATATAGCTAATGCCTTTGTTCATCAGGATGAAGTCGGTAAGTGCTGGAGAATACACTGCACCACCTGCGCAAGGACCAGAAATCACTGAGATTTGCGGCACCACGCCTGATGCAAGAATATTTCTTTGGAAAATTTCGGTATAACCGCTCAGAGCGTTCACTGCCTCTTGGATACGAGCTCCACCCGAGTCATTGATACCGATAACTGGCGCACCATTCTTCATAGCCATGTCCATCACCTTACAGATTTTCGCTGCGAATGTTTCCGATAGCGAGCCACCGAAAACTGTAAAATCCTGCGAGAATACATACACCAAGCGACCGTCAATTGTACCATAACCAGTCACCACGCCATCGCCATAGTACTGTTCGTTTTCGAGTCCGAAGTTATGGCAACGGTGCTTAACAAACATGTCGAATTCTTCGAACGAGCCTTCGTCAAGTAGAATCTCGATACGTTCTCTGGCCGTAAGTTTACCTTTTGCGTGTTGCGAGTCAATGCGTTTTTGACCTCCTCCGAGTTTTGCTTTTTCGCGCAACTCTATGAGTTTTTTGATTTTATCTCTATTTACACTCATCTTTTTTTTCTGTCGTTTATATTTTGATAAGTTAATTATTCGCAACAAAGTTCCGTAAGAACACCGCCTGTTGATTTGGGGTGTAGAAACGCAATGTTTAGTCCCTCGGCGCCTTTGCGTGGAGTTTTGTCGATTAGTTGAATGCCTGCCTGCTCAGCCTCTGCGAGAGCTTCGGGTAGGTTTTCAACCGCAAATGCGAGGTGGTGTACGCCTTCGCCTTTTTTCTCAATAAATTTCGTCACTGGGCTCTCTTCCGAGGTGCCTTCCAGCAGTTCAATTTTGGTATCGCCAACTTTAAAAAAAGCTGTTCTTACTTTTTGTTCGGCAACTTCTTCGATGTTGTAGCACTCCGTACCGAGCATTTTTTCCCACATTGGGATAGCTACTTCGAGGCTTTTCACGGCGATGCCGAGGTGTTCGATGTGTGTAGGTTTCATTTTGATTTTATTGAATATATTTAGTTTTTTATTGATTTTTCGTTCTCGTTCGCACCTTGCCAGAAAGGCATAAAAAAACTACCTCTGCGTCATAAGCCACAAAGGTAGATTTTTTACACCGATTTTTCAATGATATTAACAACTTTTTTTACCTACTGGGCAAAAAAGCCTTTTGCTCTACTGCCCTCCAGTACCCCTGAACAAAGGCCTTGAACGGGGTAAACTCCTCACTTTTAGCATCTTGCAGCTCCTCGATTGTGCTATAAAGCGTAGTATCTGCGGTTATGTATTGGTATTTGCCCATGCTGTAATTTATGACAAAGGGGCGCCTATTCTCGTCAAAAACGCTACTCCCGAAGGCAAAATAGTCGTCCTCTCTACCTAAAAGATGGTATAGCGAGGGTGCAACATCTATTTGTTGGGTCACTGTGGAATCCACCCCGCGTAGCGAGCCATCTGGGGTGTACATTAGGTAGGTGATGTGGGTGTTGCCCTTTGGTGTTCGGGCGTATTGGCTGTAAGTTTCGGAGCTGACGTGGTCGCCTACAAGCACAAAAATAGTGTTATCGTACCACTCCTGTTGCGCCGCCCGAGCAAAAAAACTGCGCAACGATAAATCCGTATAGCTCACCGCCTTATGAATTTTGGTAAATCCCTCTGGCAGAGTGTCTTCATACTCGGCGGGGACAACAAATGGGTGGTGTGAGGTCAGGGTAAAAAGTGTTGCAAAGAACGGCTGAGGAGTTTCGCCAAGCTCGCTGGCAAAATAGTTCAAAAATGGCTTATCGAAAATCCCCCAATAACCATCATAATCATCACTGCCATGCGCCTCAACGTAGTCATCCATCGAGATTGCTTCTTGGACTCCCGAGAGTCGAGCAAAAGCGTCATAACCCATAGACCCTTTAGGACTACCATTATAAAATAGTGTTGTGTATGCTCTGCGCTCCAGAAAATGCCCAAGCCCATCGAGCGGTGCCAGTGCTGCATCGGTCGTCGAGAACGGCACTCCCAGCGAAGGAATCGAGGCAAGAATAGAGGGCAGCGCATCGATACTCTTCGAACCATTGGCATAGGCATTAGTAAAGGTGAGGCTTTCGCCCATGAGCGAATCCAAAAATGGCGTCAATGACTCTTCGTAGAGATCCGGGTACAAAAACTTGGAATGTTCGGCCGAGAAGCTCTCAAGGATGAGTATCACCACGTTTTTCCCCCTCTGCGTGCCATACAGACTATCTTTTACGGGATGGTGCACAGCGCTGAAATTCTCCGCCAAGCTCACCGAGTCCATGAACGTGGGGCGTGGAGGAGGTGTCTCGCCAATAGTGCGGATAATAGAGAAGGGGTTGGAAATAATGAGTGATGCCTGCATCGGCAATCGAACATAAGATGCTGCATTCGAAAGGGTTATGGGTCTGACATCACGTCCAATACCCCCTCTAATCCCAATCGCCACAATCCCCACGGCAAGAAACACAAAGAGCGTAAACAAACTGTAGTAGCTCCACTTGAGCGTCTTGTTGATGGCATATGTGATTTTCGTCCATGCGTAGACTTTGATGCTCAGCCAAATGAGCCCAAAGAGCGGAATAAGGAGATACCAGTTGTCCAGTATCGAGCGCATTATTATATGCAGGTTGTTGTCGTTGCTGGCAAAGTGAAATTCTTCGCCCGAGAAGCGCTTGCGAGCAAAATGGAAATAGACCGCATCGCTTAGGTTCAAAAATATTACGAGCACTGCTCCCACCATAAAGCTCCACCACACCAGGCGAGCATACCACCGCGAACCGAGTCCTCGATTGTTCAGCGGCAAGAGGCTCAAGACAATGAATAGCGAAAAACTATAACCCATGTTAGCCGAGTCGAACACCAAGGCTCCTCGCACAAATTCGGCCAAGTCCGCTGTCTCTATCCCTCCGATGAGGTTGTAGTTCACTGCCCAAAAGATTAGGCGCAATACCCACAATAACAAATACACATACAACACTCTGAGACAGAGTGTTAGCATGCGTACTGTGTAGACGTTATGTAGACTATCTCTTTTCTCCAAAATCTTCTTGTTGTTGTTCTACTTCTTTGAGTGCTTCTTGTGCATCTTGGCGTGATTGCGAATCAATCGCACCAGCCTGAGCACCTTGATTGCGTGCCTGAGCGCGGCTTTCGTACACCTCATCGCTGTATATCATCTGGCGGAGCGGCGCTTGAGTTGTAAATGTTATGGTATCGCTCACGGGCGTGTGGATGCCAGGTAGCAGAACTTGTGCCACAACCTTCACTTCGCCAGCCACAGGAGTGGTTTTCAGTATTGCAGCGGCCTCGCCCCATAGAATTGGAGCAGGATTGATAGAAACCTCGCCATCACCCACGATTTCTGCCTCACCCTCTACGCTGAATTTCACCCACTCATTGTTGAGTCTTTTCACCACGCCGTGGTCGTCAGTAATTTGCGCCACGACCACCACCAAGTCTCCTCCATCTGCAACTGGGGCAATATTCATGGTATCGAGCAGCAAGTTCACTTTAGTTGGGCGGCGTGAAGGCGCAACTTTATGCGTTGCTACGAGTTTTCCATCTCTGTAACCTTCAGCAAGCAGGTAGCTATCATCAATTCTCTTCTGGCGCGACAGCGCTTTGTCCATCATCACGTCAAAGGCATTCTCGAAGATAATCGGAGGTGCTGGAGCGCCATCTCCGCCGAGCATATTAACCTCTGGGCGGTTGTACACTCTAATTGTATCGCCTACGTGGGTGTAGAGTCTCACTTCGTCACAATTGCTATACACGGTGACGTCTTGCGGAGAGAATGGCGACATAATATTTGCTATGTACACCATAGGTTCTTTCCACACGCCTTGTGCTTGGAAAGCGTAGTAGGAGTATTTGGGACGGCGCATTGCTGTCATAATACCACCATAGAATGGGTCGGGGTGGTAGCCACGCTGGTGGTCGAAGCTGTGCCATAGGGTTCCGCCAAAGTGGCCAGGGCCTGCCTGGTACAGAGTCTCCACGGAGGTGTACTTGTATGGAGGCTTGATGTAGCCACGTGCTTGAATAAGCTGAGCCGCCTCGCCCCATTGGATAGCCACGCGCGAGGGAGAGTTGTGCGAGTTCCAGTTATCCACATTATCGCCAAACTCACGAGTAAAGGTAATGAGTCCTTCGGTGGTGGTGTGCGAGGGCTGTCGCGAATCTCCACCAGTTAGAGGGTGGGTGAATTTAATATCGAGGTGCTCATTCCCTCTTGCCTCCAGGTCAGAGGCTGTGTAGTTGGGCGAGTATGGGAATTCTTGCTTAACAATATCGTGTGCTGTTTTAGCAAAATCTTCGGGATACCACGATTCGTTGAGTATCGGCTCCCACATAATCACCGATGGGCGATTGCGATCGCGGCGCACCATCTGGCGAATATCGTTATAGACCCTTTGTTGGAAGATAGGCGCATCGTTCCAGAACTGCCACCCTGGAGTGTTCACTATCACAAATAATCCGAGCGCATCGCACGCATCCATAAAGGCTGGGTCTTGTGGGTAGTGGGCATTACGGATAATCTCCATTGCTGCGTCTTTGAGTTTTTGGGCATCGCGCCAGTGAAGGCTATTGCTCAGAGCGTTACCCACCACAGCAAAATCTTGGTGGCGGTTAGCACCGATAAGTTTGCGAGGGTACACCTCTCCGTTGAGTATGAAGCCTTTGTCAGCGGTCAGAACGATAGAGCGAACGCCAATACGTTTTTTGTAGCCATCGACCACCTCTCCAGCAGAGTTTTTTACCACAAAATCTAAGTCATATAGGTGTGGAGTCTCGGGGCTCCATAGTTTAGGATTTTTGAGTTTGAATGAAGTGGTGAGTTCCTTAGAGCCGTTGGCAGGGATTGCATAGCGCAACTTGTGCGTTTGGCCAGCGAGCGTCACCTCCACCGTACCTCTGTTAGTCACTCCGAGGTCGTTGGCAAGATTGAGGCTGAGGTTCACCGTTGCGGAGTTTTTGCTCACATCGGTGTAGTGCACCAACACTCCGCCATCTTCCTGCATATTCTCATCGCTTAGGTAAGCTCCTTTATTTGTAGATATCAACCACGCATCACGGTAAATACCACCGAAGTAGCAGAAATCAAGCGTTGCTTGTGGCTTCCCAGGAGGGTAGATTGGGTCATCGGAGTTGTCCGCCTTCACGGCTATGAGGTTCTCTTCGCCGAGCTTCACATTGTCGGTAATATCGATGGCGATGGGCAAAAATCCACCAAAGAAATCTTCTACCTTTGTACCATTCACCCATATCTGAGATTTACCCATAATGCCCTCGAAGTAGAGCACCATGCGCTTGTCCTCGAATTGAGCCTTCGAAGGAGTAAATTTCTTGCGATACCAGCTCACTCCCTGATAGTTTTTTCCGCCGCTTGCCTCCAGAGGCACAACTTCCACGGTTGCTGGCAAGCCCACTACCTCCCAAGTGCTATCATCGAAGTCAATCGCCGAAGCGCCGCCTTTGACCTCACCTTTAAAAAACTTCCAAGCAGGGTTCATGCTGCTTACGGTTCGGGGCGAGCCCTCCAATTCCCAAAATCCAGCTACTGAATATAGGTCACCACCTCCATAGACAGTTACCGACAGCAGCAAGAATGAGATAATTGCAATAAATTTACGTGTCATTTTTGTTGTTTTTAGTTATTTAATTGAATCACACACGGCAGCGCACTGCGCATAAAACCGCAGTGTAAAATTATTGCTATTTTTTCAATAAAACAAATAATGCAGAAAAAAAGCTAAAAAATTCATATCTTTGCCTCAATTAACATCTCTTCTGAGAACAACAGCATGGCAAAACAAGTAAGAGCGAAGAAAGAACTGGGTCAACATTTTCTGTGCGACCTGGGTGTGGCACGCGCTATTGTGGATGCGCTACCAGTGGGCTGTGCACCTCGGGTTGTGGAGGTTGGCGCAGGCATGGGGGTACTAACCCAATACCTGTGGGGCAGAGAGGACATGGAGCTCAAGGTCGTGGAGATTGACTCCGAGAGCGTGCGCTATTTGGAGGAAAACTTCCCGCAGGAATTGGGTGGCAAAGTCGAAGAGGCAGATTTTCTAAAATACCGCTTCGAGGAACAAGCCGCCGTGATTGGCAACTTTCCGTATAATATTTCGACACAGATATTTTTCCACATACTCCAGTACCGAGAGCACGTTCCGGTGGTGGTGGGCATGTTGCAAAAAGAAGTGGCACAACGCCTGGCAGCTCCTGCGGGAACTCGGCAGGGGGGAGTACTCAGCATCCTACTGCAGGCGTTCTACGATGTGGAGTACCTCTTCGATGTGGATGCTCAGAAATTCTCACCCCCACCAAAAGTGCAGAGCGGAGTGATTCGCT
This sequence comes from uncultured Rikenellaceae bacterium, assembly GCA_964370175.1. GTDB lineage: Bacteria > Bacteroidota > Bacteroidia > Bacteroidales > Rikenellaceae > Mucinivorans. Next base: position 10,193 of record CAYJIF010000037.1, read on the forward strand.
GCACACGCAACACCACCAAAAAGCTGGGGTGCGATGAAGTGTTGTTCAAGCGCGTGGTCAAGGGGGCTTTTTCCCAACGGCGCAAAGTGCTCAAAAATGCACTCTACGGCTCATTCCCCGAACTTGCCGCCAAGAAAGTTAACCACCCGTTTTTCACTCGCCGTGCCGAAAATCTCACACTACCAGAATTCGAAGAACTTACAAATTTTATAGCACATAATCTATGAATCCATTAGCAATTACATGGGATTTCGACCCCGTTTTTTTCACAGTCGCAGGCATAGACATTGCCTATTATGGCGTGATGTTTGTGGTAGCTTTTCTCTTGGGCGAGAGGGTCTACTCTGGCATCCTCAAGCACGAGGGGCTGAAGAGCGATTTGATATACTCCATATCTTTCTACGCAATGATAGCCACTATCGTTGGCGCAAGGCTCGGCCACTGCCTGTTCTACGACTTCGAATACTTCATACTCGACCCCTTCCAAGACACGTTCCCGTATGTCAAAATCCTGAATTTCAGAGGCGGCGGGCTTGCCTCTCACGGTGCGGCAATAGGGCTGGTTGTGGGCATTTTGATGTGGAGCAGAAAATATAAAGTACCCTCAATCTGGATGTTCGACCGCGTGGGTATAGTCATCGCCCTTGGGGGAGCGCTGATTCGCCTTGGCAACTTTTTCAACTCCGAGATATACGGACACGAAACCTCGCTGCCTTGGGGAGTAATCTTTGTGCGTGACGGAGGCACTGTGCCTATGCACCCTACGCAAATCTACGAAGCACTTATATATATAGCCATATTTGTCACCCTGCTGCTACTCTACTACCGCACCCAGCTCAGCAACCGCCGCGGGGTGCTCTTCGGGATATTTCTCATCCTGCTCTTTGGCTCAAGAGTACTTGTCGAGAGCATCAAGCAGGTGCAAGAACCATGGGAAATGGGACTTGTCGACACAATTGGACTGAACATGGGACAGTTGCTCAGCATTCCGTTTGTTATTGCGGGGATTGTTGTACTCTATATGTCTTTGAAACGAGCGCCTCAGCCCTACACTAATATGCCGCTCGAACCCAAAACGAAAAAGAAACAGAGATAGTAATATTTAGTAAGTTCAAAGAGCTATGAGTCATCTGATTTCATCATACATCGAGCGTGAGCTTTCGCTCTGGCACCCAGTCGCCCTGCCATGGGTGGGGGTGTTGAGCATTGAGCGATGTGCTGCTCGCTATGACCATGATTCGGGCGCAGTGCTTGCCCCCTACGACACCCTCAGAGTGGACGAACTCACAAAGGAGCACAGTGATGAAGATTTCTTCGCAAAGCTCGCAACCTACAATAAAGATAATACAAATGTCGGCGGATACTTAGATTTCGAACAGTTCCTAAGCTCCGCACAGCAAGACTACGAGCAGTGGTGGGCAGAGAGCCGAAACAACGCCTCGGAACTGGTCATAGAGGGGGTGTGCACCATTGATTTGAGTCAGGGCAAACCCTACATTGTGGCAATTGATGAGGGCTTTTCCGAAATTCTATTGCCATTCAACGAGTCGATTATCACAGCTCAAACATATCAGCCAAACTCCGTACCCCTTAGACACTCTGTGCAGAGCGAAGAGTCCTCATACGGCACCAGCGCTCAGTATGAAGAGGTGGACTACTTGGAACCTCAACATCAGCCCTCTCTCTACCCAGAGCCACACTACCAAGAACCAGCGTACCAAGAGCTTGAGTATGCACCCGTGGTGGTTCAGCGCGATTTCGAGCAAAACGATGCACACACGCCTCGTCCACAGCATCGCCGCGAACAACGCACCTCAACCCAAGTTGCCACCACTGCGCTCGCATGGCGGGTGCTTGCCATTGTGGCTTTTGTTGGTTCGGCACTCTACCTGCTGTACGAAATTTTCTGGAAAAACTAAGTCTTATTTCTTAGACGCTGGCAGCCTCCGCTCACAAAAACTCCGTGTGCGGCCTCAGACTCCAACTGCGTAGAAAATCTGCACACAATGAATGATGGCTACATGGGTGCGGCAAAAAAATGGCGATGCGAGCGGAGAAAAAAATAAAAAAAAGTGGGGGTATAAGCCGAGTTCTGTCGAGGACTGTCATTTATCTAGGCAGGAGCATCACTGCCCTGCTCCATTAGCGACCTACCCTCCGCCCATTTGGATGAGCCACCCTCTTTAGCTCGTGTGCCTCACGGCTCGTGAGCAGGTGGACGGTATATTTGGTCTTGCAACCCATAGTTTGGTACCCATGCGACGTCACCGCCACACGCCGTGGGCTCTTACCCCACATTTTCACCTTTTCCCCGATGCCGTTTAAAAACAGCTATCGAGGTAGTTATTTTCTGCTACCAGACACTGGAACTCACGCCCCACTTGCAGTTTCACAAGCATGGTGCTCTGCTGTTGCTCGGACTTTCCTCTGCACTCCTCCGACAGGTCGGCGGGGCGCAGCGACAGTCTCCCCCACTTAATTTTTCATAATCAAGAGGCGCAAAAGTAACAAAAAAAAAGTATCTTTGCAAAATCATAAAATAATGGCTACACTTATTGACATATCGCAGTTCGACTACCCTCTGCCCGAGCAGAGCATAGCGAAGTACCCTCTGGAGCAACGACACGACTCAAAACTGTTGGCATTTCAGGGCGGGGAGATAAGGGATTATAACTTCACGGAGTTTGAGGGTGTGGTACCCTCTGACGCTCTATTCGTATTTAATCGCACCAAGGTGGTGAAAGCTCGCCTGCACATGGTCAAACCCAGCGGAGCTAAAATCGAGGTCTTTTGCCTCGAGCCTGCCGAGCCTGCGGAGTATTACAGCGCTTTTGCGGCTGTTGGTAGCTCTTCGTGGCACGCAATTATCGGCAACGCCAAACGCTTTAAAGGAGCAATCCACACAGCAGACGGAACACTGCGTGCAGAGCGTGGCGAGGGTGATTTGGTGCATTTTAGTTGGGATAGCGGCAAGACGTTTGGCGAGATTCTCGAGGCCGAGGGGCAAGTGCCAATCCCACCGTACTTGAAACGCTCAAGCCAAGAGATAGACTCCACTCGCTACCAAACAACCTATGCCCAGGAGCAAGGCTCAGTGGCAGCACCCACTGCGGGGCTGCACTTCGACGAAGAGCTCATCGAGAGCCTCCCCCACAAAGCATTCGTGACACTGCACGTAGGTGCTGGAACTTTCCTGCCCGTCAAAGAACAAGATGCCGCAAAGCACACGATGCACACCGAAACCTTCTCGGTGACGCTCCAAGATGTCGAACTACTCGCCCAGAACCAAGGCAATATCATCGCCGTTGGCACTACTTCACTGCGCACTATCGAGAGCCTCTCGGTGCTCGGCGGGCGAATTCTGCAAGGCGGCACTCACCACCAAGCCGTGGGACAGTGGGAAAGATATGAAGTGCATTCGCTCGCAGCCCTGCGTGACTATATGGTCGAACACTCAATGGAGAGCCTCAGCGGCGCAACGCAGATAATGATAACCCCAGGCTACAAATTCTCTACCATACGAGGGCTTGTCACCAACTTCCACCAACCTCGCAGCACATTGCTACTACTCATCTCAGCCGTGGTGGGCGACGCATGGAAAGAGATTTACAGCCACGCCATGGACAACGGTTACCGCTTTTTGAGCTACGGAGACAGCTCCTATTTGGAACTCACCCCTCAAACAAAATAATGTTTCTACCCACAAGCATAAAAGAAGTGCGAACACTGGGCTGGGATTACATCGACGTAATCCTCTTCAGCGGTGATGCCTACATAGACCATCCTGCTTTCGGGGCGGCGGTGATTGGCCGTGCACTCGAGGCGGCTGGCTACCGAGTGGCAATTGTACCCCAACCAAACTGGAGGGATGATTTGCGTGATTTCAAGAAATTGGGTGTTCCGAGACTATTTTTCGGTATTAGCGGCGGGGCTATCGACTCCACGGTGATGCACTACACGCCCACTCGTCGGCTGCGCTCCAACGACGCCTACACCCCTGGTGGCAAGCATGGTGCCAGACCCGATTACCCCACGCTGGTGTACAGCGAAATTCTCAGAGAGCTCTACCCCGATGCTCTGATTGTGATGGGCGGGATGGAGGCCTCGATGAGAAGATTTACGCACTATGACTACCTGCAAGGAAAACTCAGACCCTCATTTCTGGAGCTCAGTGGTGCAGATGCGATAATATATGGCATGGGGGAGGTAGCGGTGGTGGATTTTGCACGGAAGGTCGAAGCTGGCAGGGATTGGAGAAGTGTTGCACAGGTTGTCTATCGCAGCGACATCAAACCCGAAAGCGGAATTATACTCCACTCCTACAATGATTGTAGTGATGATAAACGGAAATTTGCAGGCAATTTCGTGCAAATCGAGCGACAGAGTAATATGGTCGAGGCGGAGGTGCTCATAGAACCAATGGACGGCGGAGGATACATAGTGGTTAATGCGCCAAACCCGACATTTAGCACTCGGGAGTGCGATGCGACTTTCGACCTGCCGTACGAGCGTGCTCCAGCACCAAGGTACAGAGGTAAGGTTATCCCCGCTTGGGATATGATAAAAAATTCCGTGATGTTGCACCGCGGTTGCTATGGGGGGTGTAGTTTTTGTGCTATTTCGATGCATCAGGGCAAGCATATTAGTAGTCGCAGCGAGCGTTCGATTCTCAGCGAAATCAACAAAATCATAAAAAGTCCCGAATTCAGGGGAACTATTAGCGATGTGGGAGGGCCTACTGCAAACATGTGGCAGAGTAGCGGGGGGGATAAGGCTCAATGCAAAAAATGCTCGCGCCCCAGTTGTCTGTACCCTAAACCCTGTAGAAATCTAAGAACGTATCATCGCGAGCTTTTAGAGTTGTACTCCAAAATAGAGAAAATGGAGGGGGTGAAGCATCTGTTTATTGGCAGCGGTATTCGTTATGATATGCCGGGCGCTTGGGATGGATATATGCAGAGGGTGATAGAGAAGCATACGGGAGGAAGGCTCAAAGTTGCTCCCGAGCACACTGAAAATCATATTCTAAAGTTGATGCGCAAGCCTGGTTGGGAAGAGTTTGTGGCGGCGAGGCGAGAGTTTACGAGGGTTTGCGAGCAGAAAGGGTTGCCTTATGTTATGATACCTTATTTTAT
>CAYJIF010000038.1:0-15268 GCA_964370175.1 uncultured Rikenellaceae bacterium
ACGCCGCGCGGGCGGTGCCTGCGGGCACACCGTTTGGAGTTTCGATACATTTTTAACACAAGCAGAGCAACTAAAACAATTGCCCTGCGGGGGCACCCGCCGCCGCGCGGGCGGTGCCTGCGGGCACACCGTTTGGAGTTTCGATACATTTTTACACAAGCAGAGCAACCAAAACAATTGCCCAGCGGGGGCACCCAACATCCATCGCCAACAAAAAACAAAAAAAGAGAGGTTCTCAATTTCTTGAAAACCTCTCTTCTTGTGGGAGCAACAGGATTCGAACCTGTGACCCTCTGCTTGTAAGGCAGATGCTCTGAACCAGCTGAGCTATGCTCCCTTTTCTGACGCTCTAACCTAATTGGGTGTCGAACGTGGGTGCAAAGATAGATAAAAAAAGTAAGGTAGCAAATTTTTTGCAAACTTTTTTTCAATAAAATTTCAAATTATTTCCAAAAAATCTGCTACTCTACTGAATTTCAGTATTTTTCACAAAGAACTATTCTTCTGAAAAATCTTCCTTACCAACGCCGCAAAGTGGGCATTCGAAATCATCGGGCAGTTCCTCGAAGGTTGTTCCAGGAGCAATTCCGCCATCTTCGTAACCGTCAGCTTCGTTGTACACCCATCCGCATACGTCACATTTGTAAGTTTTCATAGTTTTAAAATTTTAATTGATTGGTTTTATTTAAAAATCCCCGTATAGTTGGTTGGGGAGAGTTTTTTAAGTTCTTCTTTTAGTTTGTCGCTAATGCTCAGCTCATCGATGAATGCCGAAAACTCTTCTCTACCGATTTTCTTGTTAGTGCGAGTCAAGTTTTTGAGCTGTTCGTAAGGGTTTTCGATGCCCTCGCGTCTTAGAATCGTCTGGATTCCTTCGGCGATAACAACCCACGCATTTTCGAGATCTGCAAGCACCGCCTCCTCGTTGAGAATCACCTTACCAAGCCCCTTGCTCAACGAGCGTAGTGCTATCAAAGTGTGTGCCATAGGCAGACCAATATTTCTAAGCACAGTGCTGTCGGTCAAATCACGCTGAAGACGAGATATCGGTAGTTTAGCGGCCAAGTGCTCACACAGCGCATTAGAGACGCCGAGGTTCCCTTCCGCATTCTCAAAATCAATCGGGTTCACCTTATGTGGCATTGCCGAAGAACCAACCTCGCCTGCCTTGATTTGCTGCTTGAAGTAGTCCGAGGAGATGTAGCTCCACATATCACGGCATAGGTCGATGAGGATTGTCCCGAGGCGTTTTAGTGCATCAAAGGTTGCTGCGAGATTGTCATAGTGCTCAATCTGGGTGGTGTACTGCGAGCGGCTAAGCCCCAACTTATCGCCCAAGAAAGAGTTTGCAAATGCCACCCAATCAATCTCAGGATACGCCACGTGGTGGGCGTTGAAATTGCCAGTAGCGCCGCCGAATTTCGCCGACACGGGCACGTTCTTCAGCTGCGCGAGCTGAACCTCAAGGCGCTCCACAAAGACCATAAATTCTTTGCCCAACACCGTAGGCGATGCGGGCTGACCGTGGGTACGTGCCAACATTGACACGCCACTGAATTCCTGTGCCATTGTGCGGAGTTTATCAACAACACTCTCGAACTCAGGCACCAACACTTCCACTATTCCATCACGCAGGCTCATTGGCACAGCGGTATTGTTAATATCCTGAGAGGTTAGGCCAAAATGCACGAATTCTATTTCGCTGCCCACTCCAAGTTCCACAAACTTTTCCTTCAAGTAATACTCCACAGCTTTCACGTCATGGTTTGTAGTTCTTTCAATCTCTTTGATTCGAGCTGCGCCCACCACGTCAAATTTGCGGTAAACGTCTCTGATCGGCTCCCACAGCGAGCTATCAACGCCACTGAGCTGGGGCAGGGGGAGTTCGCACAGTGCGATGAAGTACTCAACCTCTACTCGGAGGCGATACTTGATGAGAGCGTATTCAGAAAAATATTCACAAAGTGGCTCTGTCACTGCTCCATAGCGACCATCCACGGGGGTAATTGCCAAAAGTCTACTGTCTTGCGTTGTCATATCTCTATTTCTATTTTCGCTTGTAAAAGATTATTTTTTAATATATAGTATGTGTATTTTGTTTATCAATCCCGCATCTAATTTTCTTTGTCACTGACGTTCTATGCTCCAAACAAATGCAGCGTAGTAAAGCGAGGGAAGGTGTGGGATTAATTAAGCACCCCGTTATTGAGCACAAAGAGCGAGTAATCCCTGGGGTTTTCGCCCTTATCGAGAGTGCACGTTGTCGCGCTTGTCTTGATATCTGTATAAATATAAATCATCATGAAAAATTTATTGCTCGCGAGGAGTTTATTGTTTCAAGAGCGGGTCATGTTTCGTTGCCACATTCTGAGCGATGTCGTGTGCCGAGAGGCTACCACCTCCCACTGCGCGATAGAGTTCGATTCTCGAGGTAACGTAATTCAGGTAAGTATCCACGATGGATAGCTCAGCATTGAAGACGTTGGTCTGCGCCACAAGCACGTCGAGGTAGTTGGCATAGCCACTCAGGAAGAGGTCGCCAGAATACTCATAAGCATTGCGTAGCGCTCCAAGTTGCACTTTTTGGTATTCGAGAATTTCGTCATTATTTGCAATAATTATCACTGCGTTGTTCACTTCCACAACTGCCTCGAAGAGAGTTTGTTGGAAAGAGATTTCAGCAATTTTTGCTTCGGCGCGTGCGATTTCGCGTTGCGAGCGGAGCTGACGACCATTGAAGATTGGCTGTGTGAGTCCTCCCACGGTGTTGAAAATCAAGCTCTGAAGCGTTGTAATCTCCGTGAGGCTAACTCCTGCACCAATCGAAAGCGATGGGTATAGTGCCGCACGTGCTACTTGTTCGAGGTAGTGTTTGGCACGATAGTTCATTTCAGCGGCACGCACATCGGGGCGGAACGAAAGCAGTTGCACTGGAGTACCGCTTTGAATCTCGATGGTGGTAATACCATGGTGAATATCGCTGTTTAGTTCCAATTCGAGGGTAGTTTTTCCGCACAGCAGAGCAAGTGCGCTGAGCGTTGTGGCTTGCGCTGTTCGAATCTGTGGTAGAGTTGCCTGCGCCTCTGAGAGCTGAGCCACAGCCTGTTGTACTGCCACCTCATTCACTTTACCACTCTCTTTTAGATCCTTCGTGGTGTTCACATACTCGGTTCTATTATCAATAGCGTTCTGAACAACTTTCTCTTTCTCTCTCAGAGCAAGGAGCTCGTAATACGCTGCTGCTGTTGCAGCAATAAGGCTTTGGGCAGTAGCTGCTGCGGCCTCAGTGCTTGCCCAGAAGTCCGCTATCTGCGCCTCTTTGCCTGCGTAGAGCTTGCCCCATAGGTCCAACTCCCAACCCAGATTAAGGCTTGCCGAAAGGTTGTCCGAATAGGTAGTACTTTTGCCCGTGTTGTCGGTGATGAGCGACGAGCCTTGGTAATTAGCCCCAAGGTTAAGAGTCGGAGCCATTTGCGCGCGTGCTGAGCGCAACATTGCATAGCTCTGCTCTACTCTGAGTAGCGAACTCTGATAATCAAAGTTCGAGTGCAACGCACTATCAATAAGGTTTTGCAGCTCGGGCTCAGTGAAAATTTCACGCCACGACTCCTGAGCAATATTCTGTGTCGTATCGCACATGGCCTGATACTGACTATCGAGCTCGAGTTGCTTTGGAGTTTTCTGTTCGAATGGCTTCACCACACAGCTTGTGGCAAAGAACATTATAACGAGTATGTATGTTATTTTTTTCATGGTCTTTTCTTTAAAATCTGCTTATTGTGGCTATCCTTCGTTTTGTTCCGCGCCGTGTTCCGCTTTTTGTTCCACACGCTTTGCTTTGTTGAGTTTTTCGTCCATTGAGCGGAAAATCACATAGAGCACGGGGATAATAAAGAGTCCGAAGAGCGTACCGATACTCATCCCTCCTACTGCTGCCACACCAATGGAAACATTACCAACGGCTGCCGCACCAGAGGCCAAAACCAGAGGAATCATACCAAAGATGAAGGTGAACGATGTCATAAGAATTGGGCGTAGACGAGCGCCAGCCGCTTCCTTAGCCGCTTGAGCAATAGAGAGGCCATGCTCTCGGCGCTGTTCGGCAAACTCCACAATGAGGATACCGTTCTTCGCCAGCAGGCCTATGAGCATTATGAGCGCCACCTGTACGTAAATGTTGTTATCCAGCCCCACAAGGTTCACGAAGAAGTAGACCCCGAAAATACCGCACGCAAGTGATAACATCACCGCCCATGGAATAACGTAGCTCTCGTACTGCGCTGCCAAGATGAGGTATACGAATACGAACGAAAGGATGAAGATAAATGCTGATTGTGAGCCTGAGCCCATTTCCTCGCGCGTCATGCCCGAGAATTCGTAGTCATAGCCCTGTGGTAGTGATTCTGCGGCAACCCTCTGCATCGCTGCAATAGCGTCCCCGGATGAGTACCCCTCGGCTGGCGAACCATTCACCAGCGCTGAGTTAAAGAGGTTAAACCTTGCCAATGACTCCGAACCGTATACCCTTTCGAATTCCACGAAGGTGTTAATGGGAACCATCTCACCGTTAGCATTACGGACTGTAATTGTGGAAAGGCTCTCAATATTGGAGCGGCCCTCGGGCATACTCTGCACCATTACACGGTAGTACTTCGTGAAGCGGTTAAAGTCCGATGCCTGTGACGAACCATAGTAAACCTGTAGGGTGTTGAAAATATCGGTGATATTCACGCCCATTTGTTTTGCCTTATTAACATCAACGTCGAATTGATATTGCGGGAAGTTGATGTTGAACGAGCTGTACGAGAATTTAATCTCGGGTTGCGCGTTAAGCTCTTTGAGGAAATCTTGCAACACTTCATAGAACTTAGCCGTTGTCCCACCCCCTCTGTCCTGGAGCTGCATCTCGAAACCATCGGTCACCGAGAAACCAGAAACTGTTGGAGGGAGGAAGTATCTAATTTTTGCAGTTTTGATGTGAGCTGTGCGAGCCGTCATCTCCTGCATCACTTGGGCGATATTCACGCCCTCTCTGTCGCCCCAGTCCTTGAGCGTGAGCACTGCAAATCCATAAGATGGGGAGGCCGTACCCGACACCAGTGAAGTACCAGCAACTGTGAGGTTATCCACCACTTCGTCGATGCTGTCTGCCGCCATTAGAACTTGGTCAATCACCTCTTGGGTGCGCTCCACTGACGAACCTGCTGGCATCGAAATATCAACAAACATTACACCTTGGTCTTCGGTGGGGATAAACGCCGTAGGTGTAGTTTTCAGGTACCAATATACCATAAAGCCAAAGAAAAGTAGCATGGTCACTGGTAATATCTTGCGTTTGAACAGGAAGCCCAGACTTTTGATATACTTATTGGTGAGTGTGTCGAGTCCAGCGTTGAAACCTTTGAAGAGTCGCTGGCTGAAGGTCTTGCGACCATCCTCATGCGGAGGTTTGATGAGCAGGGTACATAGCACGGGGCTCAACGTCAATGCATTTACAGCTGAGATAAGGATTGCAATGGCAAGGGTTAGTGCAAACTGGTTGTAGAACACCCCTGTTGGCCCTCCCATAAAGGTCACTGGCAAGAAGACCGCCGACATTACAAAGGTGATGGAGATGATAGCTCCCGTGATTTCGCGCATAGCCGAGACAGTAGCTGTTTTGGCGTTGCGTATTCCTTCGTCGTGCATTTTGGCGTGCACTGCCTCGACCACCACAATGGCATCATCCACCACCGTACCGATGGCAAGCACCAGCGCAAAGAGCGTTAGGATGTTGAGCGTGAAGCCCAAGAGCAGCAGAAAGAAGAATGTACCAACGATTGAGACCAATGCGGCGATTGTGGGGATGAGCGTACTCTTGAAGTCTTGCAGGAAGACAAAAACCACGAGCACCACCAGCACAAATGCCTCGAGGAAGGTGTGCATAACCTGCTCGATGGACGCATCCAAGAACTTGTTAGTGTCATAGGGGATTGAGTAGGTGATTCCCTCGGGGAAATCCTTTGAGGCCTCCTCGAGCAGTGCTTTTGTATCGTCTACAATCTGTTTTGCGTTGGTTCCAGCCATCTGGTAAACCGCAAAAACAGTACCTGGGTAGCCTTTCGATTGCGCATTGACGGTGTAGTTGAACGAACCCAGCTCAATATCAGCCACATCCTTGAGGTATAGGATACGCCCATCGTCAAGTGCCTTGATAACAATTCCGCCATACTCTTCGGGCAGAGTGAATTTTCCTTTATACTTGATAGTGTAGGTGAGCTCTTGGCCTGAGTTCTCTCCGAATTTACCTGGTGCCGCCTCGATGTTTTGCTCCTTGATAGCCGCAATCACATCGGTTGGCATGAGGTTGTACGCCGCCATTCTGTCGGGTTTGAGCCACACGCGCATCGAGTAGTCCTTCGATCCAAAGATACTAACCTGCCCTACACCTTTGATACGTTGAATTTGGGGGTAGATGTTAATACGCACGTAGTTCTCCACAAAAGTCGCATCGTAGTCTGGATTCTCGGAGTAGAACGCCGCCATGAGAAGCGTTGAGTTCTGCTTCTTCTCGGTAGTCACACCATAGCTCGTAACCGCTGCTGGGAGCTTACTGGTAGCTGCTGCCACACGGTTTTGCACGTTTACCGCCGCCAAGTCGGGGTCGGTTCCAAGCGAGAAATAGACGCTAATCTTGCTACTACCATCATTCGATGCCGTGGAGGTGATGTAGGTCATATTCTCCACACCGTTGATTTGCTCCTCGAGCGGAGCATTCACGCTCTTGAGCACCACATCGGCATTTGCACCTTGATAGATGGTCGAGACGCTCACCATAGGAGGGGCAATCTCAGGAAATAGGGTGATGGGCAGCGAAAGCAACCCAAGAACTCCCAACAGACTTATCACGATAGAAATTACCGTCGAAAGTACTGGTTTGTTAATAAATTTTTCTACCATTTTTTTTATCAGAATTTTCCCCGTACACTTTGCCACTATTGGCGCGCTTAGGACTATTTGTTTTCTCTAAAACTCTTGGCAAGTGGAGAAACACCCTCCACTACTCTACCAGTGAGTGCGTTTGCGGCACCTCTCTACAACTGCGACAGAGCTCTCTGAGTCTCTTCGCCGGCTGTTGGCTTGCCGTGGAATTCATTGGTATCCTCCATAAAGTCCACACCCTTGCCCATTACCGTTTTGGCAAGCACCACCACGGGTTTTCCTTTTGAGGTCAGCTCCTCTCTGGCACTTTTGAGCACCTCCACCACTTCGGCCATGTTGTGACCATCAATCACTACGGTGTGCCATCCAAAGGCATCGAATTTCTCGGATAGCTTGTCCAGTCCGAGCACCTCTTGGCAAGTACCATCGATTTGCTGGTTGTTCCAGTCCACGATAGCCACAAGGTTATCTGCACATCTGGCTGCAGCAAACTGCGCTGCTTCCCACACCTGACCCTCTTGCAATTCGCCATCGCCCATCATCACAAAAACACGCGAGCTATCACCATCCAACTTCTTAGTCAGAGCGTGACCCACTGCCACGGAAATACCCTGACCCAAAGAGCCTGTCGCTACTCTCACGCCAGGAAGTCCAGACACTGGAGTTGGGTGGCCTTGCAGGCGGCTTCCGAGTTGGCGAAAAGTTTTCAGCTCTTCTGTCGGAAAGAAACCACGGTGCGCCATTACGCTATACAAAACAGGAGAAATGTGTCCGTTGCTCAGATAAAAAACATCTTCGCCCTCGCCCTGCATTGTGAAGTTCTCTGGAGCAAACTCCATCACCTCAAAAAAGAGTGCAACCATAATATCGGTAGCCGACATTGCTCCACCTGGGTGACCCGATTTTGCATCCGAGGTCATTGTAATAATATCACGTCTTACTTGACGAGCTAATTCCTGTAGTTCCTTTGTTTCCATTGTTATATCTAAAAAAGTCTATAAATTTTCTGTTAATTTTTGCACCACTCTCAGATTCGCAAAGAACTCCTTTGCAAAGACCCGCACCACTGTGTAGAACGGTATAGCAAGTAGCATTCCAACTACGCCACCCACATAACCCGACATTAGAATCACGATGAAGATTTCAAGCGGGTGGGCTTTCACCGAGCTGGAGTATATATATGGTTGTAGTATGATGTTGTCGAAGAGTTGGAAGACACCCAGCACGACACTCACCTCAATCACCACTTCAAGCGGCGAGGAGAGGATAATCTCGGGTTGGAGCAGCGAAATTGCTATGGCTATGAGCGCGCCGATCAGAGGCCCCACATACGGGATAACATTCAGCCCCGCCGTGATAAGTCCAATTATCATTGCCACTGAAAAACTCATGCCCAGGAAATAAAGTGCAAAGCCGACCATCAAGAATTTGATGAGTGACTCGATACATATACCGATAAAGTAGCGTCCCAAAAGGTTCACCGAGGAGTCGATTGCACGTATAACATTCTGCTCATAACGTTTGGGCAGGATTGCCACCACGAGATTCGCAAAGAGTTTGTCGTCTTTGAGAAAAAAATAGGAGATAAATGATATTGAGAAGATTGCCGCAACAAACTCCAGCACAAAGTCGGTAACACCGGTGAGCATACTGCCCAGATTCTCGCTGCTGAAAATCGGCAGCACTCTGTTCTGTATTACCTCCTTGAGCGAAAATCCTTCCAACCCCCATGTGTCGTGTATCCATTCGTCCACCTTGCCCAACTCGCCAGTGAAAACGCTACCGACAAAGGTGTGGTCTATATCTCTCATATACTCCACATTGCTCGACACCGAAGGAATCAACCACGCACACAACCCCAAAAAGAGTGCCAACAGCCCCATCAAAACCACCATTGCGGAAAACCATCGTGGAATGCTACGCCCTGCGATCGAAAATTTCTCGATGAGCCTCACCAACGGACCACCTATAAAGGAAACGGCAGCTGCTCCAAGGATATAATATATTATAGTATGAAAATACCAGAACACAAGGCCAGCAATGAGCGTTCCGAGGATCGCCATTATAATTTTGTATGATGATATGCTATTGCTATTCATTATGCTCTTTTTTTCTTTCAAATAGTGTTGTTACGCATCACCACCTCTCACCCTTTGTTAGTCGACGGGGGTAGTGAAACTATCATGTGTTGCTACTCTGCCTTAGGCGCAGAACCCTGGGGCAGGTGTGCAATTATTGTTTGTGTGCCAGTGACTTGCTCACCTATTTTGATTGCAACTTCTGTACCCAGAGGCATGTATATGTCCATTCGCGAGCCAAATTTTATGAACCCACACTCCGAGCACTGGCTAACCTTTTGTCCCTGAGTTGTACGATTCACGATGCGGCGTGCCAAAAAACCAGCTATCTGGCGGAAGAGTACGCTATGCTCACCCGTGTTCACAACCGTGGTTGTACGCTCGTTGACCTCTGAACTCTTCTCAGCCCATGCAAGCAGATACTTACCAGGGTGGTACTTATAGTACTCCACTTCGCCACCCACCGGAAACCAGTTGATGTGGACGTTGGTCACCGACATGAAAATCGCAACTTTCAATACTTTTTTATTGAGATACTCACCCTCGTGCACCTCTTGAATCTCAACCACTGTGCCGTCGCAAGGAGAGTAGACGACATCTTTGCTGAGCTCAGGCAGCTCTCTGTTTGGTACGCGGAAAAAATAGAGCACAAAGCCCACTTTAATTAATCCCACGAACGCTGAGACGTAGCCCAACCACGGCAGCCACCAAAACAATAATGCTGTGATAATCAGATACGCTGCCACAGCAACTGTTACGATAGTATATCCTTCTTTATGTATTTTCATTACAAGAGTATAGTTTAGTGTATATTTCGAGAAAATATTTTAAATCATATTCAATAGTAGGGCACAGAGGTAGAAGAGCGGTGTCACCATGAATAGTGCGTCGAAACGATCCAGCATGCCGCCATGAGCCGGTATCATTTTCCCACTGTCTTTCACGCCAATCACTCTTTTGAAGTAGCTCTCCACAAGGTCACCAATAACCGCTCCAAGTCCAACCACGATTCCTACTGCGCACCATTGCCACAGCGGCACCATATCGAACACGCCCGCAAATGTCCCTAATTTAAGGGGATTGAAGTAGTACCACCCCACCGACACTGCAGCGGCAAAGATCAGCCCACCGAAGAAGCCTTCCCAGCTTTTTTTCGGGGATATTTTCGGAGCCATTTTGTGCTTGCCCATTGTCACGCCCACAAGGTACGCTCCCACGTCATTACCCCACGTCATTGTGAGCATCATCACCACCAACATCCAGTGGGGTTTGAGTTCAATGATCAGGTATATACTCAAAGCAATATAGAGCGCGCCAATCACACCCCACAATACTTTGTTACGCATCGGGCGAGACAGCAACAGTGAGAAGAATTCCCACAAGCTGAGCAGCCCTACCGCACCCCATAGAATATAGTACCACACGTTTTCTGAGGCTGTGCCTTCGAGCAACAACCACACAAAGATGATACCAACAATGGTGCGTACGATAAAATTCTTCATAGTTATTTGAGTTTGCTGCTGTCTCTGAGGTGAGTATCGCTTTTGTGCGTTTCAACTATTTGACAGTAGCGTTCGAGCCTGCTGGGATTTTGTTCGCTCTTGCCAAGCGTTTTACTTCCCACCCTCTCCACAATAAATTAGCCTTTAGTGGCTATAGTTTCAATTTCGACTTTCACTCCCAGCGGAAGTTTAGCAACTTGGTAGCACACACGTGCTGGGTATGGCTCGCTGTAGAATTCGCCATATATTTTGTTCATCGCTGCAAAGTCGTCCATCGAGCTTAGCAGCACGGTAGATTTAACCACATCGGCGCGAGTATAACCTGCCTCGACCAAAATCGCCTCTACGTTTTTTAGCGACTGCACGGTCTGTTCCTCGACGCTTTCGGGCACGCTATTTGTAGCGCCATCAACTGGCAATTGGCCAGATATATATAGCACTCCGCCTGCCTCCACGGCTTGTGAATATGGGCCTACTGCAGCAGGTGCTTCTTTAGAAAAAATTACTCGTTTCATAGCTTTATAATAGTTTTAATCAAAAATTCCATATCTTTGAGACCACAAATGTACAAAATTTTATGAAAAAGCAACTAATAAATCTATCCCTTTTCCTCTTTTTAGTAGTAACTTTAACGGGGTGTTGTTCTTATTGCGGCCCCACATCAACCAAGATCACTGATCTGGAAATGGGTAGCTGGAGAGTAATTGAAATCAACCAAACTGCCATTGAGGACTCCCAGATCACCCTCACGTTCGATCCCGAAGAAAAGGTAGTCTATGGCACAGCTCCTTGCAACAATTTTTTTGCCTCTTACACTCTCTTCAAGGCAAAAGGCACGGAGCGCAACATTGAGTTCAAGAACGGTGGCGGCACAATGCGCCTATGCCCCGACACTGAGCTTGAGGAAGCAGTAACGAGAGCTCTGCCCACTGTCAGCAGAGTGAAACTCGAGGGTGAAAACCTATTGCTCATCGACAGCTCGGAGGAGCTGGTGGCTGTGCTTGTAAAGATCAAGCAGTAATAACACTTCTTCGTAGGGATTGTGAGTTCTAAGGGCAAAATAGCAGTGCTTATCACTCGTTTTGTAGATATTTTCTACTTCCCATTTTTGCGCCCTATTCTCGACCTCAAGACCTTTAGGTATGCGGCAGCTGGGGGGTTGAACCTCGGTTTTGGAGTGATATTCTATTGGTTTTTGTTTCACTTTGTTCTACAGAAACAGGACACCACGTTTTTTGACACTGTGACTATTTCGGCTCCCGTACTGGCATTCCTTATAAACTTCGTGGTGACATTCTTCAGCGGTTTTTGGCTCACTCGCACCATAGCGTTTAGTGATTCGGTTATCCGCGGGCGACTACAACTTTTTCGCTATCTCCAGGTTGTGACACTCAACATTGCCATCAATTACTTTGGACTAAAGCTGCTCGTGGGCGTACTGGAGTTCTACCCTACCCCATCCTACATGCTCTTGCAAATTGTCACAGTGACGGTGAGCTATCTTGCCTCGCGCTACTACACTTTCAAGGCGTAGCACCGTTACCGTTCATGCTCCGCCACTCACCGTAGCAGGCGGGGCGGCATAGAAAAAAAAAGAGTGGAGCTGGGGGGAATCGAACCCCCGTCCAAACAGCGCAGCCACAACCTTTCTACATACTTAGTCTTCGCTTAATTTTCGTCCCAAGAACCGGTGGAAAACAACCAATTCAAGGGCTTATCCTCTAAAATTTCGACCCTACGAGGCAAGGCGACCTCAAAGAATCTATCCCTTACGGTTTTGATACCCATAGCCACTAAACCTGAAGAGATAAAGGTAGCGGCGGGTACTCGTCGTCCCGGCAGCCTTGGCCAGGAGGATTAAGGTGTCGTACTAAACTTCCGACTTACGCAGCGAGTGCATAGCTATTATTGCCAGTCAATGTTGCTCAAGCCGAGATTAAGGAGGTAACCTGAACGAACCCTCCGTATGCTTAGTCGCACCTGTCATACTGCTGTCAAAACCAGTCAACCCCGAATTTTGCAGCTTATAAAAAGTGCATTTTTCTGCATATTACGCATGCAGAGATGAGGCAAATGTACGATTTTTTTTCGATTCGCTCTACAATTCACCGAAAAAAAGCTGCTCAGCGAGCTATATCCTTACACCTACACTCCGCTCACGGCACTATCTGGTGTGACTTGCAACTCGTCCCACGATTTCGCGCCCAGCATCAATCTCCACACGTTTGTGAGTGGGATATTCTAATTTTTCGAGCTCTTGCACCGCCGCAGCAATATCTCCTAATAGCTGGTCGGCCATATCTCGCGAAAACCCTTGGCGTGCAACTATACGCATCACAATCCGCGAACTGAGATTATCGGGAAGGGTGTAGGCTGGCACCATCCAACCACTCTGTTGGAGCTTGTCCTGAAGGTCGTAGAGCGTCCACTTAGCACCTTGCTCGTGGGTGGCGCTGAGCGAAAATACGAAGAGTGGATTCACCACCTCTGCGTGGTAATTCTCGAACTGAGCCATCTCCCCAATCTTTGCATGAAGATAGTCAGCCACTTCCATAGAAGCCTGCTGTACTGCACGATAGCCCTCGAAGCCAAGTCGAACAAATTGATAATACTGCCCCAACACCTGAGCTGCTGGGCGAGAGAAATTCAAACCAACCTGAGTAATACTCGCACCCAAATAATTCACACTAAAGGACATACCATCGGGCAGATACGCCTTGTCTTTCCACAGCACCCAGCCCAGTCCAGGGTACACAAGTCCAAACTTGTGCCCAGAAGTACTGATAGACCATACCCACTCCAGACGAAAATCCCAACGCAGCTCGGGACGCAAGAACGGGAGTATAAAACCTCCCGATGCTGCATCAACGTGGATAGCAATATCATGCCCCGTGAGCTTATTATACGCATCCAACTCATTGTTAAGCTGTTCGACATCATCGTTAAGTCCCGTCCACGTCACCCCCTCGATGGCGACAACGCATATAGTGTTTTCATCGCACAGCGCGACCGCCGCTTTTGCATCAAGAGTGCGTTTCTCATCGCTCAGAGGCACTGTGCGCATCTCTATCTGCCACAGCATTGCGAATTTTTCCCACACCACCTGCAAACCCGACGAAATAACAAAATTCGGCTTATCTTGAGCTTTACCCTCACGAGCTCTGCGTTCTCGCCAACGCAACCACGCTGCAACGCCCGCCAACATACACGCCTCAGAGCTGCCGCCAGCCAAAGCTCCAGTCTTCCATTGCGACTGCTCGGGGGAGTTCCACAGGTTTGCCAGAATATTGATGCAACGCCCAGACATCAAAGCGATACGGGGGTACTCAGTTTCGTCAATGTAGTTGATATCAATGGCATCGTTCATCAACTTTGTAGCATAGTCATCCATATAAGTCGTGACGAATGTTGCGAGATTAAGCTCGGGGCGACTCTGTGCGAAGGTCTCGCCCTTGACTAATTGGTAGGCAAGCTCGGGGCGCATCGCCGAGCGATTCAATTTATCCACGGGCAGGGGTTTGCGACTTGCAAGGCCTGAATAGATCGGCTCGGCCGAGCAATCGCTCTGAGCCACTCGCTCATCTATCATTTCTCCCACCTTCTCTGTGATGTGAGCGTGGAGTTCTTCGAGGCCGAGCCCCATATCTTTGAGAGTTTTTTTCATAGCATTTTTACTGTATTAAAGGTTTTGATACAACTGTGCTTGATTCTCAAAGAGTGTGCCATGCGTTGTGTAAATGGAACAGGATTTGCGTTCTGAGTTGCAAAAACTCAATAAAACACTAATCGGCCACAAAAAAAAAGGAAAATGTATAGAATCATTGCTCGCTCACTCAACACTCTTGTCATCGTCGCCAGCATCGCCATCATAGTGGTGATGAGCATCGAGGTACTATGGCCAGACTCGCTGCCCAAGAAACAGGTAGTAGTGGATTTCCACCTTGCAGTTTCAATAATTTTTCTTCTCGACTACTTTGTGCGATTGCTGCGAGCAAAGCACAAACTGCGTTTTGCGCTCGATAATTTCGTATTTTTTTTGGTAGCCCTTCCCTATATGTCTGTGATATACTATAACGGTTGGGAGGTGGATACAACCACCGAACTTTTGGTGCGGTACATGCCATTCATACGGGCAGTATATGGCTTTATCATAGTTTTTAGCTATATCACTCGTTCACGGGTGACAAATCTGTTTTACACCTACATTGTCATAGTAGTAGCAACCACGTATTTCTGTTCTCTGCTATTTTACTCTGCAGAGAAGGGCTTGAATGAGGGTATAAAGGATTTTGGTGATGCCCTGTGGTGGGCGCTAATGGACATGACCACTGTTGGGAGCAATATTGTAGCGGTGACGAATGTTGGCCGTGTAATTTCGGTGGTATTGGCGGCGGCTGGGATGATGTTATTTCCGATATTCACGGTCTACATCACCAATATTTTCAAGGTACGTGGTGATGAGGTTGACGAGTAGCATCGGGCCAGCAGGGCACAAAAAGAGCGGGCTTGCACATTATGTGCAAGCCCGCCTCTTTAAAGTTTTTTATCTTAATTTGATACGCTCATAGACTACTGCCAAGCAGCGTTTTGGTCAGTATCAAGGTTCAGAGCTGGGTTACGGTCAAACTCGCTCTTAGGAATTGGAAGAGTCCATTTCGAAGAGTTTGCAGGAACACTAAAAATGTTAGGAGTGTTACCGTGGTTAGCCATATCGATACCAAGACGACGACTGTTGTAGTATCTTGGAGCAGTTTCGCCATAAAGTTC
>CAYJIF010000039.1:0-15138 GCA_964370175.1 uncultured Rikenellaceae bacterium
TCACCGCACCGTTGGTGCGCTCAATTACGTTCTCCCGCCGGCGGCATCCAAAAATCAAGTAAGACTGCAGAACCCACAGAATACAAACCGACTCGTACATCATGCAGAAACTCCACTGCGGGATGCCGCCGCCCCACCCCAACACAACAAAAAACCCCTGCTGCACAATATGCAACAGGGATTTCCCAAATTATATGTATTCCTATTCTCCAATCACAACAGCTTGAAACAAGCCGCCGAACCGAGTAATTAGGCTTTCCTTTAAAAACCTATAACAGCACCACCTTATTGCCATACTCCTCCTTGAGCTGGGCAAACACTGGGCAACCTTCCTCCACATAGATAGTCTTAAGTTTTGGACTATCACCAAACAGGTCTTCACCAACAACTTTCACTGATGCAGGAACAGTGATAGAAATCAATTCTGGGCATCCATAGAAGAGGTGTTTGCCTATTTCCGTCACCCAAGACGGTATGTCATAAGATGAGATATAGAGCCCGCTAAAGAGTCCAATAGGCAGTTTCTTTATCGACTCAGGAATGATAATCAAATCAAGGTTATTGCAGTCAGACAATGCCCACTCGCCGAGCTCAGTTACCGAGCTTGGGATGTTTATTTTCTCGATTGAGCTACAGCCTCTGAATGCTTCCGAGCCGATTTCAGTAACCGATGTTGGGATTTCGATAGAGCCGAGGTTATCGCAATCGTAGAACGCCCATTCTCCGATTTCAGTAACCGATGTTGGGATTTCGATGCTCGTGAGACTAGTACATCCTGCAAACATCCAATCGCTAATCTCTTCGAGCGAGCTTGACAGAGTCACCGAATTCAGTGATGTACATTCATAGAATGCGTGATCATCAATCTCTTTTACAGAGTTTGCAACAGTGAGGGTCTCCAAATCAGAACAACCTGAGAAGCTCCACTCTCCGATTTCAGTAACGCCGTTAGGAATCACCATCTTTGTGAGTGCTGTGGATGCAAACGCGCCCTCTTCGATTTTAAGAAGCGAGCCTGGTAGTGTCACTTCTGTGAGATTCGAGCAGTCGTAGAAAGAGTGCGCACCAATAAACGTCAGTGACGTACCAAAGTTAACTTTCGTTAGCTCATCACAGTCGTGGAACGCCCACTCACCGATGCTATCGAGTGTATTTGGGAGTGTTAGCGAGGTGATTTTGCTACCATCGAGTGCATTATCGGCAATAGAGGTATACTCATCACTGATTACAAGTTCCACGGGTGAGCCCATTGTCGCATAGTCAGCAGCAGTGAATGCTTTGGGTTTTACCTTGCCACACGAGAAGAATGATACCGTTACTGCGAGTAGCAGAATACTTGAGAATTTCATAATTTTTCAGTTTTATTTTTTGAACGTTGAGAATATTATTTAGAGAGGTATTTCGATTTTAACGTAAATTGATAATGGATTATTATTGCACTCGTACATATCCGCCATATTCGGTCATATACTGATCTTTTAGCGTATTGCACGGGCCTATGAATATATCGAAAAGCGAGCTACACTCTGCAAAGGCATTTTCGCCAAGCTCCTTGACCGAATCGGGAATAATTACGCTTGAGAGCCCTGTGTTTTTGAACGCACTGCCGCCAATTTTCACTATCGTACTTGGTATTTTTATGGCACTGAGTTCGTTACATCCCTCAAAAGCAGCTTTGCCAATCATCTTAACCCCTGGCTTTAGCGTAACTGTCGAAAGTTTGGCGCAACCATAGAAAGTTGAATCGCCAATCATTGCAACCGAGTGTGGGATATAGACCTCCGAGAGGTTTGGGCAGTTTGCAAATGCTCGTGCTTCAATCTTACTCATCGTTGATGGAAACTTCACCGACACGAGCTTGCTGTTTTCACTCAGTGCGCCTGGTGCAACAGAGCTATATTCATCAGGGATAACCAATTCTTCGGGTTCTCCCATTGCCTCGTAGTTGGCAGCAGTAAAGGTTTTTTGAGCCAGCGCATTTGCTGGTGCAAGAGCAAAGAGCAGTAGGGCGACTATTATGAGTACGCTGTTTTTCATTTTTTCACTATTCTAATCACATAGAAATTTGACTGACGACTCAAGAACATTCATCGGTTGTTACTCGTCGTCGCTCGATGATGACACAAAGTTATAAGATTTTATGAGTCCTCGCGATGAATTTTTAATAAATCTAAGAATTTCGTCTCTATGTGCGCTCTGTGCGAACTCTTCCTCCACTCTTTTCACTGCGCTACTCACCGATAGTCCTTTTTGAAAGATTACTGTGTAAATATCTTTAATTTCGTTTACTGCCTCGGAAGTAAATCCACGGCGGCGGAGTCCAATAGAGTTCACTCCCACATAAGAGACTGGTTCGCGTGCAGCACGCACGTATGGGGGGACATCACGTCCAACCTTTAGCAGTCCTGCTGTCATTGAGTGTGCGCCGACTTTAGTGAATTGGTGCACTCCACAGTGCCCTGCAATAATCGCAAAATCATCGACATCGACCTCTCCAGCAAGCGACACTCTGTTTACAAGAATCACATTATTACCAACGACACAGTCGTGTCCAACGTGCACGTATGCCATCAACAAGCAGTTATCACCAATAATCGTAGAGCCCTTTGCAGCTGTTCCGCGGTTCACTGTCGAAAATTCTCTAACCACAGTATTATCGCCAATCACCACTGTGCTATACTCCCCCTTGAACTTCAAATCCTGCGGTTCTCCCGCAATAATTGCACCGGGGTGTATTTCACAATTTTTACCAATCTTTGCACCATTTTTCACAATCGCGCTCGAGAATATTTTTGTACCCTCACCAATTACCACATCGCTCTCGATAATGGCAAAAGGCTCAACTACCACACCACTACCGAGTTTTGCATCAGGGTGTACTATTGCATGTGGACTAATCATTTCTTTATTCAAAACCCTTCTATTTTTTATCTTTTGTAACAAGTGCCATTAGGTCTGCCTCGCACGCTAATTCATTACCCACAAAGGCCTTAGCATACATTGATACGATGCCACGGCGGATAGGTTCGGTGAGCCACAAGCAGAAGAGCAGTGTATCACCTGGCACCACCTTACGTTTAAATTTGACGTTGTCTATTTTCATGAAGTAAGTGGAGTAGTTCTCGGGGTCTTCCACTTTGCTCAGCGCCAAGATTCCACCGCACTGTGCCATTGCCTCGATTTGCAGAACTCCTGGCATCACAGGTTCTTGTGGGAAGTGCCCCACAAAGAACGGTTCGTTCATGGTAACTTGCTTGATACCAAATACGTGAGTGTCGCCAAGATCCATAATCTTATCCACCAACAAGAATGGAGGACGGTGAGGTAGTCGGCGTTTAATTTCGTTAATATCCATCACCGGAGGCAGGTTTGGAGTATAGTTAATTGGCGGCAAACTCTGCGCCGCTTTAATCTCTTTGCGTATGATTTTTGCCAGCTCTGTATTTAGTTTATGGCCAGGTCTGGTAGCAATAATTTTGCCTCGGAGTCTGCACCCAACCAGCGCGAGGTCGCCGCATAGGTCAAGTAGTTTGTGGCGTGCAATTTCGTTATCATAGCGCAATCCATCGGTGGCAATATAGCCAGCCTCTGTGATTTCCCAGCTCTCCTGCCCCATGAGCTCTGCAACATCTTTAGTGTCTTGTTCGCTCAGGTCGTTCTCGACAATAATAATAGCATTATGAAGATCTCCACCCTTGATGAGTCCAGCTTTGTAGAGCGGGAAAATATCGTGGAAAAATACAAATGTACGGCAAGCCGAGACTTGCTTGTTGAAATCCTCTCTGCTATCAAGCGTAGCGTATTGCATGCCTGCCACCTTCGAGCCGAAGTCAACATTCACGCTCAACGAGAGTTTATCGTCTGGATAGGCCACAATCTCCGAAGAGCGTTCCTCGATGGTGTATTGCAACTTGCGTGGAATATCGAAGTAAACTCGGGGGGCGTCTTGCTCCACAGTGCCTACTTTGTCGATTGCCGCCACCCATTCTTTGGACGATCCGTCGAGGATAGGAACCTCCACACCATCAATCTCAATAATAGCATTATCAATAGAGCTACCCCAAACAGCTGCCAAACAGTGTTCCACGGTGTGTATTTTCACATCCCCCTTGCCCAAAACCGTACAGCGGGTGGCATCCACCACATACTCTGCCAGAGCAGGGATTTCTGGGTTACCTTCGATATCTGTACGCACAAATTTAATTCCTGTACCAGCTTCTGCAGGTTTGATTGTCACGTTAGCGACCATTGCCGTGTGGAGGCCTTTTCCGCTGATAGTTACCTCGCCTGCTATTGTAAATTGTTTTTCGCTCATTTGCACTTTTGCTTAAAATATTGTCAAAGTTAATAAAATTTTGCTTATAAACTAAAGTAAAAAATTGTGCAAATATACATTTTTTTTCTAATTTTGCCAATAATTATCGCACTTTACACTGTATTATGAACAAAAATAGCACGTTAAGAAACTCCCCAACGCCCAAACAAACACAAAAAAAACACCCCATCCCCCCCACAGCTCGAAGTCAGAGAATCGGAGGCTCGCCTATGCGATTGCCATACGACCGCTCTCGCAAAGCACAGGGAGGGATTGCTGGTTGGATATTTCGTCACCGCATTGGGCTGCTTATCACAGTGGTTATATACCTTAGCCTCGCTATACTCTTTGTGACCTATAAAATCGTGGTGCTGCCCAACCCTACACCCACTATCGAGATTGAATTCAATGCCGAGGAGATAATACCCGAGCTACTGGAACAAGAGCGTGAAGTACAGGAAATCGAGGACTATGAGTACGAGAAGGTGCAAAACAGGGTGTCGAGCGAAAATTCTGAATTCAACGAAACTCTCAGGGACAGCAAAAACACTGACGCTGGCGAAATTTACGACGATGTGGAGCGTCTCCAGCGCGAGTTAGAGGCTGGTAGGGAGGATGTGCGCAAGCAGCTCGAAGAGATTGAGGCAAGCGCTCAACGCGAAGACTCCCCCGAGAGCAACATTGACGCAAAACAAGGGGACGAAGACAGAGATGCTTTTGTGAAGGGGAATGTAGCGGTATCATTTAGTTTGGAGGGGCGTACGGCTAATTACCTTGACATGCCTGCATACAAGTGCTTGAATGGTGGTCGAGTGGTGGTGAGTATTGTGGTGAATCAAAACGGAAGGGTCACATCGGCGGTAGTGGAGCGCTCTTCATCGAGCAACGACAGATGCCTACACCAAGAGGCCATTGCATCGGCAAAAAAGAGTACGTTCAACGCCTCTGGCTCTGCGCCCAATCCACAACGAGGCACTATCACCTACAACTTTGAGGCTCAATAATATTTTAAACAACAACAATTAACGATATAAAAAATCATGAAAAACCTAAAACTACTTTCCATCGTCGTTTTTTCAATGCTCAACTTTGGTGCATACGCACAGGACGAAAATGCACTCACAAGGGAAGAGGTCGCCAGCATCACTGAAGCTGCCGCAAATGAGATACAACAGGCGGTCAGCGACTATGTCGCCCCTATGTGGGAGGAGCGAGTGCTGGAGAATAATGGCTTGTCAATGCCGTTTTGGTATGACATTAATGGCAAAAAACCTGCGAATGGCTACCCTATGTACATCTCTATGCACGGTGGCGGCGGCGCTCCTGCCGAGGTAAACGACCAACAGTGGGAAAACCAAAAGCGCCTCTATGGCACCGTTCCTGGGATTTACTGGGTACCTCGCGCTCCAACCAACACGTGGAATTTGTGGCATCAGGATTATATGGAACCATTTTTGATGTTGGCAATCACCTATGCCGTTGTGGAACTTGGCGCCGACCCAAATAGAATATATTTGACTGGCTATTCGGCTGGTGGAGATGGCACATTCAACCTTGCCCCAAGGCTTGCTGACTGGTGGGCAGCGGCGGCAATGATGGCGGGTCACCCAGGCGATGCAGTTGCAGAAAACCTCCGCAACCTACCCTTCGCAATTTATATGGGCGGAAAGGATGCGGCATACAACCGCAATGGACTTGCTGCCGAATGGGGCGAGAAGCTCGACGCGCTTCAGGCCGCTGACCCAGAGGGCTACATCCACCGCGTGGTAATCTACCCAGAGCTTGGGCACTGGATGAACAACAAAGACAAAGAGGCTATTGGATGGATGGCGCAATACACCAGAAATCCATACCCCGATAAGGTTATATGGGTAATGGACGATGTGAGGAATGGATTCAAGTACAACCTTGAGACCTATGAGTCGGAGCCAGGCTGGCAACTTATCGTGAGCTACGACAAGGCCGCAAATAGAGCGACCATCGAAAAGTCGGACTACAAAACTCTCACCATCTGGCTCAATGACGAGATTCTGGATTTGGACCGAGAGGTTGAGGTCGTGTACAATGGCGAGCAGATATTCAAAGGCAAGGTGGCACGCACAAAAGATAACATATACAGAAATATGGAAATGCGTGTGGATAAAGCCTTCGCTTTCCCAGCAAAGGTCGATATTGAGTTGAACTAAAGAAAATAAAGCATAGGCACAATGTACGAAATTTTAGAACGAAAGGATTTAGCCCCTCACATTTTTTCGATGAAGGTGGCTGCACCAAATATGGCACGGGGTGCAAAACCGGGTCAATTCCTCATTGTCATCAACGAAGATGGCGGCGAACGAGTACCTCTGACCATCTGTGATTATGATACCGAGGCGGGTACTGTCACCATAGTGATTCAGGCCATTGGGGCATCGACCCGAGCTATGAACAGTTTGCAGGTAGGCGATAGTTTCAGTGCCTTTGCGGGGCCACTGGGCTCACCTGCCGAGTTCATGAAACTCAGCGACGAGGAGCTAAAGGGCAAGAAATTTCTCTTTGTAGCTGGAGGACTTGGTGCGGCTCCAGTCTTTCCGCAGGTGAAGTGGCTGAGCCAAAGGGGCGTGCAACCGCACGTGATTATCGGGGCAAAATCTTCCGAGTACGTGCTCTTTGAAGATGAATTCCGTGAGCTCACCCCCAATGTGCACATCGCCACAGATGATGGCTCTCGTGGATTTCATGGATTGGTCACTACCCTATTGGAGGAATTAGTGGCAGGGGGCGAGAAGTTTGACGAAGTGGTGGCTATCGGCCCTATGATTATGATGAAATTTGTGTGCCTCACCACCAAAAAACTTAGCATCCCCACCACTGTGAGTCTCAATTCCATTATGGTGGACGGCAGCGGCATGTGTGGAGCGTGCAGGGTTACGGTCGATGGCAAGGTGCGCTTTGCGTGTGTCGAGGGCCCTGAGTTCGATGGCCATAAGGTCGATTTCGACGAGGCTCTCCGTCGACTTGGCATGTACAAGCAGAAGGAAAAAAATCACGTCTGTAATATTAGGTAACGATTAAGAAGATAAACAATTGATGGCTATAAAAGGCAAACGAATTCTTGCCACGGAGCAAGATCCACAAATAAGAGCAACGAACTTCGAGGAAGTATCGCTGGGTTACACTCTTGACGAGGCGCAACAAGAGGCTCAGCGATGCCTTGAGTGCAAAAAACCACGCTGTGTGGCGGCTTGTCCCGTGAGCGTGCAAATCCCCGACTTCATCCGACACCTAAAGGCTGGCGAGCTACCTCAAGCTGCCGAGGTGATTGGCCGCGACAACCTACTGCCCAGCATTTGTGGCAGGGTGTGTCCGCAGGAGGTGCAGTGTGAGGGAGCGTGTGTAGTTGGAATAAAGGGCGAAGCAGTGGCAATAGGCCTCTTGGAGCGATTTGTGGGCGACTACCAGATTGAAAATCCCGTAAGGGTAGAGCCTGCCCCCTCGAATGGCAAGAGAGTAGCAGTTGTGGGCAGCGGTCCCACTGGACTGGCGTGCGCGGCAGATTTGGCTAAACTGGGCTATGGTGTCACCATATTCGAGGTATTGCACAAAGCTGGAGGGGTGTTGCAGTATGGCATACCCGAGTTCCGATTGCCAAAAAATGCTGTGGTGGAGGCAGAAATTGCAGCGGTGAGGGCTCTGGGTGTAGAATTTGAGCTGAACACAGTCGTGGGGCGAACCTTCACCGTAGATGAGCTTATGGATAGAGACGGCTACTCTGCCGTGTACATTGGTTCGGGAGCAGGCTTGCCTAAGTTCATGGGCATTGGCGGCGAGAGCCTCAACGGGGTGACCTCTGCCAATGAATTCCTAACCCGTGCCAACCTAATGGGCGCATACAAAGAGAATAGCCCCACACCTATCTTCACGGGCAGTCACGTGGTGGTGGTCGGCGGAGGAAATGTGGCAATGGATGCTGTGCGTACCGCCAAAAGACTCGGCGCAAGAGCATCGATTGTCTATCGCCGCTCGGAGGCAGAACTACCCGCACGGCTCGAAGAGATACACCATGCCAAACAAGAGGGCATAGAATTCTATATGCTCACCAATCCTACCGAAATTCTCGGCAATGACGAGGGTTGGGTTACTGGCATTAGATGCATAAAAATGGAGCTGGGCGAGCCCGACCAAAGCGGCAGGCGTAGACCAGTGGTGGTAGAGGGCAGTGAGTTTGAGTTGGAGTGTAGCTCGGTGGTAATGGCGCTTGGCACTTCTCCCAATCCGCTCATTGCACAGACCACACCAGGGTTGGAGGTCACCTCCTGGGGTGGAATCATTGCACAGCAGGATGGTGCTACGAGTCGCCCTGGGGTATTCGCTGGCGGAGATGCTGTCACTGGTGCTGCAACGGTCATACTGGCTATGGGCGCAGGCCGAAAAGCAGCAGAGGCCATCCACAACTACATTTGTTGCAAATAACCTCTGCTTGAGTGAGCTCTCAATCTCGTGCCGCATGCACGACATGAGTTTTTATAATTTCCAAAGCCCACACATTACACTGTGGGCTTTTTTCATGTCCCCTATTCGCTATTTTTCTTTTTCTCCAGCACGTCAATAATTACACGGAGCTGCTCTCCGAGAGTTGTGTTGTAGCCAGTCGATAGATACACCACACGCCCAAATGTGTCGGCAAGCGCCACCACCGGCAGGCGGGACATATCATCAATTTCTAACATCTGTCCCATCATCGTGGTTGTCTGCAAATCGCTGTCATATCCGAACTGCACAGTGCTTGGCAGTGCGGGGTAATCCTCTTTTTTGAAACGCTGCGTCTGCTCCTCATCGCTGAAGATAAGCACAATTGGTCTACCCCACTTCTCAAGCACCTCTTTTTGCTTGTTCAAATCCCGCAGCATGTGGGTGGTAGGTTCGGCCTTGGCATCAATTAGCGCCACAATATAGTAACCACGCCCCACCTGCGACATGAGTGTCTTAGCCTTCTTCTGTCCAAGCGGCACGTACTTTGTTTCGGGGTTTATTTCGTCTATGATTTCGAGTCTATTATCAGCCTCACGCAATACCATCTCCACTTGAGTCGTCTCACCCCTGGTGACAACAAACGGTTCAATGCGGCTGAGCACCGTACCATTTGCAAGGCGAGTGGCTGTGGTCAGCAAGTACTCACCCGCGGCCAGCGCCACAGGCTCTGCAAAGAGCGCCGAAAAGGTTGCTCCAGCCCCCATATCCACTCCCATTCGTGCCAACATTTCTGCACCGATGTTTAGTTTTTCATAGCTTCTGCCGTTCCACATCGAGATGGTGAAATTAAGTCCCAATTTCGGGTCGGGGTTCAACTCCGTGGGAGTGTAGCTGAATTTCACGCTCCCCATTTCCAAGTTTCTGTCGCCCTGCTCCACGGCATAGCACCACTCCTGGGTCGCAGGGTCATAGTACTGCACCTCGTTGGTTGTGGCCTCAACTCGCGCCGCCACTCCAGCACTGCGGAGCATCGCAACCAGATATGCTTTCTGGGACTTTTCGTCAGCTACGCCTACCTTGTGCACTCCCAGCGGAGAAATTGGCACGGCGTTGGGATTCAACTCATCCTCCACTCTCACTCTCTTCTGCACCATCTCTATGATTTGTTGAGGAGTTTTTCCCGTGGTATGCTGAGCAAACTCGGCACGGTATGGCACCAGAGTTTCCGTAAAAATTCGTGGATTCAGTATATACTGCACATAGTGTGGGCTATCTACATAGGGCAGTGCACCGTTCAGGTAATCGCTCAAAGTTGCAGATGGGGTATCCCTCAGGTCTTTGACATTGAGCACCTCCAAGAGTTGCAGAGCTGTCTCAACGTTGGCTTTTGGAAGAGTCACCAAAAAGGCCTCAATCTCTCTATAATTCCCTCTTGCCCCATGCAATAGATTGAAAACTCTATCGCTTGAGACCCCGATTTTTTGAGCCACTCCCTCAGCGTATTCCTTAGTGGCAAATGTTGCAACATAGGCGGCGCGTGCAGCGTTCTGTAGTGCGAGTCGTTCGTTGTTAATCTTTCTTCCCTCTTCGGTGATGCGGCTCGGTACGTTAGAGACTGAGGCGGGGATTACGTCCCACTCGAATGGTTCGGTGGGTAGGCTTTGCAGCGTGAGCTGTAGAGTATCGCTTGGTTGCCTGAAATCCAGCACACCAGCTGCAAAACGGCCATCATGGCTTGCAAAGACAGCCATATCTCCACGCCCCGCCAAGAGCGTTGCAGTGCCCTGAGCATCAGTACGTTTTGTCACGGCAGGGTAGAACTCACCGTAATTAAATATTGTGAACTGCACCTGAGCACCACTCTGAGTTTCACCATCACTATCCTTCACCACCACTACCCCCAGGCTCTGAGCCGTGTAGTTCTCCGTAACATTTATCTCCGTGTAGCACTCCGTCTCGCTGAGCACCTCGTGTTCGGTGTTATATTTCCCGAAGACATCTGTGACCATCAGCGGCGATCGTGTTGCCGAGGCATCGAACCAACCTGTGTTGAGTTCCGCCTCGGGTTCGCAAGCGCCAAGATAGTGCCACTTGCCTCCACTTTGGTCATCAATCCACGCCTCAACCCATGCGTGGTTATCATCCACATGCGACCATCGTGGCACATATATCTGGCGGGCAGGAATACCCACTGCGCGCAGCGCCGCCACCACAAAAACACTCTGCTCGCCACAACGCCCCCCAGCCGTACTCATCACGCTCAGAGGCGAAGCCGTACGAGCATCACTGGGCATATACACCGCCATTTGGTGCGCCCAGTGGTTCACCTCCTTGACAGCTGCCTCCATACTCAAGCCCTTTACTATATCCCTTAGTTCGCGATAGAACACCATGCGTGAGGTGTCCAGCATCTCGTTATTGACACGCAGCGGCAAGACAAAGTGCAGAAAATCAGAGGTCTCTACCATTGTATCATACCCCATCTCCTTTTGCGTGCTCAGTGCCGAGCGCACGTTGTCCACAAAAAAATCCACGCTATAATCTCCAACATCACCAACGGGCATATAGGCATACAAAAATTCCAGCGCCTCACGCTCCTCATCATTGAGCTCCAGCGTATCGAGCGAGGGCAAGAACCCTGCTCTTTGCTCCAGCCTCTGTTCTACATCTCTGTCAAGCCCCACTTCATGCAGGCGACCTTGCTTAGCCGTGGAGCATGCCATCCCTGCTGCCGCAACTCCCACAATCATCATTAATAGTACTTTGTTCACGTCGTTTTTCCTCTTGCTCAATTTATCTCTACCTATTCTATATTATTTAGTTCGCTCTTCTTGGAAATTAATTTAATAGCGTTCAATCTCGGCGTGCTACTCAATCATCAACACATTGTTGGAGACCACCGTGGTGCTATCCTCGCCAACGGCCTCATTGTTGGGTGAATCCACCACCAATCTCACCTCATCATGCCCCGTACGCTGCGAAAGCCATCGTTTTATCCTTGTTGCATTTTCTTCGCCGATAGTCACACCCTCTTGCAGTTTGAGGGTGCAATTCACCACCACTCCTTCGAGCACTCCCCCTGTGGTAACCACCTTGCTACGACTAAGCTCGATGGTTGTAACCTCTGGCCACAACGAGCCTAATTCCTGCGCGATTTCGATAGTGGGGAGCGTATCACGATCATAGCGCTCAAGACGCTTGGTGAGGATGTTGATCTGCGCCGTTTTCTCACTTATCAACTCAGCATTTGTTTTGAGCATATCGGCAAACATTTCGTTCGACAGCTCGTCACTAT
This sequence comes from uncultured Rikenellaceae bacterium, assembly GCA_964370175.1. GTDB lineage: Bacteria > Bacteroidota > Bacteroidia > Bacteroidales > Rikenellaceae > Mucinivorans. The sequence goes on from CAYJIF010000039.1 coordinate 12,063, forward strand.
TGTCCGCTTGCCGCACCAAGAGCTTTGTGCCATGGAGCGAGTAGTTTTGGAGTTGCCTCTGAGCCGACTCAATCACATCGGAAGAGAGCGGTTCGCCAAGCATAACTACTTCAATCACATGATCCTCATCGCCTGTGTTAAATATAATTTTGGAGTTCACCACCTCGCTGTCCTGGAAATCAAAAACCGACTGCACGTAATTCTTTGCCGAGTTCTCGAATATGGAGCGCTGCACCAAATTATACGCCATAAGCACACTTGGAACAACGGTCACGAGCACAACTGTTGCCATCACTCGTTTCACCCTCTTGGAGCGGACAGGGTCTATCATCTTCACCGTGTCGTACTTCATGAAGCGGACGATAAAGAAGCTCGCCAAAGCAATAAAAACAGCGTTGATGAAGAAAAGGTATATCGCCCCCCCGAAATAACTCCACTCACCCGTCGCAATACCAAAACCCGCCGTACAGAGCGGTGGCATCAGAGCCGTAGCAATGGCCACACCGGGTATTACGGTAGTGGTTCTATCTCGGCGCGACTGGGCTACAATTCCCGCAAGTCCACCAAAAGTGGCAATGAGCACATCCCATATCGTGGGGTAGGTACGAGCCAACAGCTCATCCTGAACCACGGTCAAGGGCGATACCATGAAATAGAGCATCGAAACCAAAAGCGACACCGTTGTGGCGAAGAAAAAGTTTCTGAGCGAACGCTTCAACAAATCAAAATCATTGATGCCCAATGAAAGACCAATACCCATAATCGGCCCCATGAGCGGGGAGATAAGCATCGCACCGATAATCACTGCCGTGGAATTCACGTTCAGCCCGACACTCGCCACCACGATGGCAAACATCAATACCCACAGGTTCGTCCCCTTGAATTCCACACTGCGGCTTATTGCATCCACTACTTCATGCTGCTCGGCCTTGTCGTCGCTGAGGTCAAAGCGGTGGCGTAGGAATCGCAAAAAGCCAGCAAAGGTCATATTCTGAACTCTGCGCTTTTTCCTTGCTATGTTCTTGCGAATGTTGTCCTGCAAATCATCGCAGTGCTCGTTATTGGGATTGGGATTAGGGTTCTGGTTCTCCATCTTTAGTATCTTGAACTATTTTGGTTAGTATTTTCAGTATTATGCCGTAGACTCCGAAGGACTTGGGGCTATACTCCGTGGCTATGTTTTCTTTATTTGCGCTTGTGCATCACTGAGCAGTCTCGTCTTGAGTTTCCGCCTCACGCCGATAATGCTCGGGCGCAACGACTATGACAATCTCTCCCTTGAGCGTAATCTCTTTGCTCTGTTGCACAAGCTCACTGAGCGTACCACGTATGGTTTGCTCAAATTTTTTCGATATTTCTCTGCTCAATGACGCTTGCCGTCCCGAACCGCAATACTCGGCGAGTTGCTCCAAAGTCTTGTGCACTCTGTGTGGCGATTCATAAAGAATGAACGTATTTTTGTGAGTCGCCAGCTCCGTGAGTTTTGTCTGCCGCCCTTTTTTCACTGGCAGAAAACCTATGAAAGTAAAGGCATCGGCGGGCAATGCACTATTGACAAGCGCAGGCACAAATGCCGTAGCTCCGGGCAAGCACTCCACCGCCACTCCCCTATCCACACAGCACCTCACGAGCAAATAACCAGGATCGCAAATCGAGGGCGTACCAGCATCGCTAATCAGTGCAGCCACCTCGCCTGCCTCAATGCGACTCACTATCTTCTCCACTGCGGAGTGTTCGTTGAATTTGTGAAAGCTCACCATCGGCTTCTTAATTTCGTAGTGCGCCAATAGCACCGAGCTGGTTCTGGTATCTTCAGCCACAATGAACGAAACCTCATCCCTGAGCACTCGTAGCGCTCGCAAAGTGATGTCCTCCAAATTGCCAATAGGCGTAGGTACTATGTATAATTTCATATCCGCAGGAATTGGTGCAGAGGGATTTAACTCTCTATCTCTGCCTAATTAAACTTCTCCATCATCTCGCCAATGAAGTTATGAACAGTGGCATCATCCGCACTCCAGTCATAGGACTCGGTGATGTATATAATCACATCATCCGAAGTCGCCATCGCAAGCATCTTGCCCACTTCACTTCTGTAGTAAGGCGTATCACCCCTAAAAAGCGCGGTTGCGTAGATCTCATCATGACTGAGTAGCGGAGGGTCAGTCTCTGGCTTTTGTTCTTCTGTGGCAGGCTCAGCAGCTGCTTCAACGGCGGGCTCTTCTGTGGCGGGTTCAGCAGTTGGTTCAACGGCGGGTGCGTGTTGATCAGGCGCACTTTCTTCCTGCTCAGTCTCATGAACCGCTTCTTCCTGCATCTCAGATTCCTGCTCTGTCTCATGAACCGCTTCTTCCTGCACCTCAGATTTCTGCTCAGTCTCATGAACCGCTTCTTCCTGCACCTCAGATTCCTGTTCAGTCTCATGAATCGCTTCTTCCTGCACCTCAGATTCCACCTCACCCCCTCCCTCAATATCACTTTGGTCAGCCTGGCAAACAATTTCTTCCTGCTCAGTCGAAATTTCTTCTTGGACAGTTTCTTCTTTACCCCCTGCCTCCAATTCGGCAGTCAATGACGCACTTTGTTCTGCATTTTGCTGCTCTGCGACAAAAGGAGTCGACTCTTTTTTTGCGGCTCGTGGAGATGCATCTAAGAGAACCTCATAGAGATCGCCAAGTCTGCGACGAGCAATATCGAGTTCAATATCAGGAACATAGCCCTGCTCTTCCCAGCGTTCGACCAAGGCGGTTAAGTTAATGAGTTGCTTGTGTAGCGCTGTAAAATCCATGTTGACCAGAGTTAGATTAATGAATAAATATACTATATAAAAATTACTCTACAAATGTAACAGTTTTTTCCGAAACAAAAAAAAATGTAAAAAAAATTGCAAAAAAAATTTGCATATCAAAATTTCTTTCGTACCTTTGCCCTCGCTTTGAAGGAGGTTTGTGGTTTTCCTCAGTCTTTTATAAGGCATCAAAGCAAAGTTGGTTAATTGGACAGATTCCGTAGCTCAGCTGGTAGAGCACAACACTTTTAATGTTGGGGTCCTGGGTTCGAGCCCCAGCGGGATCAC
>CAYJIF010000040.1:0-11328 GCA_964370175.1 uncultured Rikenellaceae bacterium
TTAAGCCTGCCGCTAGCGTTCATCCTGAGCCAGGATCAAACTCTCCATTGTAAAATTTTAAGTTTTTTGGAACTACTTTAAAGTAGCTCTCCAGCTCGATTTGATTTTCTAACGTGAGCACAATCTATGTTGTGCTCGGAATTGACAAATGTACTTGTATATATTTATACTACACTTATCTTTCTTATTACTTTTTCAATAAATTGAATGTACTTTTTTTTCTTCTTAGCGGAATCTCACGACTCCTATTTTCTCCCCATTTGTAAACCCTTCTCTCTAACCACCGTCCCTGTTTTTGTTCCGGGAGGACTGCAAAGGTAAGGCATGTTTCTTAACTTACCAAATTATTTTGCAACTTTTTTTCAACTATTTTGCACGTCTTGAAGCCAACTCGCTATCAATCAGCGAAATAAAGGGCTAAAAAAAATTTAACTTTTTTTCGCCATTTGCGAGCCCAATAAGTGCTGTGGTCGGAGAGCCACAGGACACTATATATAATAGGAGGCCTAAAAGTTGGATTTGACGGAGATTTGCGCCGAATTTTGAGAAATTGAGGGGTAATTGGAGCGGAATTATGTGAAATTTGGAGGCAATCGAGATGTAATTCGGGCGTCACCAAGAGACAATCGGCACGCTATTTGCGAAAACCCATGCTCAGAACACTGCATATTTTCTCGTCTGGGCAGGGGCGGAAAGGCGAATTACAGAGGGTAATTACCCTCAGGTGGGTTTGGAATTGCCATTGTTTGCTCCTGCTTTTTCACATGATTCACACACAGAATTATATTGCGATAACATTTTGCAAAAAAGTTTTGTTTTTCAAGAAAAAGATTTTAACTTTACGGTGGGCTTTATAGTATAAAGTCCACCTCAAGAAGGTTACACTATTCTGACACTATAAAAGTAACGATATGGCACTAAGTTTTGATAAAGTCCAGCTTGGCAATTTGGAGTATTCTCTCCAGCGCGAAATGCTTGCAACGAACCGTGCGGGTGGATACATGAGCACGACGATTGTTTGCTGCAACACTCGCAAATATCACGGTCTAATGGTATGCCCTGTGGGGCAGTTCGAGGACGAGGAGTTCGTGTTGTTGAGTTCATTGGACGAGACCATTGTCCAGCACTCACAGAGCTTCAACCTCGCACTACATAAATATAGAGGGGGATTTTCTCCGCGCGGGCATAAGTACCTAACCGACTTCGCATACACGCCCACTCCGACTATGACCTACAGGGTTGGTGGCGTAGTGCTCAAGAAGGAGTTGTTGTGGATTCACTCCGCCGAGCAGTTGCTGGTTCGTTACACTCTTTTGGAGGCTCGTTCGCAGACATTTTTGCACTTACGTCCATTTTTGGCATTCCGCTCACGTCACAGTTTGTGTCGGGCTAATTTGCAGGCCAATGGCCGCAGCCACTACGTGAAAGGCGGAGTGAGAAATCAACCATACGAGTCATTGCCATCGTTGTATTTACAGCTCTCACGCGAGGGTCGCTTTATTGCTGCGCCAGACTGGTACTACGATTTTGAGTATCCGCTTGAGGCGGCACGTGGCGAAGAGGCTTATGAAGACCTCTTGACCACTGGTTATTTCGACATTGAGCTAAAGGCAGGGCAGAGCGTTATTCTGAGCGCATCGACCACTGAGGCAACTCCCGAAGAGCTGGACGCTCTGTTCGAGGCAGAGATTGCACGCCGCAGCAACAAAATAGATCTGCTCTCGGCTCTTGAGCACTCGGCGCGCCAGTTCCTCATTCTCTACCAAGGCAACACAATGCTCCAGGTGGGGTATCCGTGGTATAACCCACGCTCGCGCGAGACATTCACAGCTCTTGCGGGATGTACTTTGGGACAGGGCTTGGTGGAACAGTGTGGCGACATTCTCAACTACCACAAAGGGCGTTTACATAACGGGCTCTTTGGCAAGCACCTCGCAGCAGATACTCAGTTGTGGTTCTTCCACACACTGAGCGAGTATGAGAAATTTGCAGGAGCTAAGGCCGTGTGGAACGACCATGGCGATGCAATAAAAGAGATACTTAGCACATACAAGTCGGGCGCTACGCCTGACAACTGCATAAGAATGGCCGAAAATGGGCTAATCTACGCCAGCAAAGAGGGTGAGGCGCTCACCTGGATGAACATCAAGCTACACGGCACACCACTGACTCCACGGGCAGGCTTTGCTGTTGATGTCAACGCACTGTGGTACAATGCCGTATGCTATGCTCTGGAGCTGGCCACTAAGGTTGGAGATAGCGACTTTGTGAAGGAATGGGAGGCTCTCCCGGCTCAAATCGAGAAGTCGTTTGTGGAGACCTTCTGGAGCGAGGAACGTAGGCATTTGGCCGACTATGTAATCGATGATTATCATAATTTCGAGGTTCGCCCAAATCAACTTTTGGCTCTGTCGTTACGCTACAGCCCGCTGAGCGAAGTGCAACGAGGCGAGGTGTTGCAAGTGGTCAAATCCCACCTACTCACTCCACGAGGAGTGCGCACGCTAACGCCCCGCAACCTCAAATATAAAGGCCGCTACGAAGGCGACCAAACACAGCGCGATGCAGCGCTGCACCAAGGCACCGCCATTCCATGGCTGCTGGAACACTACGTCAGAGCATCGTTTGCGCTCTACGGCAAGGGATTCAAGAGCGAGGCGCAGGATATTCTCGCTGGGTTCAACGAGGATTTGACCCTCTACGGCATCGGCTCGGTGGCCGAGGTCTATGATGGCGACCCACCACACCGCCCTGCAGGAGCAATATCTTCGGCAACATCGCTGGGAGCTATGCTGATGATCAACAAGCTGATTGCTGAGCAGTAGAGAGTCAGCCACACCACTAACACATAAACCAAACGCAGAAATTAGAAGTAACCAACAAAATAAAAAAGAAAAAAATCACACAATTTATGAGAGTATTGATGTTTGGGTGGGAATTCCCACCACATATTGCAGGGGGGCTTGGCACGGCGTGTTATGGGCTTACCAAAGCGCTTTGTGCCGCAGGGGTCGAGGTAACATTTGTAGTGCCTCGTGCCTATGGCGACGAAGACCAGAGTTTTGTACACATTAAGAATGCTTCGGACGTAGAGGCGCACTATGGCGAGATGCTCCAGGGAGAGAGTACCGACGATTTTTATAAACACATTAAGTTCATACACGTTAATTCGAACATAGTGCCATACCTTTCGCCAGAGGAGTACGAGGAGCTATATTCCGAGCACACGCAAACCGAACACGTCAAAGGCACCAAAAAGCCAGACACATACCAAGACTTATGGAAACAACGCTACACATTTAGCGGCAAGTATGGAGCTACTTTGATGGAAGAGGTGGCGCGATATGCGGTGGTGGCAGCCGAGATTGCAAAGCAGTTGGAGGGGCAGTTTGATGTCATCCACGCTCACGACTGGCTGACCTACTACGCAGGCATTGCGGCAAAGCGAGTTAGCGGTAAACCTCTTGTGGTTCACACTCACGCAACTGAGTTCGACCGCACGGGCGAGAATGTAAATACCATAGTATATAACATAGAGCGCACGGGCATGCACGCCGCAGATATGGTGTGTGCGGTGTCGAACATGACTCGCAAGATTTGTATCGAGCGTTATGGTGCCGACCCCGAGAAGGTGGTGACTGTGCACAACGGCGTGTTGTTCAAGACCAAGGATGATGAGGGCGAGGTTGTGGAGCGTGGAATTGACGATAAGATAGTAACTTTTCTTGGTCGCATCACCTACCAGAAGGGTCCCGATTACTTTGTAGAGGCGGCGGCAAAGGTATTGGCACGAGTGCCAGGAGTACGTTTTGTGATGGCTGGCTCGGGCGATATGATGAACCACGTGGTGCGTCGTGTGGCAAAGTTGGGCATTGCTGATAGGTTTCACTTCACGGGTTTTCTCAAGGGGGACGATGTAGGTAAGATGTTTTCTCTCTCGGACATATACATTATGCCCAGCGTAAGCGAGCCATTCGGTATTTCTCCTCTCGAGGCGATGCGCAGCGGTGTTCCCTGCATTATTTCCAAGCAATCGGGAGTGGCGGAGGTTTTGGACTACGCCATTAAGGTTGACTACTGGGATGTGGATGCTATGGCAGACGCCATCTACGGTCTACTGGCCTATCCCTCAGCATCAAAAGTCTTCAAGCACAAGGGCACCGAGGAGGTGAACCAGATTACTTGGGACTCTGCCGCATACAAACTAAAGGACATATACACATCTCTTGTTTAACAACCACAACAAACATATAGCATGAAAAACATAACTCTTTATTTTCAAGTACACCAGCCATTTAGACTCAAGAAATATCGCTTTTTTTCGATTGGTAAGGATCATTTTTATTTCGATGATTTCCTCAATCGCACCGTCATGCAGCGCATAGCACAGGATTGCTACTTGCCCATGAACTCGCTGTTGTTGAATCTCATTGATCGTAGCGAGGGTAGTTTCAAGGTGTCATTTTCGATATCGGGCATGGCTTTGTTGCAGTTTGCACAGTATGCGCCTGAGGTATTGGATTCGTTCAAGCGTTTGGCTGCGACTGGCAGTGTGGAATTTTTGTGTGAGACGTGGGGTCACTCACTTGTGTCGCTGAGCGACAAGGCGGAGTTTGAGCGTCAGGTGGTCAAGCACCGCGACGAGATAGAGGCACTATTTGGCGTGCGTCCTACTACATTCCGCAACACGGAACTTATCTACAATGATACCATTGGAGAGATGGCATCGGAGTTGGGTTTCGACACGATTCTTGCCGAGGGTGCAAAGCAGGTTCTGGGCTGGAAGTCGCCTAACTACCTATACTCCAACGCCAATAAGCAGGATCAGAAGGTCGTGATGCGCAATTACAAGCTCTCTGACGATATTGCTTTCCGTTTCAACGGTTCGGGTCTGAGCGGCAAGCAGTACATGGATATGATTGTGTCAGAGGTTGGCGAGTGTGTAAATCTTTTTATGGACTACGAGACTTTCGGCGAGCACAATAAGGCGGCGACAGGTATTTTCGATTTTTTCGAGGATTTTGTTGGGGCGGCTCTAATGTCGGACGAGGTGTGTTTCACCACTCCATGCGAACTCCAGCAGAAGTGCCAGAGTGTGGCTGTATTGCACGTACCTCACGCCATGTCGTGGGCAGACGAAGAGCGCGATCTTTCGGCTTGGTTGGGCAATGAGCTTCAGGACGAGGCTTTCAGCAAGATCAACGCTTTGAGGAGCAAGGTTACAGAGATTGACGATGCGAATATGACTTATGTTTACGATGCGTTGTTGACCTCCGATCACTTCTACTATATGTGTACTAAATGGTTCAGCGATGGGGATGTACACAGTTACTTCAACCCCTATGATTCGCCATACGAGGCGTTTATGAATTACATGAATGTCGTTAGCGACTTGACCATTGAGATCGAGAAGATGCTCAAAAAGTAGAGTGCAGCTTATCGAGTAGGGAATTCATAGAGCACGCATTGGGGGAGAAAAGCATGAAAATTACCTTTATTGGCGCAGGAAATATGGGCGGCGCTGTCGCACGTGGTCTTCTTGGCGCGGGGGTGTGCCCCGACGATCTGCATATTATTGACCTGAGCAGCACTGTGCAGCAGCACTTCTGGGAGCTTGGCGTGAGGAGCGTCACGGAGGTCAAGGGCGATGTGGTGGTGGTGGCTGTAAAGCCGTGGCAGAGTGGGGAGTTAGCGGAATTGCTCAGCGGGTTTGAGGGGGTGGTATGTTCGCTTATGGCGGGGATTACCATTGCGGAGCTGGGGGAACTATACAGCACACAACGAGTAGTGAGGGTTATGCCCAATACTGCTGTGGAGTGGGGCGAGGGGGTTAGCTTTGTTGTGGGCGATGGCTCGGTTTCAGGCGCTGCTAATGGCGGTAGCTCGGACGCAGAATTGATCGAGAGCATATTCAGAAAAGTGGGAGTTGTCACCCAGATTCCCGAAGACAAGATGGATGCCTATATGGTTATGGGTTCGTGCGGTTTGGCCTATGCTCTGCGTTATGCCCACGCGGCAATGCAGGGAGGCACTCAGCTGGGTGTAGGATCTGCTCAGGGGCAAGCCATAATGGCTGGCGTTCTTCGAGGCGCGGCTACTCTGCTCGAAAAGGGCGAGCACCCCGAATCACTCATCGACAAGATTACCACGCCTGGGGGCATCACCATCCGCGGGCTTAACGCCATGGAGGGGACGGGATTCACCGCCTCTGTGCTTAGTGGCTACACAATTTTCGACAAGAAGAAGTAACCACATCTTTTTCTCCTATTTTTCTTAAAAACCCTAAGGTTTCAGCAAGAGATGTTATTCGATGATATAATATTTGGTCCTATTCAGAGTCGCCGCTTGGGTGTTTCTCTGGGCGTAAATCTGCTACTTCCCACGGCAAAACTCTGCAATTTCGACTGCATTTACTGCGAGTGCGGGTGGAACAGCGACAGTCGAGGCGGTGCGTTCAATAAATCAGAGGATGTTGCCGAGGCTCTCGAATCCAAGCTCCAGACAATGGCAGCCGAGGGCACTCTGCCAAACTACATCACCTTTGCGGGCAATGGCGAGCCGACTATGCACCCCAGATTCTTAGAGATTATCCGCTCAACTGTTTCGCTGCGTGATAGTTATGCACCCGAGGCGAAGATTGCTGTTCTGACCAACGCCACTATGATTGACCGCCCGAACGTTCGCGAGGCACTCGGTCTTATTGAGCGTCCAATATTAAAATTCGATAGTGCGGTGCAGAGCACCTACGAGGCGTTGAATCTGCCTCAGAGAAAGCGCACCATCGAGCAGATTGTCGAACTGCTCGATGCAATGTCGGGCAATTGGGTTATGCAGACCATGATGCTCAGAGGCGGTGGGGTTGACAACACCACCGAAGCGGAGGTTGGAGCGTGGTTGGAGGTGGTCCAGCGGGTTCGCCCCCACGAGGTAATGCTCTACTCCATCGACAGACCCACTCCACAGAGCGGCCTGCAGAGGGTTGAGAAAGAGGAATTAGAGTCTATTGCCGAGCGTGTACGAGCCTTGGGCATCGAGACCAGCGTGTCATAAGGCGGTGATAGTTTCGAGCCTTCTTGGTTTTTCGAGTTGGTTGAGCCTAACCTCAAAGGTTATTCTATCATAATCTCCATAGGGCGAGAATGCCTCAACAACGTTTTGTCCCTCTTTGAGCTCACAATCCTCAAATAGAGCCACTCCAAACCCATCGTTTGCCACGGGTTCGAGCTCTTTGCCATTGACCGTCAGAATCACCTCCTTCGAACTTGTATAGATTTTGATATCTTGGGTCAGTTCGTGGCGAATTTTGAAGCGGCGCGAGGTGATATACACAAAGCTATCATCTTTATTCCAGTTAGCTTTGTAGAGCCAGTAAGCGTCTTTGGTGGTCTGCCTATCGAAGCTCACCAGTCCGAGGTCACTCACTCCCGCTCTTGTGCCTTGTCTGAGCGATGCCACGCCCCAATCAAACATTGCGCTAAGGAATGTTCCCCAAAAGTATTTCTTCTGTTCAATGACTTTAATGTAGTCTTCATGCACTTTGGATTGCCATTCTTCGGGGTGCCAGTAGCTATTGACCACGGGTTTTTGCGGGTCAATTTCGTGTTGATACGGGCTTGCGCCAGCTCCATACTCCGAGAGCGCTACTTTGAGCTCTGGGAATTCATCTCTGACAGCTTGTCCCCACGCCTCAATATCGCCAGGCATGCCGCTCAACCACCCCATGTATTGATTGAACCCGATAAGTTCGCTCACAAAGTTCATCTCTCCGTCCTGGTTGCTTGCCGCCACGGTATAGCGTGTTGGGTCGAGCTCTTTTGCCAGGGTGTTGAGTTCTTTAATATAGTTCAGCGGGTTTCCGTTTCGCTGTGAGAGTCCACTGAATAGTCCCCAGAAGAGTATCGAGGGGTTGTTGTAGTTCTGTTCGATGAGTTCGGTGAGTTGTTGAATACCATTCTCTTTGAAAGCATCACTGTTGTTGAACCCCGTGAGATTAGTCATTGTTGGCCCCGAGAGAGGAATTTCCGCCCACACAACAATTCCCTCACGGTCGCAGAGCTCAATAAAATAAGGGTTTTGCGGATAGTACGCCAACCGCACAGCAGTCACCCCCATATCCAGCATCAGTTCCATATCTTTGTCCTGTTGTTCGGCATATATGGCATTCCCCAGCAGGGCAACGTCCTCCAGTCGCACAACTCCTCTGAGGGGGTAGGGTTTGCCGTTGAGCAAGAATTGGTTGGAGTCGTCGATTTCAAAGAATCGCAGTCCGAAATTCTCAGTAATACTATCCGTCTGCATCATTTTTTTTGCGCTGCTACCCGTGGAAGTTTGTGCTTGCGAGCTCACTTTCGCCTCAACGCGATAGAGGTGCGGGTCCAAGACTCCGTTCCAGAGCTGAGGGTTTTTCATCGACACTTTCCACACTTCGGTTTTCTTCTGTTCCAGCCCGATGGTCACTCGCTTGGTGGTGCTATCCACGGCAACTCCCGCGCCATCAAAGATTTTCAGACTCACCTGAGCCTCGCTACCCGCGCCGCCAGCAACTTCATACTCTATGTCGAATGCAGCAGTTTTTTCGCTCACATTGCGCTGTATGATTTTGATGCCGCTGGTTGCGTAGTCGGTGTGGCTGAAGTGGACTCTGGGGGTGGCTATAACCTCCACATCACGGAAAATCCCGCCGTAGTGGTTAAAATCACCAGCCAGTGGCATAACACTCTCTTGTTGGGCATTGCTGACTCTCACCCACAGTCTATTGCTCCTGGTATAGTTGAGGTGTGGAGTGATGTTGAATCCAAATGCCGTGTAACCGCCACGGTGTTCGCCCAGCCTGATGCCATTGAGGTAGACCTCGCAGTTGGTGTTCACCGCCCCGAAGCGCAAGTACACCTGCATTGCTTGTTCTTGCCAGCGCATCGGCGCTGTAAACTCCTTGATGTAGTCGGCAGCGCCACGGTGATAGTCTGCCCTTGCGCTGATTGCATCCAGGTTCCACGTGTGGGGGATGTTCACGCGTGGTAGGTTTGCGGTGCTTGAGGATGTGCTCTGCCACAGGTAACTAAAATTCCACGAATCGTTGAATAGGTGTACTTCACGCTGCGCCAGCAGTTGTAGCGGTGCAAGCAGCAGCAGTACTATAAAAATGCTCTTCCTTATCATTGTGTGTCGTATGAGGATTTTTTTACTTAGTCTTGTTGTTCTTGGGAGTCAGGTCATAGCTATCAAAGAGCGGGGCGCATAGAGGGGCGGGGGGGGCTATGCGTTGTCGATTTCGCGCAGGGCGTCATTGAGCGATGTTTTGAGCTCTGTCGATGCGCTTCTCTGGCCAATGATGAGCGAGCATGGCACGCCAAACTCACCAGCCTCATATTTTCTGTTGTAAGTGCCTGGTATAACCACCGCTCTTTCGGGCACATAGCCTCGGTACTGCTCTCCCGTAGTGGTGTCGATAATTTTGGTCGAGCCCGTGATTACAACTCCAGCGCCAAGCACCGCACCTTTGCAGACCCGTGCGCCCTCGACCACAATGGCACGGCTGCCGATAAAGCAATCGTCCTCGATAATCACTGGTGCCGCTTGCACTGGTTCGAGCACTCCGCCGATTCCTACTCCCCCGCTCAGGTGCACTCTTTCGCCAATCTGCGCACAGCTACCCACTGTCGCCCATGTATCCACCATTGTTCCTTCGCCAACCCACGCGCCGATGTTCACGAGCGAGGGCATGAGTATCACTCCCTTGCTGATGTACGCGCCATATCTGGCAATAGCACCTGGGACGGCTCTTACGCCGAGTTTATCGTATTCCTTTTTGAGTTCAATTTTGTCATAGAACTCTATGTCGCCAGCATTCATGGTTCTCATTTGCTGGGTGGGGAAGTACATAATCACAGCTTTTTTCACCCATTCGTTGACTCTCCAGCCTCCGTTTCCATCGGGTTCGGCGCATCTGAGCTGGCCGCTATCGAGCAGCGACAACACTTCGCAAATATCATCTCTGTGTTGTTCAACGAGTTCGCGTTCTTGCCAAATTGTCTCAATTATGTTTTTTAGTCTTTCCATCGTTTTTTTGTTTGTTCTATTCTATATTGTTATTATCGATTATTTCAAATGTTGCTTTGATTGGCAGGTGATCCGAGGCATGCCATTCGAGTCGTTTGTAGTCGATGCACTCAATTTCGTCACGGGAGCTAAAGAGGTAGTCGATTCTCAGCATCCCCAAAAACGGAGCAAAGGTCTTGCCATACCCCTCTTTGGATTTTGTAAAGGCATCCACCATACCCCTTTGGCCTGCGCCTTTCACCGTGGAATAGGCGTAGGACATTGGCACGGAGTTAAAGTCTCCCCCCACGATTGTTGGGTGGATCGATTGAGAGATGATTTTGGCGAGAGAGTCGGCCTGGGGGGCTCTTGTTTTAAAATTCAGAATCAGGCGGTTCAGTATCTGCTCGCTCGCATCCACAAAGCCACTGTCACTAATCATAGTTCTCACACCTCGGGAGTTGGTTATTGTATTTACGCCTGTGGTTTGCAGGTGGCAATTAATCAGCGTGATGGTGTCCTTGGGAGTAATGAGTTGGGTGCTAATGAAGCCTGTGGGGTTGGCTATATTGAAGGTATGGAATACGCTTTGGTGGAGTGGGAATTTACTGTATATTGCTTTACCGCTGTATGCCCACAGTCCTTTTCTGGTGTCGTGCGGGTGGGCACTGTATGGATACTCATAGAGTAGGGATTGCACTCTTCGCAATTCGGAGGAGTCGATCAGCACAAATTCCTGCAAGAACAGCACGTCGGCATTCGAGCCTGCGAGGTGGAGCAGAATGGAATCAAAAACATCTCCTCCCGCACTTAACTTGCCCATGTTGTGGGTGTTGTAGCTCAGCACGGTTAGTCGTTCGTTTCGGCTTTTTGTTTCGTGTTCAATCACCCAATCTATTTGCACATACCTGCCCATATAGAATGTTCCCCATACCACAGGCACGAGTACTACGAAGAGCCACGCTCGCAACCTTATGGCCCACACCACAAGCAGCACGACACAGAGCAGATAGCTGAGCGGGGCTCCAAGGGCAAAGATTGAGAAGATGACCGACACCTCGGGATTAACGTGAGGGCTGATGAGGGCTAAGACAAGAGCAATAGCGCCTGCGACAGAGAGCACATAGAGCACCCTATCGACAATCTTCAATCCTCTGGATTTTCGTCGGCGATGCGAGTGCGAGCTATATGATACGCTTTGGAGCGACTTATATTTATTGCGTTTAGCCATTCTTTTCTATTGCTTGTGGGCGGGGGGGTTACAGCATTTTTAGTTTGCGCCACGCCATG
>CAYJIF010000040.1:11338-15013 GCA_964370175.1 uncultured Rikenellaceae bacterium
TGTTTTTTTTCGGGGGCTTGGCGTGTCCCTGTTATTTCATCCGTTTTGCCCCCAATTATTTTTATTTTTTTTTTTTATTTTTTTCTTTTTTTGGGGGGGGGGGGGGGGGGGGGGGGGGGGGGGTTACAGCATTTTTAGTTTGCGCCACGCCATGAGCAGCACAAATCCAAATAACATTCCTCCGAGGTGGGCAAAGTGCGCCACGCTATCGTGAATCGTCAGTCCTTGTATGAGTTCCAGCACTCCATAGCCGATTACGAAGTATTTGGCTTTGATGGGCACGGGGATAAAGAACAAGAAGAGCGGCACATTTGGGTGCAACACTCCAAAGGCGAGTAGTATTCCATAGACTGCACCCGAGGCACCGATGGTGAGGCCATAGTCTCCGGTGAGTGACATGACCAAGAGGTTCAAGATTCCAGCACCGACACCCGTGAAGAGGTAGTAGGTGAGGAAGCGTTTTGGCCCGAGGTCGTACTCCAGTTGCCTGCCAAACATCCACAGTGCGAACATGTTGAAGATGAGGTGCGTGAAGTTTGCGTGCAGGAACATATAGGTGAATGGTTGCCACGGCTCGAACCCGCCCGACTCAAATGGCCATAGCGCCAGGTGTTCGTTGATAAATGGGAGGCTTTGGGGGATGAAGCTCACAACGAGCATCATCACGAAATTGAGCATCAGCAGGTTGCTCACCACTGTTTTAAATTCAAATCTCATAGTGTTTTATTTTTTGGCTGTTCCAAAGGTCAAATAGCCCCACAATTCGGGGCGGTGCATATCTACTGCACCCGTTGGGCTCCACACCCAGTTCTCTTCGTTGCCGAAACTCTCAGTGCCTTTTATTTTTTTATACTTTCCGTCTACTACTTCAAACTTCAACCACTCCACTCTCGAAAAGTTCACTCTCCAGGTTTGCTCACTGAGCGGTTTACTTTTGTTGTAGGAGCTTTGTTGCACTCCTTCGAGCGGCATTTTCACTTCAAACGTCCATTTCTCGTCCGTGTCGTTTGGGTTGTTCACTGTTCCGTAGTGTTTCACGGCGGTGACCATTCCAGCCATATCGAAGTTGTTGATATGCACGCCGCCACGTCCTTGTGGTTCGGTGAGTAGCAAATCCCACTCCGTACCCAGCACGTTAAATTCATACTCTTGGTAGTTACGGCTGTCGCTGTCGGGATCGATAAAGATCTCTATGTCGTTGTCCCAATACATGGTTTCGTCACGCTTGGTGATAGTTCCCCAGAGGTGCGGTTCCATCAGTTCGAAGGCAAAATATATGTATTTGTCATCGTAGAGCACTTTTGCACGAGTGCGGTACTTGGGTTTTGGCTCATAGTCATAGCCACGAATGTCCACAAACTCATTTGTCCAAGGAGCAGCATCCCATGCGGCATCGGTAATATCGCCATCCACTTCAATTGGCACGGCTGTGTATGGTGCTTCATAGCTTTGGGGTGTGATTTCGGGTGCATGCTGGGCGGTGGCATTCAGTGTCATTGAGCCAAGCAGGAGCGCGAACAGAACGAGTTTTTTCATTGTTTTGATAGTCTATGGTTATGTTTATTGATTTATTTTTAAATTGAGTGACAAAGGTACAAAAAAAGTGAGGAAAACCTTAGAGCATCAGGTATGCTTTTATCACTTCGTCGATTTCTCCATCCAATATGGCATCCACATCCGAGGTGGTGTAACCCGTGCGGTGGTCTTTGACGCGTCTGTCATCCAGCACATAGGAGCGGATTTGCGAGCCCCACTCGATTTTCTTTTTGGCGGCTTCGATTTCGTTCCTGGCGGCCTCTTGTTTTTCGAGTTCCAGGGCGTAGAGTTTGGAGCGTAGGATTTTCAGGGCATTGTTGCGGTTGTCCAGTTGCGAGCGGGTTTGGGTATTTTCCACTGTGATTCCGGTGGGGAGGTGTCGGAGTCTGACGCCTGTTTCCACTTTGTTGACGTTTTGCCCTCCAGCACCGCCGCTGCGAAAGGTATCCCACTCAATATCGGCGGGGTTAATCTCAATTTCAATATTTTCGTCCACACTGGGTGTTACTGCCACGCTCACAAAGGTGGTTTGTCGTTTGTTGTTGGCATTAAAGGGCGAGGGCCTCACGAGTCGGTGCACGCCATTTTCCGCCTTGAGGTAGCCAAAGGCATAGGTTCCCTCAATTTCCATCATCACAGATTTTATCCCCACGGGGTCGCCTTGTTGAATATCCAGAATCTTTAGGTTATGACCACGTCTCTCCGCCCAGCGGCTATACATTCTGTGGAGCATCTGCGCCCAATCCAGCGCCTCGGTGCCTCCTGCTCCAGCATTAATCTCCAGAATTGCCGCCATCGAGTCCTGTTCATCGCCCAACATTTTTTGGAGTTCGAGGTTTTCGATATTAGCCAAGACTTCGCCTTGTAGTTTCTCCATCTCTTCGGGTTCAATCACTCCTTCGGCAATAAAGTCGGGCATCATTTCCAGTTCTTCGAGTCCTGTGGCGATTTCTCCCCACGCCTCAACAGTGGCTTTTAGTGGTGCCATTTGGCGCATAACCTCGGCAGCTTTTTTAGCATCGTCCCAGAAGCCCTCTTCGCTTTGGAGTTGAGCGTAGTTCTCTATTTCTGCTTTGAGCGCATCGATATTGAGTGATTTTGCGAGCTCACTGGCTCGCCTCTCTAATTCTCTATTTTGTTCGTTTTGTATCATAATCTTAGCTGGGTAGTAATTGCAAAGATAGAAATTTTTTTCTACCTTTGTTGCTAACTTTTTAGTTATTACAACTCTTAACAAACACTTATGTACACAAATATTCAACTACATCTCCAGAGTGAGTTGGACTCTATCAAGGAGGCAGGCCTATTTAAAACAGAACGCATAATTGAGAGCCCACAGCGGGCAAAAATCGAGGTTGGGGGGCGCACAGTGCTTAATTTCTGCGCTAATAACTACCTTGGTCTTTCGGACAATTCACGCCTCATCGAGGCGGCAAAGCGAGCTATGGATGCTCGTGGTTTTGGCATGAGTTCGGTGCGTTTTATATGCGGCACTCAGGACATTCACAAGGAGTTGGAGGCTGCGATTTGCCGTTATTTTGGCACCGAGGATGCGATTCTTTATGCTGCTTGTTTCGATGCCAACGGAGGTGTTTTCGAACCGTTGTTGGGCGAGGAGGATGCCATTATTTCGGATTCTTTGAACCACGCCAGCATAATTGACGGCGTGAGGCTCTGTAAGGCGGCGAGGTATCGCTATGCAAATGCCGATATGGAGGATCTCGAAAAGCAGTTGCAAGAGGCTCAAAAGCATCGCTTCCGCATTATTGTCACAGACGGCGTTTTCTCGATGGATGGCAATGTTGCTCCGATGGACAAGATTTGCGCACTGGCGCAAAAATATGATGCGATGGTGATGGTGGACGAGTGTCACAGTGCTGGGGTTGTGGGTGCAACGGGACGTGGAGTAACCGAGCTCTTTGACTGTCGTGGCGAGGTGGAGATTATCACCGGCACGCTGGGCAAGGCAATGGGCGGTGGCGTTGGCGGATTCACCACGGGCAAAAAGGAGATAATAGAGCTATTGCGCCAGCGCAGTCGCCCATATCTCTTCTCGAACTCTATTCCACCTGCTGTGGTGGGAGCTTCGGTGGAGATGTTCAAGATGTTGGAAGAGAGCGACGCTCTGCACGCCAAGCT
>CAYJIF010000041.1:0-14954 GCA_964370175.1 uncultured Rikenellaceae bacterium
CTTTTGATTTGTTGCACCGATAGAAAAACAGAAACAAAAGCCCTGCGGGGGCACCTCGAATTACTCTGTTCTACCCTTACAGCACTGCCATCCTAAAATAGCAACAACTTAACAGACAAACTATAACTGCGTGGAGCCATCGGACGACGCAAAATTCCATAAAACTGACCATCGAAAAGATTATCACACTCCAACGTACCCTGCAAAAAATCCCAAGGCGAATACGACAACCGAACAGTATGAATATCATACGGCTCAATCACCGAGAGCAGATTATGCTGCGAATTAGTGGCACTGTATTTCTCGCTCTCCCCCCGCACGCCATAACTCAACGACAGCTTTTGCCAACGAACCCTCACCTGCAGCGCACCGCTCACAAGCGGAACAAAAGGAAGCTGCTGCCATTTCGAGAAATCATTACCGCTAATCGGCTCGCCAATATTCACAGTGCGGCTCAAAGTGGCAGTCGCCGAGGCATCTACCGTCCACGAAGCGTCGATTTGCTTGGCATAGCTAAGTTGCGCCTCAACCCCAAGGCTCATAACCTGACGCAGGTTTGTTGGGCTCCAATACTGAGAGAATGTGGGTAGCCAGATTATCCAATCATCGATGAGCGAGCCGTAGAGGTTAACTGTGGCGCGAACCGAAGAGCTGTGATACTGCCCCCCCAACTCAACGGTGAAACCCCTTTCGGGTTTCAAGTCGGGATTGCCTCCAGGGGTGTAGTACAGGTCGCTTAGAGAACCAAAATGTTCGTTATACCCTCCTCGAAGTGATAGACTTAGTTCTTTGGAGGCATAGTAGTTTAGCGATAGAGCCGCTGTGCCGTACCACTTTGCTCCGACCATACCTCCGCGGGCTATGAGCGAGCTCGAAAGTCTCGAGGACCATGGCGCATACCAATCCAGAGCTGTGGAAAACCTCCCCCTGCTTTTGTCAAAACCAGTGGCGCGAACCTCCTCGGAGCTTGTTGCGTGTTCCATCTCGGCGGCGGCACTCAGTCTTAGAGTGTGTGCGGCCGCCATCTTTAGTATGGCCGAGAAACTCCCCTGAAGATTATCGCCCTGCGACTTGGAGTTAATGTAGGCTTCGTAGTTTTCTTCCGAAGTAAGATTGTCTTTCGTAAACTCGCTATTTTGGATTGTTCCGCCAATTTGCGCCTCAAAGTCGAGCCTCTCCCCGTAACTTTTATAATTCACCACCCCATAGAGCCCGTTGTCTTTGCTTTGAGTTAGGTGTGAATTGTTTGGGCCCTCGTAGCTTGTGAGCTGAGGGAGGTTGCGAAGATTATCTATGGCCAGCAGCGAGACACTCAGGAATTGGTTCTGTGCCAGGCGCATGAAAAAATCCTGTGATATGGAGTAGTTTCTATAGCTTGCTCCAATGTTTTTCTGCGTTGGGCGATAGCCTGGTTGAGCGGGGTCAATTATATCTCTGTTGATGAACTCGAAATCGTTGAGCGAGTAGTCGTAGCTTACCTTGGTGGAGCTTTCAAAGGAGTTGCTCCCCACTCGCACTGCCCCAAAGGCGTTGTAGGACGAAAAACTGCCCACGCCAGCTTCCACCAACACTTCCATTGGGCTATTCCATTTGGCTCGACTCTGCATGTCCACGACCCCTCCCAGTGCTCCATCGCCATAGCTTATTGCGCTAACCCCTGGGGCAATGCTCAGCATGTCGACTGCCGAGGCTCCGAATAGCGAGAAGTCGACATCTCCCACAACGGGTGAATTTAGTTTCATGGAGTTCCAGTATAGCGAAGTGTGCGAGGATGCAGTGCCCCTAAACGAGATGCTTTGGCTCTGCCCACGCCCATAATCTCTCACCATTACTGGAGTTGCAAGACGCAGCATCTCGGCAACGCTATTGCCAAGAGTAGCAGACATTGTGATGCTGTCCACTTGCATTGTTGTGCCGAGCTTGCCTTTGCCTCTTTTGCCCACGACCTCCACCCGCTCCATGGTCAGAGTATCGGGGGATGCGGGCTCTGGGTTCTTGCCATAAAGAACAACACTGCTGGTGAAAAGCACCAACAGTGTTGCACATATATTACTGATCTTTCGCATAGTCATCCCGCCACAAAACCACCGTTTAATTCTGGAAATTATGTTTATCCAAGGTAGCTTTTTAGAAGTTTGGAGCGAGAGCCATTGCGGAGTCTGCGAATAGCTTTTTCTTTGATTTGTCTCACTCTCTCTCTTGTAAGTCCGAATTTATCGCCAATTTCTTCGAGCGTCATCTCTGCGCACTCGATTCCGAAGAAGTGGCGAACGATTTCTCTTTCTCTTTCGGTCAGAGTTGATAGTGCGCGGTCGATTTCCACGGCGAGCGACTCGTTGATGAGCGAGCGGTCGGCGTTAGGCGAGTCGGAATTCACCAACACGTCGAGTAGTGAGTTGTCCTCACCCTCAGCAAAGGGAGCATCCACTGAGATGTGGCGGCCGCTAACTCGCATTGTGTCGCGGACTTTTTCGCGCGGTAGGTCGAGCACTCGTGCCAGTTCCTCGGGCGAGGGGATGCGTTCGTTCTCTTGCTCGAATTTTTCAGATGCTTTGTTGATTTTGTTGAGCGAGCCAACTTGGTTTAGTGGTAGGCGCACGATACGGCTTTGCTCGGCAAGAGCCTGAAGAATCGATTGTCTAATCCACCAAACGGCGTATGAAATGAATTTAAAACCGCGAGTTTCGTCAAATTTCTCGGCAGCTTTTATTAGTCCCAAGTTCCCTTCATTGATAAGGTCAGGCAGGGTTAGTCCTTGGTTCTGATATTGTTTTGCAACGGATACCACAAAGCGCAGGTTAGCTTTTGTGAGTTTTTCCAGAGCGGCCTGGTCTCCTTTACGGATTCGCTGGGCGAGCTCTACTTCTTCCTCTACGGTGATAAGCTCCTCTCTGCCAATTTCTTGCAAATACTTGTCCAGCGAGGCGCTCTCCCTGTTAGTAATTGACTTTGTGATCTTTAACTGTCTCATGTACTGTTTTTATATAGTTTAAAAATGGCTATGGGGCCAAGCAAGCCACTGGTTGAGTGGGCTTGCTTGACTCTTTTTTTAGCCGCTGCGTTTTGCTACATTGCACGATATTCCACCATTCTTCCGTTGGGGTAAATTCCCGAGATGGAGGTAATCGTTCCCTCTACTTTGTTTAGGTCGCTAAGGCTTGCTATTGCAATGTCGTTGATGGCAGTGATTATGAATCCAACCTTGATGCTCGACTTTGCGAGTAGTCCGTCAGGTTTGATGCCATACACTTGCAATCCACCGTTGATTTCGAGTTCTTCTTTGGTTCTTTGGCCAATTTCGGCGAGCTCGCCACCTAATTCTTTCAACACATCTACGTCAGTGGGAGAAACCAAATCCTCCCCCCCTCTTCTATTACGTAGGGTGATGTTAAAATGTTTCGTATTGCCGTCTCTTTTTATTGAAATTTTTACTTTGTCGCCGGGTCTGCGTCCTGCGATAATTTCTTGAACCTCACTGGGGGTGCTCACTTCTACGTCGTCTATTGCTAAGAGGACGTCGCCTTTTTCAACGCCAGAAATTTCGGCTGCTCCCCCTGGGCTTACCTCGGCAATGAATACACCCTCACGCTCGCTCAGGTCGTGTTCTTCGCCGAACATTTCGAGCCAATCGGCGCTAATTTCTTGCATGGAGATGCCCAAGAGTGCTCGTTGCACGATGCCAAATTCTTTGATGTCGCTCACTACTTTTTGGGCGATATTGGCGGGTACTGCAAAGGAGTAGCCTACGTATGTGCCCGTGTTGGATTTGATAAGTGTGTTGATGCCCACCAGCGATCCGTCTGTGGTGATGAGAGCTCCGCCCGAGTTTCCGGGGTTTACAATAGCGTCGGTTTGGATGAAGGATTCGATACCCATCTGCGATGCGCTCATAACTCCGAGCGAGCGTCCCAGTGCGCTAACAATACCAGCTGTTACTGTGGAATTGAGTCCAAAGGGGTTGCCCACTGCCAGCACCCACTCTCCGATCTTGAGGTTTTGGGAGTTGCCAAAGGTGAGGAATTGGAGTGGTTCGTCTGCTTCGATTTTTAGCAGAGCGATGTCTGTGGATGGGTCTGTGCCCACAAGTTCGGCCTCGTAACGATCGCCAACGTAGGTGGTTACGGTGATTTTGTCTGCGCCATCGATGACGTGGTTGTTGGTGATGATGTAGCCGTCCGAGGAGAGTATTACACCGCTACCTCCGCCTACTCTTTGCATCGATCCGTCACCCTCTTGTCCGCCTCCTCTTTGTTGAGGGGTTTGTGGTTGCTGGGGGCCGAAGAAATATTCAAAAGGGCTCATTCCGCCACCGCTTCTGCCATTGCTCTGAGAGATAGCCTTGTGAATCTCTACGTTTACGACTGCCGCTACGCCTTTTTCGGCAGCGGGGGTGAAGTCGGGCAGGGATGCGCTCTGAGCGTGGCTGGTGAAGTAGTAATCAGCGTTGTTGTTTGACGAGGTAGAGAGGTTTGAGGATTCTTTGCTTTGGGTGCTTGAAAAATGATTGGTAGCGAAAATTGTTGCGCCGCTTGCTAAGATTGAGAGCAGAACGCTCCATAGAATTGCCTTTTTTTGCATAACTTTTCTGGTTTTTAGATGTTAATGATTCGTGCTAATAAAGCCTTTAAAAAAAAGAAAATCAAAAATTGTGAATTTTTTAATATTTTTTTGGTCCAAAGTGCGTAATTTGGATTATTTTCTTCTCCTATAACGAAAAAATTAGCTATCTTTGTATGTTAAGCCGCACACTAATTGTCGCCAAGAGTGAGAAATGAGAATCGAACTGAAAAATATTACGGAACAAGTCTGCGAAGTTGCACGCCGTGCAGGTGGGTTTATTGCCCAGCAGCGCAAGGTTTTCAGCGCGGGGAGTGTTGAGTACAAGGGTGAGCAGAATTTGGTGAGCTATGTGGACAGAGTTGCCGAGGCAATGATTGTGGAGGAGTTGCAGGGTGTGTTGCCAGGGGCGGGAATAATTGCTGAGGAGGGGTATAGCGATTTTCAGCAGCTAAGGGCTGAGGGCGAGTGCGGGGCGTATCGATGGATAATTGACCCGTTGGACGGTACTACTAATTTTATACACGGCATGCCTCCTTATTGTGTGAGCATTGCGTTGGTGGAGGGCGATGAGGATGTGGTGGTGGCGGTCATATATGAGGTGAGCAGAGATGAATGTTTTAGTGCGTACAAGGGAGGTGAGTGTTGGCTCAATGGTGAGGTGGTTAGGGTGAGCGAGGTGAGCGAGGTAAGGCAGTCGCTCGTGATTACGGGTGCTGTGTACGATGCTCCGCAGGGTGAGGATAGCTTTCAGCGGGCGTTCAACTACTTCAACACTCACACAAACGGCACAAGACGATTGGGCTCGGCAGCGGCTAATATGGCTTATGTGGCGGCGGGTCGTGCAGAGTGTTTTTTTCAGCGGGGGTTGAGTCCGTGGGATGTGGCGGCAGGAGTGTTGTTGGTGCGTTGTGCGGGAGGTGCGGTGACAAATTATAGCGGCGGTAGCGAGTGCGTCTTCGCCAAAGAAATAATAGCAACAAATAATATAATACACAATAAATTCGTTGAGATAATATGCGAAAATTCATTTTAATTCTTTCAGTACTAAGCCTGTCGATTGGCGTGGCCACAGCACAGAGCAGCGGCAAGGCGGTAGGGTATGATGACATTCAAAAAGGCACGTTCTACGCTCGTGGAGTCTTTGGGCTGCGTTCGATGAGCGACGGCGAACACTTCCTGGCTATTACTCCAGAGCGCGGTGCGCTGGTGAAGTACAGGTATGTTGACGGAAGTGCCGTAGATACAATCTTTAACAATAAGAATGTGGAGCCAAGCTTTGCCGTGGGAAACTACCAACTCAGCGATGACGAAAATCTAATAATGTTTGCTACTGCGGTGCAGCCTATCTATCGCCACTCGTACAGTGCCAAACATTGGTATTATAATCGTGCGACAGGAGAGCTCAAAGAGCTCTCGCCAGAGGGCAATGAGCAAGTTGCTACCTTTAGTCCCGATGGCAGTCATGCGGCCTTTGTGAGGGCGAATAATATCTATGTGGTGGAGCTGGCAAGCGGCGCGGTGAAGCAGGTTACATTCGATGGCAAGCGTGACGAGATTATAAACGGCCATGCCGACTGGGTGCACGAAGAGGAAATAGGCTTCACGCGTGGTTATGAATGGAGTCCCGCCTCGGATGCTATTGCATACTATCGCTTCGATGAGCGTGAGGTTAAAAAATATCACATGCCAGTCTTTGATGGCGAACTTTACCCCGATGATGTCTCTTTCAAATACCCTAAGGCGGGCGAAAGAAATGCAGACGTGCAAATCAAACTCTATAGACTCAAAATGGGGAGTAGTGAGATTGTGGATAGCTTCACGGCAGATAATGACGGGTACTTCCCTCGTATTGAGTGGACGGGCAGAGAAAATGAACTTGCGCTACACAAGCTCTCCAGAGAGCAGAATAGCTACGAACTGGTGCTCTATAACACAGTGCTGCACTCGCATGCGACAATATTTACCGAAAAATCAGCTCGCTATATTGATGGAGTGGATGGTACTAAAATCACCTTCCTGCCAGAGCAAAACCGCTTTTTTGTGCTGAGCGAGGCAGATGGTTATCGCCATATCTACCTATATGATATGACGGGCAAGTTCCAAAAACAGGTGACAAATGGCGAATGGGAAGTAACCTCGATTGATGGAATTGATTACAAAAGAGGGCGAGTGTATTTCACTGCGGCTATGGAGTCGCCACTGCGCAAAGAGCCTTATGTCATAGGGCTTCGTGCGAGGAATGCCAAGCCAGAGAAATTGAGCTCGGCAAAGGATCGCACGGGAACTTATGGCGTGCATTTTTCGAACGACAATAAGTACTACATTCAAACATTCTCAAATGTCAATACCCCAACAATTACGACTCTGCACGCTACGAGAAATGGTAAGTTGTTGCGAACGCTCGAAGATAATGCCGAACTTGCACAAAAACTCGATGACTATGCACTTCCAGTAAAGCGTTTTATTACGGTTATGGCAGCAGATGGAGTAACCGAACTCAATGGCTATATGTTGATGCCACTGGATTTTGACGAAAATAAAAAGTATCCGCTGCTGATGACCCAGTACAGCGGCCCAGGCTCGCAGAGCGTTGCTGATAGATGGGGAGTGGGCTGGGAGACGGCTCTGCTCAAGGAGGGTTACTTGGTGGCGTGTGTGGATGGTAGAGGTACTGGATTCAGAGGCTTTGACTTTAAGAGTTGCACGTACAAGGATCTCGGAAAGTTGGAGGTTGAAGATCAAATAGCTGCCGCTGAGGAATTGGGGCAGTTGCCATTTGTCGATGATGCACGCATAGGTATCTACGGGTGGAGCTACGGAGGGTTTATGGCGCTGAATTGCATACTCAAAGGCTCGGATGTCTTCTCTGCGGCAATATCCATTGCTCCCGTTACCTCGTGGCGATACTACGACACAATCTACACCGAACGCTACAATGGCGACCCGAACGAAAATCCAGAAGGGTATGACGAAAATTCGCCTATCTACTTTGCCGAAAACCTCAAGGGTAGCCTCTTGCTGGTGCACGGAACGGCGGATGATAATGTGCATATTCAGAACACTTATGATATGATTTCGGCCTTTAATCGGGCTGGAAAGAAATTTGATATGCTAATCTATCCCGATGCAAACCACTCGATGGGAGCCTTCCGCCACAACCTTATGAGGGAGTGTATAGATTTTCTAAGAGAGAATTTGTAGGTGATAATTGGCTTATTCAAAAATTTTTATACCTTTGTAGTCAATATTTTTTAAAGAAAAATAAATAACAAAACAATACTATGAGTAAAGCACTAAAAATTGTCTTGCTTGCCAAGCAAGTTCCCGATACAAGGGCGGTGGGCAAGGACGCAATGAAGGAAGATGGCACGGTGAACCGTGCGGCACTTCCTGCAATCTACAATCCAGAGGATCTCAATGCATTGGAGCAGGCAGTACGCCTCAAGGAGCTGTGTCCGGGTTCTACCATTACGGTAGTGACTATGGGGCCTCCACGTGCGGCAGATATTCTCAGAGAATCGATTTTCCGTGGAGCTGATGCAGGGGTACTTGTTACAGACAGAAAATTTGCGGGGGCGGATACCCTTGCTACCTCATACACGCTGGCAGCAGCTGTGCGTAAGTTGGGAGCCGATGTGGTTATTGCAGGCCGTCAGGCAATTGATGGTGACACTGCTCAGGTGGGGCCTCAGGTGGCTCAGAAACTCGACCTGCCACAGGTGACTTACTGCGAGGATATTGAGGCTTGTGATGGCGAGACTATTGTCATCAAGCGTCGTTTGGAGCGTGGTGTGGAGCGAGTGGAGTGTCCACTGCCGATGGTTATGACTGTAAATGCGTCTGCTCCTGAGTGTCGTCCACAAGAGGCTAAACGTGTGTTGAAATTCAAGCACGCTAAGACAGTTGGCGAAGTGCAAGACATGGCGGAAGATTTCTATTTGCCACTACGCAGCGAGCGTGAGTATCTGAACATCCCACAGTGGGGCGTGGCAGATTTGGAAGGAGTGGAAGAGAGCGAACTTGGACTAAAGGGCTCGCCCACTAAGGTGAAAAAAATTGAAAATATTGTATTCACCGCCAAGGAAGCAAAAGCACTGGGTAGCAGCGACTCGGATATCGAGGGTATGATACAGGAATTAATTAGCTCACACACAATAGGATAACAATAAAGATGAATAACGTAAGCGTATATATCGAAACAGAAGGCGGCAAGGTTGCCGATGTTTCTCTGGAATTATTGACTAAAGGTCGCACACTTTCTCGCGAATTGGGCGTGCAGGTTGAGGCCGTGGTTATTGCAAACGAAGTGGAAGGGATTGTGGAGCAGCTGCAAGAGTACGGAGCGGATGTTATCCACATTGCTCGCGGCGAGGAGTTGGCTCCATTCCGCACACTGCCTCATACGGCTATTGTATGTGGAATTTTCGAGGAGACTAAACCTCAGATTGCTCTGTTTGGTGCGTCGAGCATTGGTCGTGACCTCGCCCCACGTGTGAGCTCTGCTCTGCACAGTGGACTGACGGCGGACTGTACTCAGCTCGAAATTGGCGACCACAAAGACACTAAGGGTAATGAGTATAGCAACTTGTTGTACCAGATTCGCCCTGCATTTGGTGGTAACATCATCGCAACGATTATCAACCCTGACTGCCGCCCACAGATGGCAACAGTGCGTGAGGGTGTGATGGCAATGAATAAGGTGAGTGCTCCATCGGCGGCAGATGTTCGCGAGGTGGAATGGAAAAAGTTTGTGAAAGATACGGACTTGACAGTGAAGATTTTGAGCCGCGAGATTGAGGAATCAAAGATTAATATCAAAGGTGCACAAGTGGTTGTGGCTGGCGGATATGGCGTTGGTTCGAAAGAAGGCTTTGCGAAGTTGCAAGAGTTGGCAGAGGTCTTGGGCGGAGAGGTTGGAGCCTCGCGCGCGGCGGTTGATGCTGGTTTTTGCGAACACGCTCGCCAAATTGGCCAAACAGGTACTACTGTACGTCCAAAATTGTACATTGCTTGTGGTATTTCGGGACAGATTCAGCACACAGCAGGTATGGACGGTTCGGCAATGATTATTTCAATCAACACTGACCCAGAAGCGCCAATCAACAAGATTGCGGACTATGCAATCACTGGCGACTATGCAGATGTAGTAAGCAAAATGATTAAACACTATAAATCAAACACAAAGTAATTTTGGAAAGGTTGTGAAATAGGCACTTGCTACTTCCTTGTTGTTCTCAGTTTTTAATCCTCACGTACTCCCAAGTACGCTGCGGTTAAAAACTTCCAAGGGCGTTGCCTAAGCACCAATTTGACAACTTTCCCCCGCATTTTACTATAAAATACATACAAAACAATGGGAAATTTTTTCACCGATAATAAAGATTTGCAGTTCCATTTGGATCACCCACTGATGAAAAAAATCGTGGAGCTTCGTGAAAATGGATACGAAGATGCAAAAACTTACGACTATGCGCCAGTAGATTTCGAAGATGCTATGGACTCTTACAAGAGAGTGTTGAGCATCATTGGCGAGATTTGTGCAGACACAATCTGGGAAAACGCCGAGAGCGTAGACCACGAAGGCCCTCGTGTAGAGAACGATAGAGTTATTTACGCTCGTGGTACAGCCGAAAACCACGAAAAACTCACCCAAGCGGGAGTTTATGGCCTATCATTGCCACGCAAGTACGATGGTTTGAACTTTCCACTCGTGCCTTACGTAATGAGTTGCGACTTGGTGAGCCGTGCAGATGCTGGCTTTGGTAACATCTGGGGACTCCAGGACTGTGCCGAAACACTGCACGAATTTGCAAACGAAGAGATTAATGCAGAATTTTTGCCACGTACCAACAAAGGCGAAACCTATGCAATGGACCTCACCGAACCTGATGCAGGCTCTGACCTCCAGGCAGTGATGCTAAAAGCTACGCCAAACCCAGAAAAACCAGGCGAATGGCTGCTGAATGGTGTTAAGCGTTTTATTACCAATGGTGATGGCGATATTTCACTCGTTCTTGCTCGCTCGGAAGAGGGCACGAGCGATGCTCGCGGTCTTTCGCTATTTGTCTATGACAAAAAGCATATGTGCGTAAAAGTGCGCCGTATCGAGAACAAACTCGGTATCAAAGGCTCGCCTACTTGCGAATTGGTATTCACCAACGCTCCTGCACAGCTCGTTGGGGACAGAAAAATGGGACTTATCAAGTATGTAATGGGGCTGATGAACTCGGCAAGACTTGGTATCGGTGCTCAGTCGTGCGGAATTATGGAGGCTGCATATCGCGAGGGTGTTAAGTACGCTCACGAAAGAGAGCAGTTTGGCAAGGCTATCATGGATTTCCCCGCAGTGTATGAGCTATTGGGAAATATGCGTGCAAGACTCCATGCCTCTCGTGCGATGTTGTACGAAACAGCTCGCTTCGTGGATGTGTACAAATGCTACTACCATAAGGCTAAACACGCCACACTCGCCCCCGAAGAGCGTGCCGAAATGAAACACTACCAAAGACTCGCAGATGCTTTCACTCCACTGCTCAAGCTATTTGCATCAGAGTATGCCAACTCGGTTGCCTACGATTCGCTTCAGATTCACGGCGGTAGCGGCTACATGAAAGACTACGCAATCGAGCGTATTTTCCGTGATGCGCGCATCACCAACATCTACGAAGGAACGACCCAACTGCAAGTTGTTGCAGCTATCGTGGGGGTTATCAAAGGAACTTTCCTTACTCAAATCGATGAGTACGAAAAATTCGAGCCTTCGGCAGAGCATTTGCCACTAAAAGCAAAACTCCACAAAATGCGCGAAGAGTTCGAAATTGCTACAAAACTGGTGGTTGCGGCAGAGAGTAAAGAAATTCAAGACTTCCATGCTCGCCGTTTGGTGGAGATGGCTGGGTACATTATCCTTGGCCACCTGCTCGTGCAACAAAGCACCGCATGTGCTGAACTCTACCGCCATAGCGCCATTGCATTCGTCAAAGAAGGCGAGGCGAAATGTAAAGCTCACTTGAATTATATTGAGAACTTCGAACCAGCCTCGCTTGCAGCTTTCAAAGAGGTTGATAATTTTTAAATAATGAGTAAAGCAAAAAATTATTTTATCGTAGCCCTGCTTGCCGCTGTGCTATTCTCGTGTGCCGAGAATAAGCACAATGAGGTAGAAGGACTGCAGACGCAAAGTTTCGAGGCGTGGATGGCAAAATATGCCTCCACTGCCGAGAAAATGCCCGAAGGATACTACATTGAGTACTACCATCGTGCACCCGACTGGGAAAGCCTGCCAGCAATCGATCCCGACTCGTCGTGGGTAAGGATTAACTATGCAATGAGCACGCTGCAAGGCAATATCTTCGAGACTCGAGATAGCCTCACGGCCAGAATGTTGGGGACGTGGGCACCGACCACCCACTTTGTTGACGATTTTATTAGCGGTAGCTCTGTGAAACTCTGTACAGGACTGACCTATGCGCTCAACAATATGCGTGTGGGCGATAGTGCCAGAGTCTACATACCCACGGAATTGGGCTACAACTCCTCTGTGGCAGACAATGTTGGATATATGGGATCTGAGGTTACTTATGTAGGCGTGCCAGTGTATGTGGATATTGCACTCAAAGAAATTGTGAATGACCCATACGAATGGGAACTCGATAACTTGAATAAATGGGTCGCAGACAACTGGGGACTCACTATTGAGGACACAATCTCTACGGGACTCTACATGAGAATTATCAAAGCAAATCCCACGGGTGACACCTTGACAACAGACTCTCTTGCGAACTTTAACTACAGCAGCTTCTTCCTCGATGGCCAACTCATCAATACGTCTATACAAAGTGTGGCGGATAGTGCTGGCTATAATGATGGTGAAACTTCATACTACTACCAAACTCTTACGACAGAAGGTGTTGAAACAGGCGTAGACCTGTACCCTGTATTTGCAGATGTTATCCAAGATCACATGCGTAAGGGCGAGAGCGCAGAAGCGGTCGCTGCGTCGTGGTATGCTAATGGAGTAGGTGGAGACATAGCGGCAACACCGCAGCTATTACCTTATCAGAGTCATAAATACGTGATTACTGTGCTTACGGACGAGGAGGTTCAGATCGCTGATGACGCTGAAACTGGTGAAACTGAGGATGAAACAGAAGGCGAGGCCGAGGGTGAAACACCATAAGAAATCAAAGTCGCTCAACCTCTCTTCAACATGAGGGGTGGAATGAGGGGGTAGAGAGGATAGGGGAGAGGCGGCTAATGAGAGAGGCGATAGGGTAGAGAGGATAGGGGAGAGGCGGCTAATGAGAGAAGACGCGAGGCGAGAGAGGGTGCGCGATATTTAAGAGAACATTACAGATGAGATAAAGGTGTGAAAGACATTCACGCCACCATGAAATAACGGAGAAACAGACCTTGATTTGGGGAGAAAAACTTTGCGAAATTTACCTTTATACAATCGGTATCTTTACTTAGTCTTAGCCAAAAACAGGCCTCACGTGACCACTACGGTCGCGCTTTATGCTATAATAACATAAAGACAACAGTGGAAGTTTGCGGTTTGCGGAGGATGCCAAAAAATTTAGTTTACGAAATTTTCGTCAAACTTAATTCTCCCCTTTTTTCTAACAAACATAAAAAATATAGAACATACAACACATCTACATTATTAAATCTAAAGAACAATTATGACAACTACAATTATAGTAGGAGCCGTGGCACTTATAGTGGGCGTTCTTGTTGGGCTTTTTCTGCTTGGCGCAAGTACGAAAAAACAACGTGACGCAATGCTCAAGAAAGCCTCCAGCGATGGCGATATCCTGCTCAAGGAACGCCAACTACAAGCTAAAGAAAAGTTCCTGCAACTCAAAAGTGAACATGAAAAGCAGGTGAACGAACGTAACTCGAAGCTCTCGCAGCAAGAGTCGAAACTCAAATCTGAACAGACCTCATTCAACAAAGAAAAGGACGAACTGATAAGAAATAAAAAGGAATTCGAAGCGGTGAAAACTCGTGTCGAACAAAAACAAGCTGGTCTTGATGCTCAGAAAGAAGAAGTCGATAAACTACGCCAAGAACAACTAAAACAACTCGAAACAATCTCATCACTATCGGCAGAAGAAGCCAAAGCTCAATTACTCGAGCAAGTGCGAGTTGATGCTGGTAGCGAGGCGATGATTGTGGCTAACGATATTATCGAAGAAGCTAAGCTGACGGCTGGCAAAGAAGCGAAAAAAATCGTCGTGCAAAGCATCCAAAGAGTTGCCACAGAAGCTGCTGTGGAGAACTCGGTTACTGTGTTTAACATCGAGTCGGATGAGGTGAAAGGCCGCATTATTGGCCGTGAGGGTAGAAATATCAGAACCTTAGAGTCGCTCACTGGCATCGAAATCATCGTGGATGACACTCCAGAGGCGATTATCCTTTCGGGTTTCGACCCTATGCGCCGTGAAATCGCTCGACTGTCGCTACACCAGTTGGTGACCGATGGACGTATTCACCCTGCAAGAATCGAAGAAGTTGTGGCTAAAGTCACCAAGCAGGTTGAGGACGAAGTTGTGGAAATCGGTAAACGTACGGCAATTGATCTGGGCGTTCATGGTCTGAGCCCAGAGCTCATCAGACTCGTGGGTAAGATGAAGTATCGCTCAAGCTACGGCCAGAACCTTTTGCAGCACTCTCGTGAGGTGGCTAACCTCGCTGGAACAATGGCAGCTGAGCTCGGGCTCAATGCACAACTGGCTCGCCGTGCAGGACTCCTACACGACATTGGCAAGGTGCCCGATGATGAACCAGAATTGCCACACGCAATACTCGGTATGAAAGTTGCTGAACGCAACAAGGAGAAAGCCGAAGTCGTTAATGCAATCGGTGCGCACCACGATGAGGTGGAGATGACCTCGCTTATCTCGCCAATCGTGCAGGTTTGCGATGCAATTTCGGGTGCAAGGCCTGGTGCTCGTCGTGAGGTTGTAGAAAGTTATATTAAGCGCCTAAAGGAGATGGAAGATCTCGCAATGGCACATGAAGGGGTAATGAAAACATATGCAATTCAGGCTGGACGAGAACTTAGAGTTATCGTTGGCAGCGAAAAAGTTAGCGATGCTGAGGCTGAGTATTTGTCGACTCAGATTGCTCGCAAAATACAGGAAGAGATGACTTATCCAGGGCAGGTGAAGGTGACGGTGATCCGTGAAACTCGCTCGGTGAGTTATGCGAAGTAACTAAATTATTTAGTATAGTATGTGAGGCGATGGCGGCTATTATGGCTGTCATCGTTTTTTTTGCGGGTGCTCTCGCTGGGCAATTGTTTGTGTTTTTCTATTAGTACAATAAAACAATTCGGTGTGCCCGCAGGCACCGCCCGCGCGGCGTAAGCGCGCCCTCCCCGGCGAGGG
>CAYJIF010000042.1:0-14896 GCA_964370175.1 uncultured Rikenellaceae bacterium
AGCTTTGCTACATGGCAATCCAAGAAGGTGCAGCTGGTGTGGATATGGGACGTAACGTTTTCCAGAGCGATAAGCCAGAGGCTATGATTCAAGCCGTGAGCGCTGTTGTTCACGAAGGACTCACGCCTGAGCAAGGCTACGAAATGTTCTGCGACTTGTAGAGACAAGCCGAGAATTAATAAACTATTTTAGTGGCGCACGCATAAGTGAGTGCGCCACTAAATTTTATACATAAACTTAAATATTTGCGAGATTATATGACTAAATCTCTTAAAATATCTTGCCTTTGTGCTGTAATTGCCTTGATGCTTGGAGGAGTAAACTCCCTCAGAGCGCAGGAAATTACAGCACAAATGGTAGATAGCCTCGTCTCAGCGAAGTACAATGAGTACATTCCTGAGCTTCAGAAAATATCGGATGATTACGCAAAGGCGACCAGCCAAGGTGCTAAAGATAGACTTGTCAAAAGGTACGACAGAGTGCAGCAAAGATGCAATGATGAGAATGTAAAGATACTTAAAAAGTATGCCAACACACCAGGTGTTATGAATCTTATCTTCAGGATTAGAACCACACTAAGCAAGGACGACTTACAGAAAGTAATGGAGTCCGTGAGCCCAGAAGTGCAGAGAACCGACCCTTACTACCAAAGCATTCAGGCGCACATCACAGGCTATCAGGTTGCTGTGGGCGATACGCTTGGTGGATTTTCGCTCACCACATCGAAGAACTATCCCTTTGATTATGCGGAGTTTAAGCCTGAAAAAGATATCCTGCTGATTTTTGGCGATATCGCAACCATGCCCCTTGATCTCAGAGCAAGCTTGTTGTTGCTCTATGGTGATACCAACGTCTCGGAGCTGGAATTTGTGTCGGTGTTTAATTCTTTGTCGCTCGAAGCCCTGCAACAAAGCGCAGTGGATGCCAACGTCAAGTGGCTTATGACCTCAGACTATAGAGGGGATCGTTCTCCGCTGAGAATTGCTTTTGGTGTCACCGTCGAGCCTATGATGGTGTACATCTCGAAGGGTGGTTGCATAGAGGCGATGAGCATTGGACTTGACGATACTATGGCTCAGAAGATTATGGAAAAAGCAAGGCAATAGAGCTTTTGCCGAATGGCGAAACGCTCTACACAGCCAACTCTATCATAGTCAATCGTGTCGCAGATGCCTTTTGTTCTCTGAGTTGCTCGTGGCTATGAGGTTCAAAAACAATGTTTTTTGTCTCTTTGCTCGCCTGCTCCCCCCCCCTCTCTATCCCTTAACTCCATTAACAAACAACAGACATTGACAAAGTATTATTAAGTGATGAACAAAATCCTAAATCTTCTATCCAAAGGGTGGCTAATGGCGACTCTGTTGATACTATATACACTGCTGCTTGCCGCAGCAACAATTATTGAGAAATATCATGGTACACAAGTAGCCCGAGAGGTGATTTACACCGCCGTCTGGTTCTTTGCGTTACAGGGGCTGCTGGCAATGAGTTTCATAGCCAAGAGCATCAAAATGCGTATGTGGCAGGGGCGTAAATGGGGGTTGCTTGTGCTCCATTACGGATTCGTGGTTATCCTTCTTGGCGCGTTGCATAGCAACCTTTTCTCGGTCGATGGCATTGTGCACATTCGCGAGGGTTCGTCACAGACCTTCGTGGTTGATAACAATATTGAAGTTATAGCCGAACTGCCTTTCGAGGTTCATCTCAAGGAGTTTACTATCGAGCGATATGGCGGATCTACTGCCGCCTCGAATTACATAAGCGATTTGCAGATTGAGGGCCAGGATTTTATGGTGGAGATGAACAACCCGCTTGTGTATAAGGGGTGGAAGTTTTTTCAGAGTTCTTATGACAGCGACGAGGCAGGCACGGTGTTGAGTGCCGCTTACGATGGTGTGGGAACGACTGTTTCGTATATCGGTTATTTCATGCTTCTTGTCGGATTTGTGTTGCTGCTCGTAGGTCGTAATTCTCGATTCCGCAGAGTGGCATCAACGCTCAGCGTCCTGATGGCACTAACCCTCAGCACAACTGCTCATGCCAATACTCCTGAAGAGCAGATGATCAAGAAATTCGAGAGCCTTGTGGTCGAGAGTACTACGGGTAGAATGCAGAGTGTGGGGAGTTATGCAGATGATATTATCCGCAAGATTGCAAAAGATGATGAGCACAAAGGGCTGAATTCCTCGCAAATACTATTGGGGATTCTCACAGACCCATATAAATGGAGTACGGAGGCGATTATTGCCGACACCATGGACGAAAAAATCAGCTTTATTCAGCTAATAAACCCCCAAGGCGAGTATGTGCTCGCTGATCGAGTCTACGCCATAGAGCAAATGCCAACGAGCAGCCGTAACAAAGCCGAGAAAGAGGTGTTGAAGTTCAACGAGCGGGTCAGTATTTTAGATAATTTGCTCACGGGGCGTTTGTTCGATATTTTCCCTCGTGGCGGAACTCCCTATTGGTATTCGCCAGGCGATAAGGAACTCATAGCTCATGATTTTGCTGGCGCACGCCAAGACTCGCTTTTGGTTGGTACAATCTGGGATTGGTTTGCCGAGGAGTATCGCAGCAAAAACTATGGCGAGGCGGAAAAGGTGCTCGATATGATAAAAATCTATCAGAATGCGAAAAACGATGAGGCGAAGGCAATGTCTCCGAAAATTACAGCCGAGCTGTTTCTGTTGAAATATAACCCACTACGTTTGAGTGGCTATATTATGATGACCTTTGGGTTGTTGCTCATCGGAGCATTCATAGCCACGGCGCTCAACGCTGGACGGTGGGTGAGAGTGGCACGTGGCTCGCTCACTGTCCTCTCCATCGTTGTGTGGCTCGGGGTTACAGCATCACTCATTCTCAGATGGTATATCTCCGGCCGTGCGCCGCTGAGCTCCTCCTACGAGACCTTTGTTTTTGTTGGGTGGGCAACAATGGTAGTGGGATTATTTTTTATCCGCCGTTCGGCTATTGCCTTTGCGCTCTCAGTCTTTTTGACGGGCGTGCTGCTCTTCGTCTCGAACCTTAGTTGGATGGATCCTCAAATCACTCCGCTCGTGCCTGTTCTCAACTCATCGTGGTTGATTTCGCACGTGAGCATCATCACCACCTCATACAGTTTCTTTGCAGTGTGTTTCTTGTTGGGCATTGCGACACTCATCATGATGGCGACTGCACCCCGTAAAATGGAGGCAAAGATTGCTGAACTCACTGCTATTAATTATTTGAGTTCGGTCATTGGTCTTATGTTCTTGACCATTGGGGTCTTTATCGGTGCGGTGTGGGCGAACGAGAGCTGGGGGCGTTACTGGGGCTGGGACCCTAAGGAAACTTGGGCGCTAATCACCATGCTGGTCTACACGCTGCTAACGCACGGCCACTTGATTTTCAGGCCAACATCGCTCAATAAGCAGCTCTCGGTATCGCAGAGCAAGTACCCCTATTTCTATGCCGTAGGGTCGGTAGTGGCGCTTGGTTCGGTTCTAATGACATTCTTTGGGGTAAACTATTTCCTCAGCGGAATGCACTCCTACGGGTCGATTTCTGCTCCTACAACTTTGTGGGTGATTTTCGGAATCTACGCTGCGGTGATAGTTTTGGCTCCGTTGGCGTACTTCCCTTACAGCAGAAAACTACGCAATAAATCGTAGAGCCATCCTGATATACAAAGAGCACATTTTGTGTAATAAATAAAAAGAAGAGCGTCACTTGAATAAAGTGACGCTCTTCTTTTGCTCTATATGTACTGTATTATTTTAGATATTTTGCAGATTAGGTGTCAATGCGAGCATATTTGGCGTTGCTTTCGATAAACTCCCTGCGAGGTGGAACATCATCGCCCATCAACATCGAGAAGATTCTATCAGCCTCTGCCGCATTTTCAATAGTCACCTGTCTTAGCACTCGTTGTTCTGGGTGCATGGTAGTTTCCCATAGCTGTTCTGCGTTCATCTCTCCAAGACCTTTGTAGCGTTGGATGTGCACACCTTTTGAGCCAAATTCTTCAATAGTTTGTTCCCTCTCGCTCTCGTTCCAACAGTAGCGTTCCTGCTTACCACGTTTGATGAGGTAGAGCGGTGGCGTTGCGATATAGAGGTGGCCGCCCGTGATAAGGTCGGTCATATAGCGGAAGAAGAAGGTCATAATCAGAGTTGCAATGTGGCTACCATCCACATCGGCATCGGTCATGATGATAGTTTTGTCGTAGCGTAGTTTTGTGAGGTTGAGTTGTTTAGAGTCTTCCTCGGTGCCAATGGTTACGCCCAGTGCGGTGAATATGTTTTTGATTTCTTCGCTCTCGAAGATTTTATGTTCCATAGCCTTTTCAACGTTAAGGATTTTACCCCTTAGTGGCAGAATTGCTTGGAATGCACGGTCACGCCCTTGTTTGGCAGTTCCCCCTGCCGAGTCCCCTTCGACAAGGAAAAGCTCGGTGATTGCTCTATCGCGGCTGGAGCAGTCCGAAAGTTTGCCGGGGAGTCCTGAGCCGCTGAGCACGGTTTTGCGTTGCACCATTTCGCGTGCTTTTTTCGCAGCGTGGCGCGCTGTTGCCGCCAAGACTACTTTCTGCACGATGATCTTAGCAATGGCTGGATTCTCTTCCAAGAAGTTGCTGAGTGCTTGCGAAACGGCTTGCGATACGGGAGCTTGCACCTCGGGGTTACCCAGTTTGGTTTTTGTTTGCCCCTCGAACTGAGGTTCTGCAACTTTCACCGATACAATAGCTGTGAGTCCCTCGCGGAAGTCATCCGAGGAGATTTCGAATTTTAGTTTATCGAGTGCGCCGCTCTCTTTGGCGTACTTAGAGAGTGTGGAAGTGAGCCCACGTCTAAAGCCAGTGAGGTGTGTGCCACCCTCGTGAGTGTTGATATTATTCACATATGTGTGAACATTCTCTTTGTACTCGTTGTTGTACTGCATTGCCACCTCCACAGGGATACCATCTTTTTCGCCTTCGAAGTAGATTGGCTCTGGAGTGATGGTTTGGCGAGTGGCATCGAGATAGCGCACGAATTCTTTGAGGCCATCGGTAGAGTGGAACTCTTCGTGGCGGAACTCTCCACTCTCTTCGTCTCTGTCGCGCTTGTCGGTGAGCGAGATGTGAATCCCTTTGTTCAAAAATGCAAGTTCACGTAGGCGAGAAGCCAGAATGCTGTAGTTATATGTAGTTGTTTGGGTGAAAATTTCACCGTCGGGTTTGAACGTGACAGTAGTTCCTGTTTTGTCCGTATCACCTACGATTTCCAGCGGGCCTTGTGCCGCACCACGACAAAACTCCATGCGGTGAATCTTTCCGCCTCTATGCACAACTGCCTCCAGCATGATGGATAGTGCATTCACACACGAAACCCCCACACCGTGTAGACCTCCTGATACTTTGTAGGAGTCTTTATCGAATTTACCCCCTGCGTGTAGCACAGTGAGTACAACTTCAAGCGCGCTTTTGCCTTCTTTTTCGTGGAAGTCGGTGGGGATACCGCGGCCATTGTCGGCTACGGAGATAGAGTTATCTTCGTTGATGCTAACATCAATATGTGTACAGTGTCCAGCGAGTGCTTCGTCAATGGAGTTGTCCACCACCTCGTACACCAAGTGGTGTAGTCCTTTCTCGCCGGTGTCGCCAATATACATTGCTGGACGCTTACGCACAGCTTCCAAACCCTCGAGTACCTGAATGCTACTGGCTGAATAATCTTTGTTTTGTTCGCTCATAAATTTATTTGAATTATTTTAGTCAAATTTCGCGCAACAAAGATAGCTGAAAAAAGTGTGATTTTCAACAAAAACCACACTTTTTTCACTTAATTGTCTCTCGATATTTTTACTTCTGAGCGGGGCTTTGTTTCTTCATGGAGTTGCCAATCCACTCGACAACGAAAATCGTAAGAAAACCAACCAGTGCCATCGCAATCGCCCATGGGAGTTGTGATGGTTCGCCGCTAATGGTTTCGAAGGTGTTGGGCAGTACGTTGTTCTGCATAAGTGGGATGGTCTCTCCGCTCGAATTCACTGTGGTGCTGATCGTTTCTTTCCATGGCCACACTTTGTATAGCGAACCAATCATAAAGCCAGTGAGCAGTGATAGTGTTGCGGTGTGGAACTTCTTGAGTAGCCACGACAGCAGGTGCGAAAAACTAACGATGCCAATAACTGCACCCGTGATAAAGAGTCCGAGGGTTGTCACCTCAAAAGTGCTTACGGCGTTGAGTATGTAGGCGTATTTGCCCATCAGCAGCAGTATGAACGAACCCGAAATTCCAGGCAGAATCATCGCGCAGATGGCAATAGCGCCGCATAAGACAATAAACCACCAATCGTTAGGTGTTTCGGTGGGCGACATCACTGTTATGTAGGAGGCAATCGCAGCCCCAGCAATTATGGCTATCAGCGATGCTACGTTGAATTTTTTGACCTCCTTGAAGATTAGCCCCGCCGATGCAACAATCAACCCAAAGAAGAACGACCATATCATAATCGGGTGATTCTCCAACAGGTAGCTCATCGCTTTTGCGAGCGAGAGAATGGAGATGGCTATACCTCCGAGTACGCTGAAGAGAAAGCTGCCGTTAATTTTTTTCCAGAAGTCTTTGATGCGAAAACTAAACAGTAGTTTCAGAGCGGCAACGTCTACGCTCTTGATTGAATTAATCAGCTCGGTGTATATCCCCGAGATAAAAGCGATTGTTCCTCCCGAAACTCCAGGCACAACATCGGCGGCTCCCATTGCACACCCTTTGAGGGCGAGCAGAGTAAAGTCTTTTGCTCCTCTTTTTTTCATATTTTATTTCTGTACTTTTGCTTTGAGTTCGTCGGGCAGGTACAGCCCAAATGTGTCGCCACGGAGTCCACAGCGGATGGTTTCGAGCGATAGGATTTCTTCGGCGGCGATATTGCCCAGATTTACGTTTGCCCCGAAGCGTTTGACGAACCACACTTGCTGGTTTTTAGCGGGTGCTTCCCAGATGATTTTTTCCATTGGAACCTTCTGCGTGATTTCGTTGATAAGCTCTTCGCGCGCGCCACCCTTGCTGTCGAAAATGCCGACATTACCCGCCTCGCGTGCTTCGGCAATGACGTATTGGCTACCAGCATTGAGCTCTGCTTGCATCATCTCGATCCATCGCTTAGAGCTGTAGTCTACTCCAGCAACCTTGCTCCCTACCTCGGAGAGGACTTTATGGTTGGCGCTGAGTTTCTCGATAATTCGGCATTTTTCGTCGTGATCCAAGATGATGGAACCATCGGAGATTTCCACTGCCGAAAAGCCATATTCATTAACGAATCTCACGAATTCGTCGTGTTTGCCGCGAATGTAAAAAGCCTCAAAGAGAGTTCCTCCGGCGTAGACTTTGATGCCGTATTTTTTATATATTGCGAGCTTCTGGTCCAAATCCGCTGTGAAGAGAGACGTGCCGAAGCCGAGTTTTACAAAATCAATATATGGGGCTGCCATTTTGCAGATGCTCTCGGCGGTGCTTTGTCCTAGGCCTTTGTCCATCACCATTGTGATTCCGAGCTCTCTGGGTTTGATTCCTCGCTTAGGTAAAAAGGTAATATCCATAACGGTTTTGAAGGGGATAATAGTGCTATATTATTAAATTAATGTTAATTTTAATGCAAAGATAAGTTTTTTATTGTAATTCCAAAAATCATTACTATATTTGCTAAGTTTTTTAACACTTTGATAGGGCGGAGAGTGAAAATCACCCCTTTTTTCAAAAATTGTACAATTGTGCTAAAAATTTAAAAGATTTAATTGTGGTCCATCCATCACCGATGCAATATGCACTGGCGACTTTTTCGCCGACGCGGCGGATTCACTAACAGTTAGAGTAACATATTTTTTTATTTATTTAAAACAAACAAGATGGGGATTTTTAACTTTTCCAAGAACGACAACGAAACTAAAGTGGAAACAACTAACAATGATTGGGGTCACCGCGAACATGGTAATGGAGGTGGCGCTGACGAAGTATTCTCAGTGCCGGTGAAAGCTGGCAAGCGAATCTATTATTTCGACGTGAAATCAACACGTGCCGAAGACTACTACATCACAATCACTGAAAGCCGCAAAAAACAGCTACAAGATGGTAGCTTTGCTATTGATAAACACAAAATCCACCTATATAAAGAGGATTTTGCGAAATTTGCCGACGGGTTTAGCCAAGTGGTTGCTTACGTCAGAGAGCACCGCCCTGAGTTCTTCCAAAACGAAGAATAGTACTCAGCAACTATCAGAGAAAGAGGCGCCAGAGTTTATCAAAACAGAATGGGTGCCGCCAAATATATATTATAATTTTCCGAGAGAATTTAGCCACGGCACAGAGCGCACGTCTTTGTACTCATCCTCTATTGATGAAGAGCGGTTGAATTCTCTCTGTTTTTTTATGGCTTTAGGTGATGGTCACACTACGCAAAATCGAAACCACTGACGTGGCATTTATGATGCAGCTCGAAAACGACCCCGTTAATTGGAGCTACACTACGCTGTGCGATGCTCCATACTCGCGCGAACAGGTTGAAGAGTTCATCGCCACCGAACCGTTGAGATTCGTTGTCGACTACCAAGGCAGAGCTGCAGGTTTTGTCGATCTCTACGATGTTGAGCAGACCTGCCAAGCCAGAATTGCCAGCCTTGCGCTGATTCTCTACCCCGCTCAAATGCAGGGCAGAGGGTTTGGTCGGGCGGCTGTGCAAGAAATTGTGCGAATAGCCCACCAGACAATGAGGCTGGATGTGCTCCAAGCTGTTATCCACCCCGAGAACACCTCTGCAATAAGGTTTTTCGAGAGTTGCGGATTCGCCCCAAGCGGTATCAACGACGAGCAAGGGGTTATTTACTCACTAAATTTAAACACAGAATAATTATGATTAGCTACGACACAAAAGTTAGGGTTCGCTATGGCGAGGTTGATATGATGGGCTTTCTATACCACTCCCACTATGTAGAGCTTTTTGATATGGGGCGCAATGACTTGCTGCGCTCGCTGGGCTACACTTATCGTGAGCTTGAGGCCTCGGGGGTGATGATGCCAGTACTGCAAGTGCATATCGACTACAAAAAACCAGCCCACTATGATGACGAACTCATCGTGCGCTCTTCATTGCGCTCTATGCCCACGGGGGTGAGAGTCACTTTCGATTATGAGGTGTACCGCAGCGAGGGGATGGAGCTCCTGACAAC
The DNA here is from genome assembly GCA_964370175.1 of uncultured Rikenellaceae bacterium. Lineage (GTDB taxonomy): Bacteria > Bacteroidota > Bacteroidia > Bacteroidales > Rikenellaceae > Mucinivorans. The sequence continues at coordinate 9,188 of CAYJIF010000042.1, forward strand.
TGGCAGTGTCACTTTGGCGTTTATGGATAGCGTCACTCATCGCCCAGTTCGCCAGCCACAGGTTCTAAAAGACCTTTTCGCTCCTTACTTCTCGGAGTAGTGGGGTAGGGGGGGAAAAGAGGGCTGGATGCTCGGTGTGATTCTGGGTGAGAGGGAGAATACTCTATTGCGTAGCGTGATTCTATAGTGTCGATAGCACTTGCATTGCTCCCGTGCTATCGGCATAAATCAAGTAGTAGCCATACTCTTGCGCACCTGCATTGTGCATACTGTCGATGAGGTTGCGAGTCCACTCAAGCCCGCCGACCAGCGCAGCGGTGGCAATTCCATCGGCAAGCGCAGCAGTGGGTGCGAGGATTGTTGCCGAGAGCAAGTTGTGAGTAATTGGCAGAGCCGTGTGAGGGTTAATCGTGTGGGTTATTCGCTCGCCCGTGGGCAGGTTGATGAATTTGCGATAATTGCCCGATGTTGCAACCCCTTGGTAGATAGGCCTGTGGTGTTTGTTGGTGCCGCCAAGCTCGATAATTCCGCTAAGCTCCGCTCCGCTCACAAAATTTCCTTCCTCAGGAGTGTCAATGCCAATGCGCCATTTTTCGCCGCGTGGACTAAGTCCCGAGATTGCAATTTCGCCACCAATCTCTACCATGTAATTTTCAACCCCACGCTCGGTCAGTAGCTCTGCAATTTTGTCCGCAGAAAGCCCTTGAGCAATGCCGCTGAAATCAAACTGTGTGGCGTTATTCTCCTTGATTATCTCTTTGCCACCATTTCTGAGCGAGGTTTTGTTAAGGCCTATGCTTTGTTTTACCTCCTCCAGGCTGTTGTTTATCAGCTCTTCATCACGACTTTTGTAGAGTTGGAAGAGCGCTCCGAGAGTCGGGTCGAATAGTCCGCCACTCAGAGCGTAGATATCTTGTGAGAGTGTGTACACCTCGCAGAAAAGCGAATCTGTTGTGCTTGATTCTCCGCTGTTAATTGCCCACAGCAACGATGAGTCACTATAGAAAGATAGCGAGTGGTCGAACTCTGCGAGCAACTGTTCAATATCTTGCGAGTAATCCACCTCGCTCTGGTAGGTGATGTTGTATGACGTACCTTGTGCAAAGCCCGTGGTGGTGATATATTGCACACCCGCACGCGAGGCACATCCCACAAGGGCGAGCAGTGCGAGGGCAAGAAAAAACGCGTTAGCTTTGTTGTTGAGCAGAAGCGTGAGTAATGGTCTCATCTCTATTCGAAATAATGCCCCACTTTTTCAACCACGTCAGGCAGTGCAAAGACCACAACTCGGTCGTAGGGTTGAATTTCGGTGTCGCCGCCGGCGATAGTAACCCCCGATGAACGGATTATTCCGCCTACGACAGCCCCGCTCGGAAAGTCAATGCACTTGATAGGACCTTTAGTCATTATCGAGTCGTTTTTGGCAATAAATTCCAGAACCTCAGCATCTGTTCCGCTCAGGTACTTGGCAGTCTGTACGTCGCTTGCACTGGTGAAGCTGTAGATGGACGAAGCGGTGATGAGCTTTTTGTTGATGATTGAGTCGATGCCAACGCTTTCAGCAAAGCCGATGTAGTCGAGATTTTCGACCTCTGCAACGATTTTTCTAACTCCCATTTTCTTAGCGAGCATCGCCGATAGGATGTTAGTCTCTGCTCTGCCCGTCAGCGCCAAAAAGACGTCCATCGAGGCCAATCCCTCTTCCTCCATCACTTCGATGCGCCTGCCATCGTCATTGATAATGAGTGTTTTATCGAGTGATTCTGCCATTTTATAGGCTTTTGTGGCGTTGTAGTCCAGCAGTTTTACGTTGATATGGTCTTGGAGTTTGCGGGCGATATGTCGTCCGATTTTTCCGCCTCCGAGTATCATCATGTTTTTGATTTCGTAGTGTTGTTTGCCGAAAACCTCCATGACATTACCAATGGCGTTCTTTTTTGCCATTACGTAGAGCATATCTCCCACACGAATTGTGTCGGCAGATGTGGGTATGAAGCTCACGGTGTCACGCGAGATGGCGACAACTTTGTACGAGAGTTCTTTGCAGTTGCCCTGGCTACAACTGTCGAGTTGTTTGCTCGAGAGTTTCGAACCTTCCTCGATTCTAACAGACATTAGCACGAGTTTTCCGCCTGCAAATTCAATAAATTCGCTTGTAGAGGTGTGTCTTAGCAGTCTGAGTATTTCTTCTGAGGCCTCTTTTTCGGGGTAGAGCATGTGGTCGATACCCATATTCACAAAGAGGTTTTTGATGCCAGAGCTGATGTAGTCGTCATTGTTCACTCGTGCGACGACTTTACGTCCGCCGAGCTGTTTGACGAGCATAGCCGAGATAATATTTGCATTCTCTTCGGGTCCAACAGCAACAAAGAGGTCGCAGCGTTCGACTTCGGCTTTTTGAAGAGTTTCAAAGGATGTTGGGTTACCTTTCACCGTGATTACGTCGGCAATAGCAGCAACTGCATCGAGTTGTTTTTCGCTATCGTCAATAACAGTGATTGAGTGGTTACCCTCGCTAAGCATTTTTGCCAGGTGCGAGCCTACTTCGCCCGCACCGGCTATAACTATTCGCACGACAGCTTATTTTTTAAGTTCTGTAATCAGCGTTTTTGCAGCAGAGACGTTGTTGCCTGCTGTTACTTTGCTAAGGGCAGCGATTGCTTTGTCGAAGTTTTGAGTATTGTTGTATGCTACACCAAGCATGTAGTAGATGTCTGATTTTTGAGCATCGTCCACTTGTTTTTCAGCAGCAGCCTCAGCGTTTGCGATAATCACGTCATATTTATTGTTGTTGTTAGCAACCTGCATGCTCATTAGCGCAACTTCAGGGCTTTCTGGAGCAAGAGCTGCGATGCGAAGCACTTCGTCAAGGTTTTTAGCCTCGGCAGCAGCGCTGATAGCTACAAGCGAGTAGGTTGTGATCTCATTTTTAGCTTCTGCGGCTTCGGCTTCGAATTTGCTGTTTTCGGTACCAGTCTTGATAATGTCGTTGTAGATAGCGAATGCAGTGTCGATTTTGTTAAGCTCAGCATAGCTCTTGGCGGTGAGTAGCGCGAGTTTGATGTTCGAAGGGTCTTGTTCGTAACCTTTCGAGAAGCTTGTAAGTGCAGTTTGGTAGTCTTTGTTGTTGAAAGCCTCAGCACCCATTGCTTGGTATGCACCCGAAATTGCGCGGCTTGCCTGACGAGCAGTGGTGATGTCACCATAAAGGTCAGCAAGTTCAAAAGCAGAGGTTAGTTCAGTGATGGCGGATTGGAAATCACTTTTGCGGAGTTTTTCAACGCCACCGTAGATATACACTTTGGGAAGAATTTTTTGAATTTCTTTGACGATATCCAGTCCTTCGTCGCCGAGTTCAAAACCAATATTCATTGCCTCGTCCAACATTGTAGCAGCATTGCTATAATCTTTAGCTTTCACCAGACCCATAGCCTCAGTGTACTTTGTTTGTGCTTCTTCGAGAGTTTGAGCTTGAGCTGTGTTCAGTCCAAGCAGTAGCGCAGTGGCTACGAGCATTACTTTGAGAGTTTTCATAAGTGTTATTCTTTTGTGTTTTAGTGATTAAGCTTTTTTTGAATCCCCGCAAAGGTAGTAATTCAACAAATATAATGCAAACTTTTTACCGTTTAGATGAAAAAAATTTTTTTAGCACTTCTGCGCACTCCTCCTCGCAAACACCGCTATGTGTCGTGGTTTTGGGGTGTAATAGCTCGGAACTTATCCTCAAGAAACCACCCTTAGGGTCGCTTGCTCCCCACACAATGCGGTCGATTTGAGCCCAACGCAGTGCAGCAGCGCACATTGGGCATGGCTCCAGAGTGACGTATAGCGTGCAACCCTTGAGATACTTCCCCCCGATGGTGTCGCATGCTGCTGTAACTGCTTGCATTTCGGCATGGGCGGTAGGATCGGTGAGTGCTTGTGTGAGGTTGTGTGCCGAGGCGACAACCCTCTCCCCGTACACTATAATTGCGCCAATGGGCACTTCGCCTCGTTGCCCAGCCTCGTGTGCTTGTCTCAGGGCGAGGGTCATATACTGTTTATCATCCGTTGGATTGTTCATAGCTCTATATCTATAAATACAGGTAAATGGTCGCTGGGTTCATTGCGCTTTGGGTAGCCCTTGAATCGGCCACTTTGCGTTATTAGACTTTGGTCGATAACGACCCTCTGAGTGCCGACCATGTGGCGGCGCAACTCGGGTGTGATTAGGATTTGGTCAATCATGCTCCATACATCTCTGTAGACGTAGCTGGCAAGTCCATTTTGGGCAGCCTCATAGCCAAGGTTAAGGAGTATGGGGTGGTGTCTCGGTTCGTCGTTCATGTCGCCGCAGACGATGGCTCTTAGTGAGGGTTCGGCAACGGCAAGGCTATCGAGTATGTGTAGCGCCTTCTTTCTTCTGACCTCCGCACTCTGACCACCGAGTTTTGAGCTGAGGTGGGCGGCATAGACCACAAAAGGCGCAATATCACCCCCTTTGCCCCTGAATTCAGCACGCACAAAACCCCGCCTAACAAACGAGAGCTTCACCTCCTCGCTCGCTATCAATTCAAAGCGCGAGGAGTCGTAGAGCATTGCGATGTCTATACCTCGACTATCCCGCGAGTCGTAATGCACAATAGCATACCCTCGCCCGCCAGAGGTGTAGATGGTTCGAGCCAGCTCCTCCAGCACACCATAATTTTCCACTTCGCACACTCCCAGTATGTGTGGATTAAAGAGCATTATGGCGTTGGCAATATCTTCTTTCTTCTGCTCAAAATCATTGTTTTTACTATTGCTGTACTCTGCGTCATTCACCCCAGGGTCGTTGATGGTGTCGAAGTAGTTCTGAAGGTTATAGAAACCAATGCGAGTGGGTTCGCTGCCTGCCGCCACCGAGCATAGCAGCAATAAACTAACGATAGCGAGGAGTAAAGAGCGCATTGACGAAAAATTTTGCGTGGTAGAGTAGAGTAGTGAATAGCCCGTAGGTTTGTTTCATGATTTCGAAACGTTCACGCAAGCTTGCCTTGTGGTTCTGGGTGGTGGTGCCGCCGAGCTCGAAGTTGCTGAGCACAACCTCTGTGTTAATAGAGCTCTTTGCTATCTTTACGCAATCAATCATCCATTTATAGTCGGCCGAAAATCGGTATGTAGTGTCGTAGAGCGGAGCAATGCTGCGCCTCATCAAAAACGATTGGTGGCAGACCACCATCCCGTTCTTTAGACTTCGCAGTGTGAGCTTTTGGGGAGGAGCCTTGCGTCTGAGTCCCTTGGGGTTGCCCTCTTGGTCAACGATCATTGTCTCCCCATAGTATATATCGGCGAGGTAGTTGTCCGTGGTAAACTCGTTTTGCAGTGCCTCGATGTTATGCACCGTGTCTCCCGCATTGACAAACCACAGAAATTTCCCCGTTGCCACCTTGATACCCTTATTCATAGCGTCGTAGATGCCGCCATCTTTCTCGCTCACGTAGTACGATATGATGTGTGCAAAATCTGCAATCACTTCTACTGTGCCATCTGTGGAGCCGCCATCGATGACAATAATCTCCACCTCGGGATAAGGCACTTCGCTCAAATTGTGGAGGGTTTTGTGCAAAGCCTCCTTGTTGTTGAATACTACTGTTATGAAAGATATTTTTGGATACATTTTTGTTGTAATTGTCCCACAAAAATAGTAATTTTGCCTAAATATTTACATAACAAAGTGACTTTTATGAA
>CAYJIF010000043.1:0-14582 GCA_964370175.1 uncultured Rikenellaceae bacterium
AATGCGCAAATATGCTCTTTAACCCCATTTTCCTAAAGTCACGACTCTTTAAGACAACAATGTTTCAAGTGCGTCAATTCAACTAACAAAAAACTCCTCAGCCTGTACGTCGTCAAACTAAAGTTTACCGATGCTAATTTACGGATTTAAATTTTGTTGTACAAATTTCCCACTGTTTAGTTATAGAATTTGCTCACGCTCGGCGATTGAAGCGAGCTTCATCGCACTCTCTGAAACGCAAATTTGATAATTTAGTCGCCTTTGGGCGAGCGATTGCGCCTCGACCCTTGCTCTCTGCCGCTTTATAAAGAGCTACTAAAGTTGGTGCAAGATAAGAACTATTTCGTTTTGACAACTAACGTAGATGCCCAATTTGAGCTGTCGGGATTTGCTCCCGAGCGTATTTTTGCCACCCAAGGTGACTATCTCTATTTGCAGTGTGAGGTGGGTTGCCACGACAAGATTTATAACTGCGAGCAGATGGTGCAGAAGATGCTCGCCTCGACAAAGGTTTGCCGTGTGCTCTCTGATTTAATTCCATATTGCCCAAAGTGTGGCAAGCCAATGGATATGCACCTTAGAAAAGACGGCAACTTTGTGCAACCCAAAGAGTGGTACGATGCAGCACGCAGGTACGAAATATTTGCACAAAACTCGCTCACCAAACGCACCCTATATCTTGAGCTTGGCGTAGGCTATAACACCCCCACAATAATCCGCTACCCATTTGAGCAGATGACATACCAAAACCCTCAAGCGACCCTTGTGCGCATTAACCGAGACCACCCGAAAGCAATCACCGAAAACGCCGCAAAGACCCTCTCCTTTGGCGAGTGAACAAAAATTAACAACACAACGGCAAGAGCTACTGCTGCCCAAAAGTAGAGATGATATGTTGCAAAGTTTGTTAAATCGGTACTCATTCGCTCTATCTCATACTCTACAAAGTTATTCTCACCCTGTTGAAATATCTCAGCGCCTTGAGCTTTAATCCTCTCGGCTCGTGATCTGTCGCTAATCATAGCAATGCCAAGCGTGAATGACATAGCAAGAAGCGACACAGAGAACCACCTAGCAAAGGTTGTACGCTTAACAAACAGAGTAACAATAGCCACTAAAACCATCACTGCGGTAACAGACAAGATTGCTAAAGAAAAATTTTGTTCGGCTTCGACATATTGGAGAAATGCGTCGTAGATATTCATTTTGTGTGTATTTTAATTTATAGTACGATACTCGTTTGGTGTCATTCCCGTATGTTTCTTAAATTGACGGAAGAAATATTGCGGGTACTCAAAACCTAGTGAGTAGGCTACTTCGGTTACACTCTTCTGGCTGGTTGATAGTTCTAACTTTGCTCGCTCTATGATAAGCGACTGGATATGCTCCTGTGCACTGCGCCCCGTCTCTCGTTTGATTAAATCTCCCATATAGTTCGGCGAGAGTGCAAGTTTTTTTGCACAAAATTTTACTGTTGGTAGCCCCTCGCTTTGTTGGATGTTAAGATTGAAATAGTCGTTCAAAAGAGCCTCAAAGCGGGTCAAAATATCTTTATTTAACACATCACGAGTAACAAATTGTCTATCATAGAACCTTTGGCAGTAGTTCATTAGCACCTCTAATGATGAGGCGACAATGCTTTTGGTGTGTTTGTCGATGGGACGTTCTATTTCTGTGCGAATCTTCTCGAAGATCTCTCTAATGCTCTCCCTCTCGATGACAGAAAGGTGTAGAGCTTCGTTTACATCATAGCTAAAATAGTGATAATCTTTGAGCATACAGCTCTGATGAGTGCCACGCAAAAGGTCGGGGTGAAAGAATAACCCCGCACCTTGACTATCCGCCTCCATCTCACTACTCTCAATGCCAATTATCTGATTCGGGGCGAAGAACACCATACTATCCTCTTGATAGTCGTAGTTACTGCGACCATATTTAATCTGTCCACACGATTTCCCTTTAATTGTGATAGCGTATAGTGACATTGTAAACATCCCTTCAAGTCTAATAGGTTTAATCTGCGAAAAATCGATAACAGTGATCAATGGATGAAGAGTATTGACACCAACAAGATTATTGAACTCAGAGACCGTATTTATATGTTTTATAGCCATTTCTTTAATGTTGTATTTATTATGAACTTCATTTCGCTACTGTTTCATTAAGTTTATAATAGTTAATTCACTCTGTGTTCCAAGTCGCATTGGTGGTCCAAAGGTGCCAATGCCTTGAGATACATATATCTGCATATTATCGTCATACTTATATAGCCCTTTGTTGTATTCAAACATCAATGCTGATATGAGTGTAGCAGGAAATAACTGTCCTGCGTGAGTGTGACCTGCAAGATATAGGTTTATCCCACTCTCTGCTGCATATCTTGCACCCACAGGGTTGTGGTGTAGCAATATTGATGCGCGATTTTTATCAATATTGAGAGTTGGTAACATCTCTTTCATAGTAACACCTGCTGGCGGAGCGTGAAAAGTATCTGCAGTTTCGGCATCTGCCATAAGGTAGTCAAGCCCAATAATTTGTGTGCCATTTAACTCTACTTTCTTATTATCCAAAACAATTATACCATTCAGGGAAAGAAGATTCTTAATATCACGACTTCCTGAGTACCCATCGTGATTGCCCTCTGAAAAATAGATAGGGACACGAAGTTGCTGAAACGGTTTTAATACGTCGCTATTTAAACGCACTCGTCCATCAAACATATCACCTGTTATTACAATAGCATCCACATCCTCTTTCATTACTAAATCAACTATGTGTTGAGCTCTATTTTCGCCCCAAAAATGCCCAAAGTGAGTGTCGCTCAAATGTGCTATGCGAAGCGGTTCTGATAGGTTAGGAAGTGATATATCACGATGATACACCCTCGTGTGCGATGCATTCCAAATGGAATAGAGTGAAACCAATGTGGTTAATCCTATAGTAAGCAAACCAAAAGTGCGAGGTGGTATTTTTACAATAAGATTTATAGCATCAAGCAAAAGAGTAGCACATACTGCAAACATCAACACTCCTATAACTATATTTGAAGTATTACTAATAATGTGACTTATGGTTGAGGTGTAGTTATTTTGCATTATCACCATCATCGCAACAAACGAACCAATTACAATGGCTCCTACGATCAATAACACAAACCATTTATTAAACTCAAATGCCCACGCCACACGTAGCGATAAATAGTAGATTGCCCCTGCCATAGATGCAAGAACAATAAATGGTATGCTATATAATAGTATCTCTCTCATACATCTTTTTATTTAGAAATCATACTGCAAAGGTAGTGCTAATTTTAATGCCACACACTAAACATATTACTGTAATTACTATACATATTACAGAGACGCACATTACAATATAGAGACCATTGCAAAACTTATGTTTTGCTCCGCTATTGAGAACGCTGATAGGTGGATGAGATTTTGAAGATGGCTCTAAGGGCTCTGAAAGGAGCATACCTAAGTATGTGACTGAAGAGTCATTAGAGTTATCTTTAAAATATCGCCGCCTTGCAACGGTCTCATATATTTATGTTTTAGCACATTAGCCACAAATACCTAACTGATAGCCCTTGTTGGGGCATCATTTCAGCAACGCTTCTTATTTATATTTTGATGGTGTGACACCGCAATGTTTCTTGAAAAACTTACCAAAGTGCGATTGGTCGATAAAGTTAAGATGTTCTGCAATCTGCCCAATGCTCATCTGGGAGTGCGTAAGAAGATTTTTTGCCTCGGATATTATCGTCTCATTAACCCAGTCGCTTGCCGATTTACCACTTACATCACGGATTACGACACTAAGATATTTGGGCGATACACTCATCATCGTGGCGTACTGTTTGACCTCACGACAGTTGATATAATTCTGCGACAGTAGCGTGAGAAAGTGGCGAAAGTGCATCTCCGAGCGTTATGATCGTGGTAAAAATGTGGCGGGCAACGGGGCTCATCAATCCCACACAGCGCCGCAATTTCCTTGAGGTAATCATTCGCTTTTTGGTTACTCGGCACGGGGAGCAGCTGCCGTAGCGACTTTTGCTGTAAAGGTAGAGCCCCCCAAACCGATTTTCCTGAAACTTTGTTACACTTTGGCTGTATGAAATTACGGAAATTTAGATAACTTTGTCCTTTTAACCAACAATGCAAATTGAATATCTAAAGATTTTGCATATCGCACAAAAGCATAAAAACGATGAACTTTGTAAATAGTTTTAACATATCAGAGTTTATTAAAGTTGGGCAGAAGGAACATATAGATGCCCTCCTAAAGAAAGGAGAGGTATATTTAAATCCTATAACTTTCTTTAGAGATAAAGAATTAGGTAAAGGTATCTTTGACAATTGCGAAGGTGCTGCAGAAATTGACAGGAATTCTCGAATATTCATTCCAATTATGAATGAGCACGGAAAACATCAAATGCACGAACTAATAGGAGTAAAAGAGATTTTTAAACATTATTCTGACACAAATCAGGGTAATATTTTTTGCATGTGGACTTTGCAAGAAGGAGAGCCAAAAATTATAGACCCAAGATTTGTAAAACACGGAGACACTATATTACAAATATATAATCCTCGCGAATTTATTGAACGAATAGGCAAAGAGTGTAAAAATTTAGACTACGATGTATATTTTGGAGTGGTAGAATATTTTGATGAGGATTATAGCGACATGATTACCCCTTTTATGAAAAGGCGGGAGTTTGCTTATCAAAAAGAATCGAGAATTTTCATTCATAATCAATTGCATCAACCTATTAAACTATGTATCGGTTCAATAGAAGATATTGCTTGTATAATGAATCGAGAAACCGTTTCATTTGAAGATATATATGAGCATATCAACCTTTAAAATCTATCAGCATTTAGTTTTGCGGCGAGGGTGGCCATATCGTAGGATACTTTTTGATCAGTGATACGGGCATATGTTTGAGTGGTTTTGATGTTGGTATGTCCAAGCATTTTTGAGACTGATTCTATTGGTACTCCGTTGCTTAGCGTAACGGTGGTCGCAAAGCTGTGGCGCGCAAAATGGAATGTCACGGGCTTGTCGATTCCGCATAGTGCTGCTATCCCTTTACGATAGTCATTAACCTTTTGGTTGCTCGGAACGGGCAGAAGTTTATTACCCTTGGCTTGGCTGCGCCTTCCTCCTTCGCACCTCAGCAATTCGAGTGAACTCGATTGCTCTCGCTTTGTCGTCGGTTCATAGTCTTAAAATTTTATACATCACTTATTTGATGCAAAGTTAATTGCTATTAAGATGCTATGGAACAGCGTTATATAGACATTAGTAGTCGTAGAGTAGTCAATGTTAGTCTTGGTTACAGTGAGTAGTCACGTTGGTTACGATTTGGTCACGTTTCTAAGACTATTTATGACTATTGCGCCCCTTTTTAGATGGTGTAAATTGGGTGTAGAGTAGTCATCAAATAGACATCACCCGAACTTGAACCCTTTGAGTGTCAAATCTATACGACCGTATATAAATGAAAATGAGGCAGTTGCAAGCAACTACCTCATTTTTCGTTTCCGCCCCCATTGTCTGGGTAGTGCGGAGAGAGAGGGGCTGTCGTCTTTTGCTCGTAACCTTTTGATACTTTGCCAGTTAGCACCACCCGCAAAAAGTTCGGTCACAACGAGGTTACACTAAGGGGGCTGTACTATGACCCTGTGGCGTCCTGCAAATGGCTTTGTGGCAATGAGGAGTAAAGGGACACTGCCCTACCCTACCCCGCGATGTCCCTATTATGACTTGATTATGACCCAATAACGACTACTATAATGTTTCTTCAGCATCTTAATATAGAGTAATTTTGCAGCAAATCCCGATTTGCTCAATAAATGTTAAACTAAAAACAAATATTAAGATGAACAACAAATCAACCTTTAAGATGATGTATATCATTCAAAAAGGAAAACTCAGACCAGATGGAACTGCGCCGATTATGGCGCGGATTACGGTGAATGGCGAGATGTGCCACTTTTCAACGCGACAGACGATTTTGCCTGACAGATGGCTCGCCAAGGAGTACCGCACCGTAGGCAAGACCCGCGAGGAGAAACACATTAACACTATCCTCGAAGATTTAAAGGCACTCATCAAACGCCGCTACACAGAGTTCCTGACACTCGGGCAGGTCGTTACCGCCAACAAGCTCAAAAACTCGATTATGAGCCTTGATGATAGCTCGAAAACCTACCTTGAGCTTTGCGACCTCTTTATTGAGGACTACACCAAACTGACCAAGGTGCGAGGTTATGACAATGAGAGCCTTTTGAGGTACGAGCTCACCCGCCGCCGTGTTGCGGAGTTTATGGCGAGCGAGTACAAAATTTCGGACATCCCGCTGGCGGATATCAACAAGCGCTTTTTGGATAGGCTCTATCTGTGGCTATGCTCCGAAAAGGGGTTGGCGAACAACACCGCCACGAAGTTCATCATCGCTGTTCCTCTATGTACAAAATGGCGATTGACAATGGCTGGGTGAGTGGGAACCCCTTTGGCGCGCTGAAACTGCACCTCGACAAGGTAGATAGGGGGTACTTGACACAAGAGGAATTAACAAAGGTGATGCAGAAAGATTTTTCGACAAAGCGCTTGGAACTAATTCGCGATATTTTTATCTTTGCTTGCTATACGGGCTTTGCGTACATTGACGTAGCGCACCTGACGCGCGAGATGATTGAGCAGCAACCCGACGGCACGCTGTGGATTATGACGCACCGCCAGAAGACTAAGGTGCCAGTGAATATTCGCCTGCTGGACATCCCCAAGATGATAGTCGACAAGTACGAGGGCGTGGCAAAGGGCAATCGACTGCTCCCTGTGCCGAGCAATCAAAAGGTCAATGATTATCTCAAGGAAATTGCGGCACTGTGTGGGATTGATAAGCCCATAACGTTCCACGTCGCTCGCCACACTTTTGCCACGACCGTAACGCTCGGAAACGGCGTGCCTATTGAGAGTGTGAGCAAGATGCTGGGCCACACCAACATCCGCACAACCCAAATCTACGCCCGCATTACCGACCAGAAGGTATCGAGGGATATGGATGCCCTGGCTGAAAAGTTAAATATCACGAATAATTAGTCGATTTGTATCGTTACGCGTGTAATATGATATTAGTTTACATGTGTAACACCTTATACTTTACTAATAACTTTAATCTTGCTCTTAATCTGAGTTATTGCAGCTTTTAGAACCTGATAGCATATCATTGATGTATCCTCAGTTGGTTCAAACCTGCGTGCCGCCTGTTCGTATGGATGTATATAATTTCTGAAATCTCTCAAACTATGACTAAATTTCTTAACATCTTCACAAACATAGCCTAAGTTATGCGCTACATTAATAAAATCAGCAAGAGTCCATTCTGGAAATTTCTTTGTTGTACTATCTTTTTTGGGGGCAGAGGGGGATGTGTTAAATTCCCTTTGGTTCTTTTGAGCTAATCCAAACAATACACCCTCTAAAATACTTCCGCAATGAAAAATAATAGCTAAAGGCACCTTAGCAGATACACACCTATGAAGTTCGTTTACTCGGCTTTCTATTACATCAAATACAACTGTATCTATATCTAAGCCATCTAATGAGATTTCATCGTAGTCCGCACTTAAAAAATCATCTTCAGCATTTGTTGACTTTGCGGCTTTTTTCTTATGCTCATTTTCAACAAAATAATCATCACCAACACGCTTGAAGGCAATATTTTTACCATTACGCACAACAATCCATCCGTCAAAAGATAGATATTTGTTAAAGTCACCTATCGCTTGATCGAGTAGTTGGAAGTTCTCAACAAAGTCTACTGGAGAGAATGCTTTTTTTATACATAGATCCATTTCTGGGGATCCATTTATCTCAATTAGCTTGTTTTGAGTATATGCGCCTCTTGACCCAAATCCCTGTCCGTAGCTATCTTTAAATCCGATCTTATTAAAAAATTGCACCAATTCAGCACCTTTGCGGTATTGCAACTCATTGATAATATATTGGAGCTTACTGAGTGTCTTGTCTGATAATCGTTCCATAAACTCGTCAATTAAAAATAAGTATTAACCGCAAATTCAAACTGATCCACAAAGATGCGTTTGAATGCAGAGAGGTTATTTTGCTCATAAAAAACAAGCATTGCTTTTTTGTAATCTATTGAGTCAACGCTCCTAAATGATACAGGGCAGTAGTTGTTAGCTATAAGAATTGCATTACTGACAATGCGCGCAGTTCGCTTATTACCGTCATTGAATGGCTGAATGTACGAGATTATCAGCAAGATAAGTAGAGCCTTCTCAAATATACTCTCTCGGCTATTTACCATCTGACAAGTCGCCTCTAACGCCTCCTTGATCTGAAATTCGTTATCCAAAGGACGATAGTTAGTTCCCGTTATACCAACACGGCTATTGCGTATATTTCTATCTACGCCAAGTTCCTTGATAAGGATTGAGTGTATGTTCTCAACCTTTGAGGTGGTTAGATTTGTCAAATAGTCGGGGTTTTCGATAATAAAATCAAGAGCATCTTTATGGTTCAAGAGCATTACAGCTTCATCTTTGCTCTTACCCTCTGCCGTCTCTTTCTCTTTGAGCAGACGCTCTGTTTCGAGTAGTGAGTAGGTATTTCCCTCTATTTGAGATGATTTCCAACTCAAGTCAATCCCCAATCTGTCCATCTCACTTTTACGCGCATTATCCGTTAGCGCCGAGATATTCTTCGCAAATCTACTCTGCAACGCATTTAGCTTCCCTACCTCCTGTTGAGTAAATATTGATGGCGCACTTCTCAGCGTATCGATAAGCTCAAAATTGTAGCCACCTACAATGGCTCGCTCGTCAATCTCTTTTTCGAAATATGTATCTATATCAACACTTTGTAACAACCCATAAATAGGTGATATAGAATAGCGACTCGATTTTCTATTGCCCAAAACAATCAAAATATTTTCGCTAACCAATTTAGAGAGTTCACGTCTTACCGTTGCGTATGAAACATCTACACCTGCACCCTCAAATATTTCGGGTGATGATGAGAGTGGCTGCTCTGTAATATACAGAATAATTTTGTCTCTATTTGTCATAATTTACTGCTTTATGCTCACAAAATTAGCAATATTATGCTCAACAAACAAACATTTTGAGCATATATTTCGATTTGCGTGAGCTTAAACGCGTTGAGCCTCAAATACGAAATGGCGAAGTGATGAGATTTTCTATGATAATCGTGGTACTGGAAATGTTGAGGTATACGAGCATCCGCACCACGCAAATCTACGCCCGCATCACCGACCAAAAAATCTCCCGCGATATGGCCACCCTCGCCGCAAAACTAAATGCTGTGAGCCCAATATAAACCAGAGCTAAATGCCATAGGTAGTGCGCAGGTAGTCCAGGGCGGCTTGCACCACCATATCTGTGTGCGGCTGCTGACTGCTCCAGTCATTTGCGGCCTCAATATCGGGCATACAACCCACCCCCTCGGGGCACGTGCCATCGGGCAATATCACCCGCTCGACCGAATATCCATAGCGCCACCCACCCGACAAAAAACGCGTCTGTGACGGTGCAGAAAAGCTACCATTCGTAGTTTCGCCTATATGAGCAACATTCTCAAACTCCCTCACGGCAAGTACAAAGCGCTCCGCCATACTTGTGGAGTGTGAATTTGTGAGCACCACAAGGGGTTTTGACGAAAAATTATCAGGGTGAAAGGTACTATAATGCCCCACAGGCTCTTTGAAATCGTCCCAACCCGCGCCATTCTTCTTTTGGGTATAATACGCTAATGAGGGGGCGGAAGCAAAGTAGGAAGCCAGCCTAAGCCCATAGGATTCGTGCCCACCCCGATTATCACGCACATCCACTATCACCGCATCATAACCCTCGGCCATGCTCATCAAACGATCAACATCCTCGATGGGGTAATTACTCGCGTGAAATCCGCCAACATAAAGGTAAATAATGGAGCGGCCATCGACCTCGGCATATTTCAAGTAGTTGTTAATGGCAACCATCCTGGTTGGTTGGATGGTCAGCTCAACCATTAATTCCCAGTAATCATTGCCTGGGGTGTGGCTGTCTGCTTGGTAATATCTTCTACCTGGGTTCGAGAGCCAAACGTGTGCGTCATCAGTATGACTGAGCATCGAACACACTACGCTCCATAGGCTATCCTCGCTAATATTTTCACTTACCTTAGGACGGTAGATGCTATAAAGCTCGTTCCAGTCGATGGCACGTGGGGTGAAGCCCGAGTAGTGCTCATTAAAATCACTCCACAAGGTTTCAAAAACATCCACAGGCGAGGCTGTGGGCTGGGGCCTTTGGCAACCCCACGCAAGGGCGATAATTGCAACTATTAGCAGCTTTTTCATAACCTCAGCCTCAATTTAAGTTCAATAGTGTTATCAAAGATGCTCAGGGGCTCCTCCACGCTGCACACTTTGTAGGCAAATTCATAGCCTATGCCCAATGACACAGTGCGGTTAAGCTCAAAGAGATACTCCACACCAATGTTAAAATCGAAGTATTTGTTCCACGCCATTAACTCCACATCTCCGAGCTGCTGCCACAAAACTTGGGTGTAGTCATGGTTATTCTGTTCGCCATATTCGGGAATCATATTGTAGGGCGGGCGGCCGACAAGCCCCACGAGGTAGAGCGAGCCTTTGGCAATCAAAGAGTGTTGCCCCCACTGCCACTGAGCGTTGAGGGTTGGTCTAAGGCTATGGGAGAGGAGGTAGGAATAGGCGGCGGTTTGATAATTGTAGAAATCTACATCAAAGCGATACGCACCACCTGCCCACAGTGAAAAACTCTCGCAGGGCTGCCACACTCGGTGCAGGTAGTCGAGGTTGATTTTCGCTCCATAGCTATCAAGAGGGGCATCGATAGAGGTTTCGCCACTGCCAAACGTTGCCGTAATGTCTAAACCCACGCGGCTATTTTGCCACTCGTAGCTTGTGCCAAGCGAAAGGTCGGTGGCGGAGTTGGTGTAGTTCAGTGGCGAAAGCATACGGTCGTAGTGATAGCCGCTCAGCCACCCTGCACCGAGGTCAATGCTCCACTGCGCTCGCGCCCCCAGCGCCAAGCACAGCAAAACAACTATGGCAAAAATCCTACGCATTTTAATCCCTATTATCCAAACAAAGGTACAAATTTCTGCGTAATTGGAGAAATACATGACCCAATTTTGATTCTTAAAGTGGAACAAAGTTTCGGGATAATAGGTTTGGGGGGCTCTACCTTTACGACAAAAGTCGCTGCGGCGGCGGCGAAGTAAAAAGGTAGAGATTATGAGTTTTCGGTTGAGATATTATGCAGAACTAAGGAGCAAGTTTAAGGAGGTCTTTTGGCGGGTGGAGATTGCGGAGAGGGGGTATAGTGGCTCTTCGGAGGAGATGAGTTTTGATGGCTCGAATCCTTTGCAGATTACGTGGGAGCAGCGGGGTGATGAGTTCTTCGTGCCGGTCAAGGGCTCGGAGGCGACCGTGAACATCCTCTGCCGCGAAAATTTTCACTACCTGAACCTCTTTACCTCCGACCCGCGCAAGTTCCGCGTGAGCATTTTTCGAAACAAGAAACTCTATTGGCGAGGCTATGTCGTGGCAGACCTCTACTCCGAAAAGTTCACTGCGCCGCCCTATACGGTGAGCATCAAGGCCGTGGACGGCTTTAGCCTCCTCTCGAACGTGCCATTCCCGACCGCTACCACCGGTCGCAAAAGCACGTGGGAGCTAATTGCGAGCTGCATCGAGCTACTTGAATTGGAGGTGAGCATCGCCGATTGGATGGACCTCTATGCCGAGGGGATGACTCCGAGTGCCTCGCCTCTGCGCCAGGTTTACATTGATATGGCGCAACTATTTAACTGCTACGAGGAGCCGACCTATCGCGACGTCTTGGAGCTATGCCTACGCCCCTTTGCCGCGCAAATCTTCCAGAGCAATGGCGCGCTACACATCCGCCGTGCCATTTCACTTTACAGCGACACGCGCCCGCTGAGTTTCTACGATATTGGCGCCGAACTGCCCCGCGGATGGCTCACCACGGCGAGTGACGACACACTGCTCACCGCGCTTGGCGAGCCGATTGTGGTGCACACCGTGCGCGAGCGCATTGAGAGTATGTGGGAGGGCGATATCAACATTCAGGGCGAGAGCTCCACGCTCGATATTGTCGCCCCGCTGCGCAAGGTGACCGTGAACGTCACCAATCGCCTCTATGACAACATCCTAATCCCGATGGGGGTTTTCGCGCCCTCAGCGTGGAATATTCCGAGCGATGTTGTGGTGGAGGCAGACCACGCAAACTACCTCGCCTTTCGGGGCAATGACACCACGGCGGGCAGGAGTGTAGAGTGCCGCTATGCTGTGGAGCAGAGCACCGATATTACTTGTGTTGCCAGCAATACGAACTGCCGCTTGCTGCATTTCGTTTACACTGCGTGCCTGCTTTTGTTGTTGCTTGGCATCTACCACTATAAGCTGGCTTAGGTTTTGATGTAGGAGTTGACACCTCATTATTTGATTTTGTTGTTCCACCTACCTGTGATTGATGATGATGACAGTAATCATTTGGATTTTTTGTCATCAATTTACATCTTGATCCTGTTGAAGCTGCTGTGCCTAAACACTGCGTAGATTCGTTCTTTTTTGTTTCACTATTAGAGTCTGAATGAAAATTCCATAAAAGCACATTCAGCGAGATTTCCTGTTGCTCCAAGTCATCGACAATTTCCGCAAAAAAATCTATACCAGTCATAGATTCTATATAATCGACATTTGTTGCAAATTCTGCTAAGCACCGCTCAGTTTTTCGGTTTGGGAGAATGAATCCTATCATCTCATTTTTCTTAGGTGAGTAGATAATTTTATAGAATGAACCAGGAACTGTAACATTGCTCTTTCCAATCTCGTCAATTTTCTCAGCTAAAATTGGACCTGTAATAACATGCAATATACTATCTGAGGCAGCCCATTTGCGTATTAATTCTTCTAATTGTTTCCACTTTCCTCTGTTAAATGAAGGATTTTGAGGTGATATATTCGAAATATAAAAACTCTCTGACATAGCAGTTTTGTTTACAACCATTGAGCCAGCTGGGCATAAATGCCCTCTGTCATATCCGCTTCCACTATAGTCTGACAATTTGGCAGAGCCTGTTGAAACTTTTTGGTCGATTCTGAAATTATTTGTACGTGGGGTAGTTGCTGTAAGCATTTGTGGTGTAAGTGTGTAGTATACCCATTCTGCTTGCTCGTGCTCCTCATTATATGAGAGTTGATAATAAGTGTGTTTAATTATTTCTCCTGTGGATTTTGGAAGATAGCTTTGAGCAGTGGCAAAATTAATGTTGAGCGTTAGTAATAATGCCGTTAATAGCAATTTATTCATTTTATATGATGTTTTGTTTATATTGTAAATATATAAATTTATATTATAAATACAATGATATTGTAAATGTTTTATAAATTGCCTAAGGCAAATTTCAACGTTGCACCCCATCTTGTTCGCTACAAGATATGTCGCAAGAGGCGATGGATATATTCGACAAGGTGCGAGAATATGCAGGGATACCCCTTACCATCAACTGTGCCTACCGAACTGAGGCTTGGGATAGAGCCAAAGGGCGCAGCGGCAATTCAGCCCATACCCAAAGGTGCGCCATAGATATACGATGTACCGATATTGGTACACGCTACAAGATTGTGCAAGCGGCTATCAAGGCGAGCATTACTCGCATTGGCATCGCCAAGACATTTGTCCATATCGACACCTCAAAACTTAACACGCCAAGGGTGATTTGGCTATATTGATTTTAGACTATGAGCCGAAAAATAGCAGACCTACTAATAAAGATCGGTGCCGATAGTTATGAGTTTCAGCAGAAGACCAAGCAGGTAGAAAAAGGACTTGATGGAATCTCCAAGAAGCTCACAGATGTTGGTAAGAACCTATCGCTCAAACTCACCGCACCCCTCGTGGCACTTGGGGCTGTGTCGGTGAACCTTGCCGATACCCAAGCCAAGGCGGAGGCTAAGGTGCAGCAAGCCATCAAATCAACATCAGGGGCGGCAAAACTATCATTCGAGCAGCTCAAGGCATTTGCCTCAGAGCTACAAGGGAAGACCGTATTTGGAGATGAGGATATCCTGAACAACGCCACAGCACAGCTACTGACCTTTACTAATATTGCAGGTGAGAACTTTAAGAGAACGCAGACCGTAGCTCTCGACCTTTCCACTGTTTTGGATGGCGACCTCAAATCGGCATCTATTCAGCTCGGCAATGCTCTCAACGACCCTGTAAAGAACCTCTCGGCACTATCACGTTCAGGTATTCAATTCACCAAGGAGCAGACCGAGGTAATCAAAAAGCTTGCAGAGACGGGGCAACTTGCCCAGGCGCAGGCTGTAATCCTCGATGAGCTTGAGAGGCAATATGGTGGTCAAGCCGAGGCGGTAGCAAAGGTTGGTGCAGGTTCACTCCAGCAGCTCAAAAATTCGTGGGGCGACTTTATGGAACAGCTCGGCGCGGCTATCCTCCCGGGGCTCAACA
>CAYJIF010000044.1:0-6385 GCA_964370175.1 uncultured Rikenellaceae bacterium
CGGGCGGGGTCAGAGACCCTTTTGATTTGTTGTACTGATAGAAAAACAGAAACAATCGCCCAGCGGGAGCACCGAGTTGATTTGTTGAACTGGCAAAAAAAACAAAAAAGCGATCCCCCACTCTCTAATGTGGGAAACCGCCTCTTTCCTTTGAACACAACACTACAAAATCACCTCTTCGCACCCACCCACGTAAGTGTATGCCAGAGCCCTTCCAGCGGCCCGCGTCTATGATGGCGCAACCACCATGTGCTAAATGCAACCTGAAATAACCCCACACCAACACCCACCATAACACTTGCGGTAACACCCAAATAAGGCGAGAGGTGCAAACCCCAAGGGTAGAACAAAAAGCTGCATATCACCGACTGTGCCACAAAATTAGTCAGACTCATCTGCCCCAATTTTGCAAAAGCACGCCACAACGCTCCGCCCTTTGTCACTTGGTAAAGCGACATAATAGAGAGCACCATAAATGCTACAAAGGCAAGGTTGTAGACCATCGTCACCCACGGATTCGGGTATGTAATATTCACTATTAGCATATTCACAAGGGCCAGAAAAGCAACCGTCAAAGCTCTTCTGAGCACCCTCCCCTCGATGGCGAACCACCTCTTGCGATAGATTATCATCCCCAGCAGGAAGAGCCCAATGGTTTGGGTAAATCGCCCTGTCTCCACCGCCCACAGAAGGCAAGCCTTGAGCCCAACGGTGATATTAGCCCACGCCATTGCAAAGAAATCCCCCTCCACTGTGTATGGGGTAAGTTCTTCGTAATAGTCGTAGTGTAAGTTATCGATAAAGGGCACAAAATGATTTATCAGCTCCAGCGGTTGCATGATCATCACCACGGCAACTACCCATAACCACTTGAGGCTTGCCCTACGTAGTGGCACTACCACCACCATACACAGCGCATAGAAAACCAACGGGTCGCCACCGCTAAAAAACACCGCATTGAGCGCCCCGAAGAGCAGCAACCACACTAGTCGCCATATCATTCGCCATCCGAAATCGCCTCCTCGTTTTCTTTGATTATCATACTGCAGAGCGTAGGAAAGACCAAAGAGCATAGCGAAAATTGCATAGGATTTCCCCTCGAACAGGAAATAGAGCACATTCCTCACCCCTGCGTCCATCGAAGCAAGCCACTCCGATTCTCCCACAGGCATGACCCCATACAAGAAGTGATTAGAGCAGTGAATCAGCAGTATTGCCATGATGGCAAAGCCACGTAGTACGTCCAAGAAAACGTAGCGTGGCTTTGCACCAGCAAGAGGGGTTTTTAGCCCATTATCCATTTGCCCCATTTTTTCCATTTCAGCACTATTGCGACAAACGCCCAAGTAACTGCGAGTACCACCACGGTACAGATCACCATTTTGAGCATCACATGGATAGGAAGTTGTCCGATTAGGTCATAGAGCGGCCCTACAAATAGGTAGTGCGACATCCAGATTCCAAAGGTACAGATCGATGCACTGGTGACGAGTTTACGAGTCCCAGCCGATTTGATTTTGATTTTCTGTGCCACCCACACCAATGGGATGGTCATCAACAGCACATTGGGTGTGCAGTAGGTATAGAACAGTTCCACAAGCGACTCGGGTTGACCAGGCACTGCTGTGATGGCTTTGAACCCGAAGAAAGTGATGCAATAGCCCACAGCAAATAGCGGAATACCATAGAGTGCAATCTTACCCCAGCTCATTTTGATTGGGTTTTGCATCATATAGTAGCCCAAGAGCAGGTAGCCGTTGAAGCCAGCGAAGCTATAGAGCATTCCAAATTCATTCCACGAGCAAACGCCCCAAAGGTCGTGACTCACATACTCGCGCAAGTAGGGAATAAAGAGCGACACGGACCAAAGTCCGAGGAAGATGTGTTGTTCTTTTTTGTTTGATTGTTTCACCCACGCCGAGAAGAATGGCAGGTAGAGATATATGCCGATGAGCACATATACATACCACATTTGCACGGCGTACCACGAGAAGTTAAAGGGTATCATTGCAACGTTATCCATCGCTGCCGAGAGGCTCTGATCGGGAGTCCCCCACGCAAAGAAGTCGTTGATTACCGAGGCATCGAGCCCCAGAACACCCGTAAGCCACGGGAAAAGATTGTAGAACAAAGACCATATTAAAAATGGCACTACGAGCCTCGTGAGGCGTTTGGAGTAGAACTGCCCCATTGTCTGCTTCACTGGCAACAATAGTGCGCCCGTGGCGATTACGAATAGCGGGATTGCTGGGCGCAAAAATGAGCCATAGAAGCTCCCCCACAGATTATACCACGGTTCGCTGCGTTCGGCAGGTGTTACATTGTCGGTACAGTGCACGGCTATCATCATAAAAATCGCAATGAATTTGATGATGTCCACCCACTCTACCCTCTGCTTAGAAAGTGTTTTGAGTTGTTTTTCCATCTGTTTGTTATTTTGTTTTTGATTGTAATTTGCTGTGGTCATGCGCATGGTGGCGGGCGGGGGTGGCTGTATAGTTACATATCACCGCATATCTCCCCTACTCTTCTGCAAAGTTGAGAAAAAATAGCGCATTTTTTTTTACCCTACATTAAAAAATGGGGCATACAGTAAAAAAACCAACAGATTTCATTAAACTCCGGCCCTAATCTTACTGAGCGTGGGCAGAGTGATGCCGAGATATGAGGCAATGTAGCCGAGGTTCACTCGCGAGCAGATATTGGGGCTTATTCTCAGCAATTTCTCGTAGCGTTCCTTGGCCGAGAGGCTGAGGCGGTCGATTCTGGCGCATTGCAGCGCGAGCAGGCATTCTTGATGGATGACTCTCGACCAGTTAGCAATATCGATATTTGTTCGGTACAGTTCGTTGAGCTCTTCGATAGTGATGGAGTACATGAGCGTATCTTCGAGCGACTCAACGTATTCAAAGCCCGCTTCATTGCGGTAGAGATCCAGGAGTCCGAAGGTTATATCGCCCTCGGCAGAGAACCACGTTGTAATCTCTTTCTCATCAATGTAGCAGTAGGAGCGGGTAATGCCTTTTTCAATAAAATAGACCCTTCTGTCGAGCACACCTCCTTTGACGATGAGCGTCCGCTTTGCAAATTCGTGGCGCACAAACTTACTGGTCAGCTCCTCCATCGAGGCCTCACTAATTGGATAGTTTTTCCTTATTGCTGTTATAATGTTCTCCACCCTTGTTGCTCAAGCAAATTACTCTACAAATATCACTCGTTTCTCTACTCTACTTTGTTCGGCGTAGAATGCTATTTTGTGACTCTGTAGTGAATGTTTGATTGCGACTCTGAAGTCAAAGTCTTTTTCCTCTACAGCCCTCACAAAATCTGCCACAAGCGCCAAGTCTGCACCAGCATGGTATGGGAGTTTGGCCACTTCGCTAAAGTCGTAAACCTTACGTTCGCCTGTGACGTAGTCGTTGTGAATGAGTTTGGATTCGTTACCAATGAGCTCACCTTTCGACCCCATGATGTGTGTCGAACGGTGCGAATCTTTTGTGATGCCATTGATGGTAAAATCCACTGTAACGCCTCCTTCCATCTCCATAATCGAGGATTGGTGGTCGACAACATCATTACCGGCAAAGTATACGCATCGCCCATAGTCTTCTGTCTCGAGCACTTTTCTTATATCTTCGTCCGTGGCATTTTCACCAACATCAAAATGTCGGTGCCACATTCTGCGCCTCACATAGAGATTAACAGCCGAATAGGGGCAATTTTTCTCGATGTGCGAGGGGCAATCCACACAGCGCGTGGCGCATCCTTCGGGGGCATTCTCGGGCTTGAACCACCTGAGCGAGCCCATTGAGCATATCATCTTACAGCGACCGCTTGTCATCCACACCAGCAGGTCGATATCGTGGCACGATTTCGACAGCACCAAGGGGTTAGTCTCCTCTTTCGACTTCCACAGGCCACGAACATAGGCGTGTGTCATTCGCTCAATACCCACTGCCTCTTCGTGACGAATATTAATGATTTCACCACAAACTTTCTCATCGAGCAGTTCTTTGAGTTTTTCGAAGAATGGATGGTAGCGCAACACGTGGCAGACTCCCACAACTACACCTTTTCGGGCAGCAGCATTAGCAATGTCCTCGCACTGCTGTACGCTCTGTGCAATAGGTTTTTCGAGCAGGATGTTATACCCACGCTCTATTGCTTTGATGGCGGGTTCATAGTGCATATCGTCTGTGGTGCCAATAATCACTGCATCGCACATCTTGGGCAATTCCAAAAACTCACTCCAATTGGAATGACAACTCTCCTCTGGCAAATCAAACTTTGTTTGCACCACCTTTCGTCTATAAGGGTTTGGCTCCACCACTCCCACCACGCGAAGTTTATCGGGGTGGGTGTATGCGTATTCCATATATGTGTTTGAGCGATTCCCTGCACCTATTGCAATAATTGTCACCATAAAATTCTTTCGACTCTCTCTTTTTCTGCTTATTTACACTACACTTTTTTTTATTCATTTAAATTACACCACATCGCAGTTGCTATACTGCGCCCTATGAATCACCACGCCACTTTCTATTACTGGTTCATCATCTTGAAAAACTCATCGTTATTGCGAGTATTTTCGAGGTGTTTTTTCACAAACTCCATTGCCTCTATTGAGCTCATATCGCTAAGGTGGCGACGTAGTATCCACATTTTTTGCTGCAGATCTTTGTCCTGGAGCAGGTCATCACGACGTGTGGACGATGCTGTGATATCCACAGCTGGGTAAATACGTCTGTTGGATAGTTTGCGGTCGAGCTGCAATTCCATATTACCAGTTCCCTTGAATTCTTCGAAAATAACCTCATCCATCTTCGAGCCAGTGTCGATAAGCGCCGTTGCAATGATGGTGAGCGAGCCGCGCTCCTCGGTGTTACGTGCCGCGCCAAAGAATCGCTTAGGTTTGTGCAGCGCTGCTGCATCTACCCCACCACTCAGGATTTTATTCGAGGTCGGTTGCACGGTGTTGTAAGCACGAGCCAGACGAGTTATTGAGTCCAGCATTATCACCACATCATGACCACACTCCACAAGTCTTTTTGCCTTTTCGAGCACCATCTCCGCCACTTTGACGTGCTTGGATGCCTGCTCGTCGAAGGTCGAGGCAATCACCTCGGCATTCACCGAGCGTGCCATATCTGTCACCTCCTCGGGGCGTTCGTCAATGAGCAACATGATCATATATACATCGGGGTGGCTGTCAGCAATAGCATTTGCGAGGTCTTTGAGCAGGATGGTTTTACCCGTTTTGGGTTGCGCTACAATCAGAGCGCGTTGCCCCTTACCAATGGGCGAAAACATATCCACAATCCTGTTCGAGATATTGTTGTGTCCTGGGCCAGTGATGTTGAATTTTTCGTCTGGAAAAAGTGGCGTCAGGAACTCAAACTGGATTCTATCACGCGCCTCCTCTGGGGTTAAACCATTGATTTTCAGGATTTTGGAGAGCGGGAAAAACTTATCCCCCTCGCGTGGCGGACGAATAGTACCCTGAATCGTGTCGCCTTGTTTGAGGCCATATTGTTTGATTTGGTTAGCGCCCACATAAACATCATCGGGGGAGTTGATGTAGTTGTAGTCTGCCGAGCGCAAAAAACCATAACCATCTGGCACCATCTCCAGCGAACCCGTACACTCTATAATGCCAGTGAAGTCGTTTTGGGCATTGAATCCGTTGCCGTTTTTTTCCCTACGGTTGTTTTTAATGTTTTTCTTTCGATTGTCGAAATTTTTATCTTGCTGAGCATCACCATTACCGTTATGATGTTCTCTCTCTTCGTTCGTTTGGTGAGCTCCGGGAGTCGTTTCTGTTTTGTTGTTATGTGTTTCGGCAGCATTCTGCGCTTGGCCGTTACTTTGCATTTCGCCAGCGTTATTGGTCGAGCCTTTGCGAGGGCGGCGACCTCTACGCTGTTGTTGCCCGTCTCTGTGTGACGTATCACTCTGAGCCTCCGTGAGCTGAGTCGCTACGTTTTGGCGGGTGTGATTGTCCTCTGTGTGCGAGGCGTTTGGTTCAGCTGCAGGGTGGGTTGCGGGGGAGTATTGTTGATGAGCGTCATTGTTTCGCACTCTGCGACCACGGCGGTTCGGCTTCTGGGCATCTGGTCCTGCGTTATTGTCAGCAGTTGATGGTTCTGTATTGTTTTGTTGGGGTTTTGCCCCGGAAATCAAAGCAAGTAATGCTTCTTTTTTCAGAAATCCTTTTGGAAGTATAATACCCATGCTACTTGCGATTTCACGTAGTTCGGGCAATTTTTTGGCGCGCAATGATTCGTCTTGCATTCTTTTTTATGATAAGTTTAAATGTGGGTTTATTTAAAGTCTAAGTGTATTTGGGTGTGGCGGGGGGGGGATGAATTTTGGAGAATTGCAGCAT
>CAYJIF010000044.1:6395-14215 GCA_964370175.1 uncultured Rikenellaceae bacterium
CCCCGGGCGCCCCCCCCCCCCCCCGCCCCCCCCCCCTTGAGCCCCCCCAAGCCCCCGCCGCACCCCCCCCCCCGCCCGCGGGGGGGGCGGGCCGCCGCCCCCCCCCGGAATTTTGGAGAATAGCAGCATCAATGACAATCAAAAATGATGCTGTTTTTAAGATTTGATAACAAAGGTACAAAAAAAAACTACTCTCGCAAATTTTTTCTACCTATTTTCCACTAACACTCTCACCTTTTGCAAATCCTCCAGGGTATCAACCCCGTAGCAAGGGAAGGGGCTCCGAGCAGTTTTCACTCCGTATCCATTCTCTATCCAGCGCAGTTGTTCGAGTTTTTCGATCTCTTCGAGTGGCGATGGGGGGAGTGCACACAGTTGCATAAGAGTTTTGTATCTATAGCCATACAGGCCAATGTGTTTGAGGAATTTCCCTGCGCCCTCACGTGGGTATGGTATAGCAGCGCGCGAAAAATATATCGCATAACCACTCTGCCCCACGGCAGCCTTCACCACGTTTGGGTTCTGGGGGTCATCATCAGGGGTCATTTCTTGCACGAGCGTGGCGATACTGCACTGCTTATCACTGAAGAGTTCTATCAACATTTCGAGCGATTCGGGAGCAATGAGCGGCTCGTCACCCTGAACATTAACCACCACTTCGGGAACAAAGGGCAGCAGGCTTGCCGCCTCGGCCACTCTGTCAGTGCCGCTGGTGTGCTCGGGCGAGGTCATAACAACATTTCCGCCAAAACGCTCCACCTCTGTGCGTATACGCTCGTCGTCAGTGGCAACGTACACTGCCTCGAAAACCTTGGAGGCTTGGGCGTAGACCATCTGAATCATCGTCATCTCGCCAATTTTCATCAGAGGTTTTCCCTCCAGGCGCGAGGATGCGTAACGAGCTGGTATAATGGCAACAATCATCTTCTATCATTTTTTTTAGTTAACTTAAAGTTTATGTTCGCGTGTATGCGGATTTAAGCAAAGTTACTATATTTGCGGTATGATTGCAAGAATAAAAGCACTTTTTTCATCCGCCAGCTTTGCTGAATTGCGTAGTGAGGCGCTCGGAGTCAATGAATTTTTCACCCCAGAATTCATCGATTATGCAGTCAAAGCGCTCGAAGATAACTTCCTGAATCAGGCAAAAGTGCAGGAATTCGTTGCCGAAGAACGAATAGCAAGAGCATTTACCCCTGCCGAACATACAGCGCAGAGCTCCGTTGGGATTTTGTGCGCAGGCAATTTGCCATTGGTTGGCTTTGGTGACATGTTCTACGCGCTCTTGTGCGGGTGTAGCGTGGTGCTCAAGGTATCGAGGCGCGATCCGCTGATGCGCATTTTTGGCGAGCTCGACAATGTGGAAATCTCAGAGAGCATCGATAGTTTTGCGCCCTGCGCGGCAATTGTTGCCATGGGTGGTGATGAGGTGTGCGCTATATTGGAGAGTCGTTTTCCCTCCACCCCCTCACTACTTCGAGGCCAGATGCACTCCGTAGCGGTGCTCAGTGGCAAGGAGACTCCAAGCGAGCTAAAATTGTTAGCAAACGACATGTTTCTGTATTGTTCGATGGGGTGCCGCAGTGTCACTCACTTGTACCTTCCTCGGGGGTATAATCTCAGCACGCTTACAACTGCTATTGAACACTCACCGCTGACCATGCCCAAAGTTTGGCACGATAACTACCGTTACGAGCGAGCACGCGCCACACTAAGTGGGGAGCAGTTTACTGACGGCGGCTATTTTCTGCTCAAGGAGGATTCGTTTGGGGCGCCACAACCACTCACAGTTGTGAGCTATTCGTTCTATGACATCGTGCCAGAGCTGGAGGGAATCGCTAACATTCAGCACATTGCAACTGCTCGAAATTTCGGCACAGCACAGACTCCTACTTTGAGTGACTTTTCGGGCGGACTCTCCGTCATTGAGTTTTTAGACAGTGTCTCTGCATAACACTTTTAGATACATTGCATTTTTGCAAAGTTCTTAATACACACAAAAAAAAAACTCTCTATCGTAGTTTAGAGAGTTTTTCGTGTGTGTGTATGATTTCTACTTATAGTTTTCACCTGGCTTGCCCCCGTAGGACTCTACTTTTGGGTATAAGAGGGAGCAGGCAGGGTGTATGAAAAGGCTATAGCTGCAACTCGTTCACAGCGCTTGACGTAATAAAGCCAAAGACGAGTAGTCCGATTGCCAAGACAGCTGCAATGATTGCGATTATCAACCACATGTCATTTTTACCTTTCTTGCGTGGTGATGGCGGAGATTTTGGCAGAGGTCTTTCACGACGAGGTGGCTGTTGCTCGCCTCTTGCGGGGTGAGGTCGGCGCTGAGGCGCTTGCCCTTGCTGTTGTGGTGGTCTCTGCCCTGAGTTAGCTGGCTGTCCTTGTTGCGGCGGGTTTTGCCCTGGGTTTTGCGACAGTGGCTGGGGAGGTCTTTGTCCGAAATTTTGTGCGGCATTTGGATTCTGAGCCATTGCAGACGGTCTGGCTGGTTGAGGACGAGGCATTGATTGCGATTGCGACCTTGGAGGTGGGGTTTTTAGTGGTTGTGGCGCTGGGCGTGGGGAGGTTTGCGCAGGCGGGGGAGTAAAGGCACCTCTATTCGCATTGATTGGCTGAGGAGCAATAGGTTGCACTGGTGGCGGCGGTGATATTGGTTCGGGGCGAGGAGTGACTGGTTGAGCAATAACGGGCTCTACCTCCACAGGTTTTGCCACGGGTGGTGCTTGCGTCACTATTGGTTCTTGCTCAACGGGTTGCGCCTTAGGCACTACTGGCTTGGGCTCTGCTACAACGTCTGGGGTGCTTGCCACTGACGAGGCTGAGGGAGGAATTTGGCGCGAGGCATCCATCACGAATGAAATCGCCCCATTAGTATCAATCACCAACGATCCTACGCCATCAATATAAAAACGCCCTGCACTCTGCAACACCTCTTTAACATGCGCTACAAACGCCTCTATCATCTCTTCGGCATCGCTCGAAGCTACGCCATATTCTTTCTGGATTTCGTCCACCAAAAAGCCGTCGTCGCTCTTCAAAAAGGGAGTAAATACAACGTATCCCTCCTGCTGTTTGCGCAAAAATGCTCCAAACTTCGGTAGGACAACTCGTGGCGATGAATGTAAAACTCTAATTAAAAACTGCTTATCCATATCTGTTGTAAAAATCAATTATTACTCTTTAAAACCTCTACAAAGCTATAAAAAACTTAGTGAAATTACGCCTCAAATATAACAAATTTTATATCTTTGTCCAAAATTTAATTAAAAACTATTATGAAAAAAGCTCTCTTCTGCACGACCATGACAGCATTTCTACTCTTTGGGTGCGCCCAAAATCCCACGACTTCAGCCGATGCTGAAGAATTTCAATGGCAAATCGACACCTTCGACGACGTTAAGATATTGCGTTACAGGGTAAATGGTTTCGAGCAACTCCCACTCCAACAAAAAGAACTGATTTACTACCTAAGCCAAGCGGCTGTGACTGGCCGTGATATTCTCTTCGACCAGAATTTCCGCTACAACCTGCCCATGAGACAGACTCTGGAGGCTATCTACACTAATTATAGTGGCGATAAGAGCGATGCTAACTTTGTAGGACTGGAAAAGTATCTGAAAAAAGTATGGTTCGCCAACGGCGTACACCATCACTACTCTAACGATAAATTTTCGGCAGATTTCTCTCCCGAATTCTTCGATACACAAATTGCCGCAATCGCCAAAGAGGAACTCCCAGATGCAGCAACGATTGAGATTCTAAAAAAAGTAATTTTCGACCCAACATTCTTTGCCAAAAGGGTTAATCAAAATCAAGGCGAGGATTTGGTGACCACCTCGGCTGTGAACTTCTATGAGGGCGTAACCCAAGCCGAAGTTGAGGAGCTATACGGCAATATGGTTGACCCCAATGACAACACTCCAATATCGTACGGCCTGAATAGCCGTGTGGTGAAAAAAGATGGTAAAGTGATGGAAGAGGTATGGAAGATTGGCGGAAAATACTCCGCAGCCCTCGAAAAAACAGTCTATTGGTTGGAAAAAGCTGCAACAGTGGCAGAAAACGACCTTCAGCGCCAAACCATCGAAAAACTCATCGAGCACTACAAAAGCGGCTCATTGGAACACTACGATGAGTATAACGTACTGTGGGTGAAGGATAATGGCGGCCAGGTCGATTTCGTCAATGGCTTCACCGAAACCTACACCGACCCGCTTGGGCGCAAAGCTACGTGGGAGAGTGTCGTTAATTTCAAAGATATTGAGGCTACCAAACGCACTAAAATCATCTCGGATAACGCTCAGTGGTTCGAGGACAATTCGCCCATCGATCCAAAATTCAAAAAAGAAGAAGTTAAGGGCGTATCAGCTAAGGTTATCACCGCAGCGATGCTTGGCGGGGACTGCTACCCAGCAACCCCTATTGGCATCAACCTCCCCAATGCCGATTGGATTCGCCGCGATCACGGCAGCAAATCCGTGACCATCGCAAACATCACCGAGGCATACGAAAAATCGGCAACAGGCAGTGGCTTCTCCGAAGAGTTCATTCTCGAAGAGGTGGAGCGCGAGCGCAAAGCAAAATATGGCGCTATTGCTGGCGACCTACACACCGACTTGCACGAATGTTTGGGTCACGGTAGCGGCAAGCTCGCCCCTGGCGTCAAAGGCGATGAGCTGAAGAACTATGGCTCGCCACTCGAAGAGACTCGTGCCGACCTCTTTGCACTTTACTATATTGCCGACCCCAAACTCCAAGAGCTCGGGGTGGTAGAAAACGACGACGTGTGGAAAGCAGAATACTACACCTATTTGCTCAATGGTCTGATGACCCAACTCACTCGCATTGCCCCTGGCAAAGACATCGAGCAAGCACACATGCGTAACCGCGCGCTAATCACGGCCTGGGCGTATGAAATGGGCAAAGATAAGAATGTAGTCGAAAAGGTTGTCAAAGATGGCAAAACATACGTTAAAATCAATGATTACGATGCTCTACGCCAGATCTTTGCCACTCAGCTGCACGAAATTCAGCGCATCAAGAGCGAGGGTGATTTCGAAGCGGGGGCAGCTCTTGTTGAGAAATACGCCGTGAGAGTTGACCAAGCAATGCACAAGGAGGTTTTGGATCGCTACGCATCGTTGGGAATTGCGCCATACTCTGGCTTTGTGAACCCAGTCTACACAGTTATTGAAGAGGATGGCAAGATTGTGGATATTACCGTGAGCTATGAGCAGGGCTACGCCGAACAGATGCTCGACTACTCTACGAACTATTCATACCTATAAAACTAACTCATAACAGAGATGAGAATTACAGTAGCTATAACAGGAGCAAGCGGCGCTATATATGCGCAGCGCTTGCTCCTGGCGCTGGAGAGTGAGCCAATGGTTGAGAAAATCTACCTGCTCGCAACCGACTGCGGTAGCGCTGTCTGGCAACACGAACTCCCTGAGGTGGCACTACCCTGCTCACCCAAAATCGAAAGGCTCGACAACAACAACTTCTTTAACCCCATAGCCAGCGGCTCGAACCCTGCCGATGCAATGGTGGTGGTGCCGTGCAGTATGGGCACAATTGGTAGGATTGCTTCTGGTGTGAGCTCCACACTGCTCGAACGAGCCGCCGATGTACAAATAAAAGAGGGGTTGCCGCTCATCCTCGCCTTTAGAGAGAGCCCCCTGTCGCTCATCCACCTCGAAAACCTAACAAAATTAAGCCGTGCAGGAGCCATTCTGCTACCCGCAGCACCATCTTTTTACTCCCTCCCCACAACCATCCAAGAGGCCGTGGACACCGTTACTCAAAGGATTTTGGATAAAGTTGGGATAAAAAAATCGCATTTTTTTCGTTGGAATCAAAAATAATTACTATTTTTGTGGCAAGATTTTCGATGCTCCCGATATGGAGCGAAAGAACATAAACAAATAATCTATCACACTAAAAAAACAAAATTATGGCTTACAAAATTGACGCAGATAACTGCACAGCTTGTGGTACTTGTATTGACGAATGTCCAGTTGAAGCAATCGCTGCTGGTGACGTTTACACTATCGATCCTTCTACTTGCACTGACTGCGGCACATGTGCTGATGTTTGTCCAGTGGAGGCTATCGAGGCTGAGTAAATTCTCTAAGTTTACTTACTCTTCAGCAGGTAGATACCTTCAGACACGATTTTAACACCCCTAAAAAGGGAAGTAATTAGGTAGTGCCGCCACCCACGATACATAGTGGTGGCGACAACTACCTTTTCTTGCTTTATACCGACCGCCCTGCAAAAAAGATAAATCTTTACATTTAACAACACTCCTCCAACTACCCTACCCCCACACAATTCCCCCTCCCCCCCATAGACAATTCACATCACCCAAGAAAATCAGTACATACTAACAATACAACTTCAATAAATCCACACACGTGTTACTTCTAATCACCTTCTTTTTAATAGCAATCTCTATTTCTTTTATATGCTCCATACTGGAGGCAGTACTTCTCTCCACGCCAATGTCCTACATCTCGATGAAAGAGAGCGAGGGGGTTAAGGGTGCTGCGCAACTCAAAAAGCTCAAAAGCGATATCGACCGCCCAATTTCGGCCATACTATCGCTGAACACCATTGCCCACACCATTGGTGCGGCAGGGGTCGGAGCACAAGCGCTCGTGGTATTCCCCGACATCAGTTTTGCCATAATCTCAACAATACTTACACTACTAATACTTGTTTTCTCGGAGATCATACCCAAGACCATTGGTGCAAACTACTGGAAAAAACTGGCGTTCCCATCAGCAAAGGTCATCAACTTTTTTATTATCATCAGCTTTCCGTTGGTATGGCTCTCGGAGTTCATCACACGAATGTTTTCGGGTGGCAATGAGAGCGAGACTTCGATTAGCCGCGAGGAGGTATCGGCCATGGTGGACGTGGGCACAAAGGAAGGGGTTATCCACTCCAACGAAAATCTCATCATCCAGAACCTCATCAAACTCGACAGAATCAAGGTTGCGCAAGTAATGACTCCACGCATTGTCACCGAGGTGGCTTTCGAGGGGCAACCTATTCAGGAGTTCTATGACGACGATTCGAGCATACCTTATTCGCGCATTCCGCTCTATGGCGAGGAGAAGGATATTATCACCAGTTATGTTCTCTACAAGGATATTTTGGAGGCTCTTGCCGAAGATAAATTCGAGACTCGATTGCAGGATATTGCTCGCCCGATTATGGCACTCGAAGAGGGTGAAAGCGTCTCTACGGCATGGGAAAAACTACTCTCTCGCAAAGAACACATCGCACTTGTAGTCAATGAATACGGGGAGTTCGAGGGTGTAATCACAATGGAGGACATTGTGGAGACAATCCTTGGGCTGGAGATTATTGACGAGAAAGACACGGTGGAGGATATGCAGCAGCTGGCTCGCCAGAAATGGAAAGAACGCAAGCTCAAGTACAAGCAGTTCCCTTACGTAAAGAGGTAGTTTTGCTGTAAATATCATAGAAAACTCCAAACGGTGTGCCTGTGGGCAGCGCCTGCGCGGTGGCGGGTGGCGAGTGCCCTCGCGGGGCATTTGTTTGTGTTTTTCTATCGGTGCAACAAATCAATTCGGTGTGCCCGCAGGCACCGCCCGCGCGGCGGCGGGTGCCCCGCAGGGCTTTTGTTTCTGTTTTTCTATCGGTGCAACAAATCAAATGGGTCTCTGACCCCGCCCGCGCGGCGTAAGCGCGCCCTCCCCGGCGAGGGGAGCTAGTGCAAACTAAAAAAAAACGCTCAAAACGAAATTACCCGAAGGGAATTTCGTAAATTTAAGAAT
>CAYJIF010000045.1:0-14068 GCA_964370175.1 uncultured Rikenellaceae bacterium
AATCAGAGCTATAGCTCCCCTCGCCGGGGAGGGCGCGCTTACGCCGCGCGGGCGGGGTCAGAGACCCTTTTGATTTGTTGCACTAATATAGAATAACAAAAACAATTGCCCTGCGGGGGCATAGCGTCATTTGATTTGTTGCACTGGTAGAAAAACAGAAATAAATGCCCAGCGAGGGCACTAGCCACCCGCCGCCGCGCGGGCGGTGCCTGCGGGCACACCGAATTATTTTGTTGCACCGATAGAAAAATAAAAACAAATGCCCAGCGAGGGCACTCGCCACCCGCCGCCGCGCGAGCGCTCCATTTTGAGCCTCTATAACCCCCGCAACATTACACCCTCCTCAGAAGCTCATGGCAAAAACATCAAGCATCCAAACACTACTCCTGAGCCACCCCTATGACATCTTCTTGCTTCACCTCTGGAGTCAACACCGAATCCGAAGCAGGCAGGGCTACTCGAGGCGACAACCGCTCGTCACGTTTAGGATAATACCCTGGTTCGAAATAATCACGATAAATAGGCAAATCCTCGCCAATGAGCGATTCATAATACCTTTGTCGCGCCTCAACCACGGGCGGCGTATAGATAACCTCAATAAGGCTAATCAGCGAGCTATCTTTGGGAGCATTGCGTCCGAGTTTACGTCGTGCTTCTTTATTGCGCTCATCATCGCGAGTCTCAACGTAGAAGACCAGAGAATCACGCTTTACTTTATCCTTTAATTCGATATTGATGTGGTTTACCTTGAGCGTATCGCTCTTAGAGAGCCAGAGCGAGCTCGCAGTGCCTCGTTTATTGGTTGTGGTGTCCGAGAAATATATTCTGAGGAGTTGTTGCGGCATCAGTGGCAGGGTGCTGACTTTGTGCGTGATATTGATTGTGTAGACACCATTTTTCAGGGGTTTTACCAGCGCTATTTTCAGTGTATCGAATTCATCGGCATAGTGCAGCGAGTCGTAGACAAAGAGTGTATCTTTGGCGTATTCGAGTGCGAGGGTGTCGAACCTCTTAAACGCGTGGTATTTTTTCTCGGCAAGTTTCGCAAGCGCATCAATCTCCGTAACAACTTCTTGCAGGATGTCATCCAGCGGGTTGCTTTTGCGTTGGGAGAGTTGCGTGAAGGTATAGGTTAGGTCTTCGAGCGTATAGCCGAACTCTGCGAGCACATCGGAATGGTAGTCGATGGAGTCTATGCCCGTTTGTATACTTTTGTACCCCACGTTTTGGCTATCGATGAGTGCTTGGCGGAGGATAGTAGCGGTGAGCACTTCTTTGAGTTTATCATCGGGTATGGTCTTGACCTCCGAGCACGCCGCGAGCAGCACCGCGCACAGTAGTGCGGTGATGCTCGTGAGTTTTATTTTAGAGCTTAGTTTTCCTCCCATTATTTCCTTTTAAAAGGGTGCCAATCGCAAATCTGTTTTAGTTGTGTGCCGTGATGTTAGAGCATTGGTGCTGTGTGCAGCAGTCCCTTTTGGAAAATTGGGATATTGCTTTGGGTGAGGGTGCGAGTGCCATCGTTGAGAGTCACTTCGCACAGCTGTGGAATTCTGTATACCACGCCACCTCTAACCTCTTTGCTTTGTTGTGGAGTGGCCTTGTCTATGTTCTTGAATTCGAGGCTAATGGGCGTTGCTGTGAGGTCGCTTGCGCTCACCACGCCTCCTTCGGGTGTAAAGCGGAAGGCTACTGTACGTTCATCCTCGGCGGTTGGGATTACCAAGAATTTCACCTCATTTTTTTGCACCATGCGTTTGCCCAAGAAGAGCGACACGTATTCTTCTTCGAGGCGAGCTATTTCTTTGAGTGCGGCTTCGAGCCCTGCGCCAAAGACATTTTCGCCCAATTCTGCTGTGATGAGTTCCACGCGGCGTTTGCGCAGTTTGAAAATAGTAGCGGCGGCATCAGCTGCCATTTGTTGCTCGCTTTTTTCCACTGCCGAGGAGTTAAAGACGCTCTGCCCCATGGAGTTTTCCACCACGGTGCTTGTCCCCATATCTTTAAATGGTGTGCGCCCTCCGAACTTAGCGTCCAGGAAGTCCACATCCTCGAGTTGTTCGGTTTGCGAGAGTTCTTCGTTGGCGGATAGCCAGTTGAAGACTTTCACCTCGCTTCTTTTCTTTTCGTCCAGGGCATAGACTTGAACGGGGTCGGGTTCTGCACTCCAGCTCAGCGATGCGCCTAAGATTGTGTATGTTTGTCTATCGCTCATAGGCGCGCCTGTCACGCCCAAGTACTCGGCTGCATAGCGGGCATAGGGGCCACGAATAATTACTTCACGTTGTTGGGTGACGCTCACCACCACAACTGTGCGTGGGAGGGTGTAGCCCTCAACGCCCCAAGTAGTTTTGATGGGAAATGCCGAAATCTGTGCATTTGCGCCGCTGCAAACCAT
This sequence comes from uncultured Rikenellaceae bacterium, assembly GCA_964370175.1. Lineage (GTDB taxonomy): Bacteria > Bacteroidota > Bacteroidia > Bacteroidales > Rikenellaceae > Mucinivorans. Next base: position 2,399 of record CAYJIF010000045.1, read on the forward strand.
TGCTGCGGCAAAGAGTGTGAACAATAATTTTTTCATCTTAGTGTGTGTCTTCTTTATGTGTGTTTTTTGTGGTTTTACAACGGGGTTTTGTGGTTAAGCTCAGCACTATTGCCGAGCTGAGGTCAACCACAAAGTTACTAAAAAAACGCAAAAACCTCGAATTTATTTCTTGATATTTGCCTCTTCGAGTCCGTAACCTTTCTTGCGGTTCTCGGCTTTCAGGGCAATGGATATCAATAGAGCCAGCGCGCCAAAGCACATAAACATCAGCATTGGCAGGGTGTAATCGTAGTGGATTGGTTCGCCAGGGGCGCTCACCACGCAGTATTTATCGAGCACGTAGCCAAAGAGCAGCGGAGCATTTGCGAGTCCGATGTTCTGCACCCAGAATATCAGGGCATAGGCAGTACCGAGTTTCCTTTGGTCGATGATTTTCGCCACCGACGGCCACATTGCCGAGGGAACCAGCGAGAAGGAAATACCCAACAGAACGACAATAGCGATAAGCGCCCAAATGCTTGTGAGAGTTGGTATGGCAAAGAGTCCGTAGACCAAGATTATCATCACACAACCAAGCATCATCATCGTTGCCCCTCGTCCGACTTTGTCGTAGAGGCCTCCGAAGAGCGGAGTGAGGAAAAGTGCCCCGACAGGCAGAACCATCATCAAATCGCCAGCGTTTATTTCGCTAAGTCCGTATTTCATTCCGATGAATTGCACCCCGAATTTCTGGAAGGTCATCACCGCTATGTAGAACACCAAGCACAGTATGGCGATGTACCAGAATCCACGCATTTTGATTATGGATACAATGTCGCTGATGCGGAATTTCTCGTCATCACTCGCGGGCGATTGCAGGGCAATTTGTTTGTCGAGCTTTTTGTCCAGCAGCATCACAATGAAGAAGGTTACCAGCCCCAGTGCCAGCATGGCAAGACCGAAGAGAATTGGTGCCGAGAGCGACTCTGTCCACTCGAAAATACGTAGCGGCCCACCCATTGCCAGCATCGTCCCCAGACGTGCAAAGGCAACGTTCATGCCCAGCGCAAGAGCCATCTCACGCCCTGTGAACCACTTGACGATGAGTTTGGTGGCGGTGATATTGACGGTCTCGTAGCCGAATGCAAATATAGCATAGCCCAGTGCCGCCATCATCACATCATCCTTCACACCAAATATCATGTCGTCGGTATGTGCCAGATACTCAATGGCGTAATACTTTATCGACGCACCTATGACCATCACAAAGATTGAGAGCAGTCCCGTGAAACGCGGCCCCCACTTGTCGAGGATAATCCCTCCGATAATCATCATAAAGAGGAAAACATTGAGCCATCCATATCCGCTATTGAAGAAACCGAAGTCAGTGGAACTCCACGACATGTTTTCTTCCAGCAGCGACTTTAGCGGCCCAAGAGCGTCGGTCAAAAAGTAACCGAACATCATTGTCAAAGAGACAAGCACCAGCACACCCCAGCGTGCCAAAGGACTGCTTGCCATTGTTTGTTGTAGTTTTGTCATAGGTTTGAGTAAAATTATGTAGAATGAAAGTTATATTTCGTGTCAATTTGATGCCACACCACAGCGGCACTGTGGCAAAACAGTGCAAAAATAGCAAATTATTGTGAAATTCACGTTGTTTGCGGCTAAAATAAAAGCAGGACTAAGCTCGACTTAACCTCCCGTTCTATTTAATATTGCTGTCGCTCAGTTCGTGGATGATGCCATCCACCAAGCCGATTTTGGGAGCCAAGACACGACTAATTCGGCAGCACTTGCATGCGGTGATAAAGATTTTGAGCGCAGGCATAATAACGTCTGCACGATAGGAATTAAGCCCAAGATTGCTAATGCGCTGCTCGTAGCTCATGCTCTTTAGGTGTTCGTACAGGATTTTCATCTCCACGTAGCTCATCGTCTCTTTTTCCTTTTTGCCCAGAAGCTTGTTGATTCTGTTGATGTTCCCGCCCGAACCAACTATAGCAGTTGGTTTGTGAGGCAGCGCTTCTTTTTCGAGCCATTTTTTGAAGCTGTCGAAAGACTCCTTGCTCACCCCATCGCTAATCATCCGCACCGTGCCAATGGGGAATGAGGCACGAGTAATCTTCTTGCCTCCACTCCACAGCGTCAGTTCGGTGCTACCCCCACCCACGTCCACAAAGAGGTAGTTCTCGTTATTTTCCAAAAAACCAGCGTTATCGCTCGCCGCAAAGATCGTGTCGGCTTCTTGATCGCCCGAGATTATATCGATATGGATGCCGCTCCTCTCTCTGATGTATTCTATGACTTCTTCTCCATTTCGAGCCTCTCTCATTGCACTTGTGGCACAGGCACGGTAGCTCACCGTATTGAATGTTTTGAGCATGCCTGCAAAGGCACACAACGCATCGCCAAGCTTCTCTTTTTTCTCTGGCCCCACCTCGCCAATGTTGAAAACATCCTCACCCAGACGTATTGGCACGCGCACAAAAGCAGCTTTTTTATAGTCTTTCTTCTTGCCCTGCACCTCCACATATTCAATGAGTAGGCGGATGGCGTTTGAGCCTATATCAATGGCTCCATAGGTTTTTCTATCCATTTGTTTTGGTTTTGCTTTCAAGGTAATCGTAGAGTTTTTCTTGACTGCGACAGTGCATCTGGCCATCTTCGGGCAAGATGTAGGAGTTCGAGTACGGTGGGGTTATGAGTCGTGCTTTGGTGTTGTCGCTCCACTGTATCTCGAAGTAGTCTCTGAGTGTTCTGTGAATCTTCTCGCATCCAATATCCACACCCACTTCCACACGCCTGCTGAGGTTCCGTGTCATGATGTCGGCGCTAAAGATATAGCTCTTCTCGTCGCCCTCTTCGCCACCGCCGCCGACAATCACCATGCGAGCGTGCTCCAGGTATTTGTCCACGATGCTGTGTATCTCAATGTTTTCGCTGAGCCCCTCGACTCCCGCCTCCAGACAACAAGCTCCTCGGACAATGAGCCTGATTTTCACACCAGCGGCCGATGCCTTGTAGAAAGTCTTGATGAGTTTGAGGTCGGTCAAAGCGTTGAATTTCCCCCAGAAATAGGCTGGTTTGCCTGCTTTTGCGGCGCGAATTTCTTGCTCCAGCAGCTTCACAAAGTGCTCGCGCATGTGGTAAGGAGCCACAATGAGCCTGTCGAAATCGTAGCGTTTGTGCGTGTTTTGGAGGAAATCGAAGACCTTGCGTGCATCGTTTGCAATCTCGTCATTGGAGGTCAGCAACCCAAAATCACTGTATATCGATGCCGTATCTTCGTTGAAATTACCAGTGCCAACATACACATAACCTTTGCTCTTTTCCAGCCCCTCTTTGCGCTCGATGAGCGCGAGTTTGCTGTGTACCTTCATCACATCCACGCTGTGGATAACTTTCACCCCGCCTGCCTGCAACAAGCTCGAATTGTCAATATTGTGCTCCTCGTCGAAGCGAGCCTTGAGCTCGACCATAGCGGTCACCTTCTTTCCGTTTTTCACTGCGCTCAGCAACGCTCCAATTACCTTGGAGTGGTCGGCAACTCGATAGAGCGTAATGTAGATGGACTCCACCATGGGATCTACTGCCGCCTCGCGCAACATGTCGATAAAGTGCATGAATGAGTGGTAGGGGTAGCACAGCAAAATATCAGTCTTTTTGATTACCTTGAGCACGCTCTTCGAGGGGTCGATGAGCGGGTGAGACATCGGCTTGGGGTTTTTGTTCTCCAGATCGGGACGCACTCGTGGAAACTTCATCAAGTCGCGCATCATGTGGTATTTCCCACCTGCTTCGAGCTGTTCGGTGGTGCGAAACCCCAGTTTTTTAGCAAGAATTGTCAGAGTTTCGGTGGGCATAGCTCTGTCAAAGACAAGTCGGACGGGCTGTCCTTTCTCACGTTCTTCGATTTGCGATGCCATCTTCTGAGTCAGACTTTTTGTGCTGTCGTCGTCAAGAGCCATCCAACCATCGCGCACTATCTTAAAGGCATGAGCGCTGATACTGTGGTACGAGAACATGAAGAATATATCGTCCAAAAAGAGGCGAATAATATCGTCCAAAAAGATAATATCCACACGCCCCGAGTTGTGTGATTCTTGCGAGGTGGGCAGTACCACAAATCGTGGGCACGCTTTGCTCACGGGGATTTGCACCACGGCGTGACGAGAACTCTTGGCTCCCTTCATTCTCACTGCCAGATAGGCTTTACCGTCGGGCAGAAAGGGTGCCGTGACCCTTTTGCGCAGCAGAATGGGCACGAGCCTCACGCTCACCACCGAAAAGAAGTATTCACGACAAAACTCTCTCTGTTCAGGGGTCAAAGACTCGGTGTCCACCATGTAAATACCATGGCTTTCGAGCTCATCGAGAATCTCTTCGTAGGTGTTGCGAAACAGCTCCTGCGAGCTACTCATATTGTCGTTGAGCAGCGAGAGCAAGTGCTGAGGGGATAGGTCTCCCGTGAGTTTGGGTTGGTGTTTTTCGCTAAGCGATGCGTAGCGGATGATGTTTGCCACACGCACTTTTGTAAATTCGTCTTGGTTGTTGGAGTAAATGCCCAAGAATCTGAGGCGTTGGAGCAGCGGCACGCTCTTGTCACGCGCTTCCTGCATAACTCGGTTGTTGAATTGCAACCAGCTGAGCTCTCTGTTGTAGTATTGTTCCATAATGCGAGCAAAATTAATAAAAAAGAGTTGAAGGAGCAATACACACGCCACTATTTTAAAGAAATTGTAACGAAAACGCAAAAAACTTTCAAAAATTCGAAAACTTTTTTGGTTTTTAAAGTTTTTTGCCTTAGTTTTGCACTTCTTTTTGGAATAATAACGTAAAAATGGACGCAAAAGAACGTATAGTACAAGGCTCTATTGAGCTTATGAGCTCTCAAGGAGTGAAGAGCACGACGATGGACGATGTTGCTCGTCATCTTGGTGTATCGAAGCGAACCATCTACGAAAACTTTGGCGACAAGCAGAGTCTTGTTCGAGCAGTAGTGGTGGAACGTATTCGAGCAATTAGGAGTGAACATGAAAAGTCTGTGGAGGGCTGTGAAGATGTCATTGACGAACTCTTTGCTTCGCTCAAAAACAAAGAGCTAACCTTTGCCAAACACGGCAAAATTGCTCGTGAAGTTAAGCGTCACTACCCAGATATTTACACCACATACTACCTCAAAAACATCGAAGAGTCGTACAAAGAAGCGGTGGAGAGCATCAACCGAGGGATTGAGCAAGGACTGTTTTGCGAGGGCACTAACGCACGTCTTGTTGCTTTTATGCTCTTTGAAACAGTCAATGCCCTGTTGCACAACAACGAACGCGTGGAGGAAATTGCAGACACTTCTATGGCAAATGCTATTGGAATTGCAATAATCTATAGCCATCGTGCAATTGCTACTCAAAGAGGAATCGAAAAAATCGACACCGCGATTCAGAAAAACTACTCAAATAGAGCATATAAATAACACCTAATACAGAATAGAATAAGAAACAATGAAAAAATTATTTTTTGGATTTTTAATCTTCTTTGTGACGCTCAGTGCCACTGCGCAAGAGCAAAGTGGTCAGCAGAGGGACACGATTATTTTAGACCTCTCAACGGCAGTGGAGATTGCGCTGCAAGACAACCCCACAATCAGAATTGCAGACACCGAGATTGCTCGACAAGACTACGTGCGCAAAGAAACTGTCGGCAAGCTACTCCCAAACCTTAGCGCTACGGGAAACTACACATACAATGTGCTGAGCCCCGTGATGTTTATTCCAGCTGGCGGGCCTTTTGGCGAAGGAGGGATGATAAAGGTGGGCTATGACCATAGTTTCAATGGCGGCCTTACGCTCGGCATTCCTGTATTCGCTCCCGCGCTCTACGCCAATCTCACACTCAACCAACAACAGATGGAAGAGGCAGTGGAAAAAGCTCGCTCTTCGAAAATCGAACTCTCCGCACAAGTCAAAAAGAGCTACTACGGGGTGCTCCTTGCCAAGAGCTCGCTGGAACTCATAGAGCAGAACATCAGTCTGGCTCAGGACGTGGTGGATGATAGTCGCAATGCCTTTGAAGAGGGCACAGTCTCGGAATACGACCTCATCACCTCGGAGGTGCAACTCAGCAACCTCACCCCCTCGCTCTATCAGGCACAGAGCGCACTGCACAACGCACAATTGCTGCTAAACATGCTGCTGGGTCTGCCCCTTGATATTCCTGTGATGCTGGACGAAAATCTTGAAGACTTCGCAGAGCAAATCGCAGTAAAAAAGGAATATAACCTCGACCTAAGCACTAACTCCGAGCTGAACCTCTTGAATATTCAGGACAAGATGCTCGACACTCAACTCGACATGCAAAAAGCCGCTCGCACGCCAACCATCTCGGCATTTGGCCAGTTCCAGGCGCTATCGCAGAACAACACCCTTGATATTGGCAGCTACGACTGGGCCGCAACCGCATCTGTGGGGTTGCAAGTAAACGTGCCTATCTTCAGCGGCATGAGCAACATCAACAAAGAACGCCAAATCCTCAACCAGCAGAGTCAGCTCAAACTCCAGAAAGATTACCGCGAACAAGGCCTGCAAGCTGAACTCGAAGGTGTGATTACTAACATTGAGAGCGCCCGCAGCCAAATGAGCGCAAACATCACCGCCAAAGAACAAGCCCAGAAGGGTTATGAAATATCGCTCGTGCGCTACGAAATGGAGATGGGTACTATCGTTGAGCTCAACTCAGCGCAGGTGCAGCTAATCCAAGCGGATATGAACTATCGCCAGTCGATATACGACTACATGACAGCTATGGCCGAGTATGACAAAGTAGTGGGCGCAGAGTACTAAACCCCACATGCAATACTAAACCGAACTAAAGTAAAAAAAACATATAAAAAACAAATAATAGACAAAGCTGATGAAAAAGATTATTAATGTTGTAGCTGCAATAGCAACAGGGAGCCTATTGCTCGTTTCTTGTGGTGATTCGCAAGAACCCAAAGAACAAGTGGTTGAAGCAAAACGCATCCAAGTGAAAGTGAACACAGTGTCGGAGAGCGACGTGTCGCAGCTTGCTGAGTTTACAGGCACTATCGACCCATTTGTGGAGAACAATATCTCCTCGTCGCTTGGATTGCGCATTGAGAAGATACACGTTGAGGTGGGCGATGTTGTGAAGAAAGGGCAATTGCTTGTGTTGATGGACCAGAACCAATACAACCAGGCAAACGTACAGCTTGCGAACTTGGAGGCAGACTACGAACGAATGGAGAACCTATACAAGGCTGGCGGCATCAGCAAGCAGCAGCTCGATGGACAAAAGACTCAGCTTGATGTATCACGCCACGCTGTCGAAAACTTAAAAGAAAATGCAGAACTGCGCAGCCCCGTGAGTGGTGTTGTGACAGCACGCAATTTCGATGCTGGCGACATGTTCATGCCTACTGGCGGTGGGATTCTTACGGTGATGGACATCAGCCGCCTGAAGGTGATGATAAGCGTGCCCGAGAAGTACTTCCCCCAAGTGAAAGAGGGAATGAAAGTGGGCGTGGATTTGGAAATCTACCCCGAAGAGACTTTCGAGGGGCGAATCTCACTCATCTACCCTGCGCTCGACCCAGCAACAAGAACATTTATGGTGGAGATTACGGTTAATAACCCCTCGAACAAACTGCGCCCAGGCATGATGTGCGAAGTGGTGATGAACTTCGGAACAGCACGCCACGTGCTCGTCCCCGACATCTCGGTGCTCAAGCAGCAAGGCTCGTCGGAGCGCTACGTCTTTGTGGTAAACCCTACGGACTCGGTTGTCGAGCGCCGCAGAGTGGAAATTGGACGCGTGGTGGATAGCAAATACGAAATCATCAGCGGCGTGAACGACAACGAGATGGTGGTTGTAGCAGGTATGCAAAAACTTATCTCTGGTGATAAAGTAGAGATTGTAAAATAAACGAAACAGAATAGTTGAACATTCATTAACAGAGATATGAAAATATACGAAACTTCCGTTAGAAAACCGATATCTACCATACTGATTTTTATCGGTGTGATAGTATTCGGCATCTACTCGGTGCGAAGCCTCTCGGTGGATATGTATCCCGAGATGGATATGCCCGCAATTACGGTCTTCACCTCCTATGTAGGGGCGAATGCCGAAGATATTGAAACCAATGTCACCCGCATTCTTGAAGACAACCTCAATACGGTTGACGATCTCAAGGATATGACCTCTCGCTCTTCGGACAATATTTCGGTGGTGACGCTGGAGTTTGATTGGGGGACGGACCTCGATGTTGCCTCGAACGATATTCGAGACGCAATAGGCAGGGTAGAGTCCCTGCTCCCCGAAGATGCCGAAACACCGACCATCTTCAGATTTTCCTCCTCGATGATGCCAATCATGGTGCTCTACGCCACGGCTACAACATCCTACGAGGCGCTTTACAAGATTCTCGACGACAGGCTCGTGAACCCACTGAACCGCATCAACGGTATTGGGGCAGTGAGCATGGCGGGCGCTAACGAACGCGAGATACAGGTCAATGTAGACCCTCGCAAGATGGAGGGCTACAACCTCTCCGTAGAGCAGCTCGGACAGATTATCGCCACCGAGAACCTGGATACCCCAGCAGGTAGTATCGACGTGGGTAGCCAGACTATCAACATCCGCGCAGAGGGTGAATTCGAAACGGCTCGTGACATGCATCGCATTGTGGTGGCGAACCATGATGGCAAGCAGGTTTTTCTCTCCGATATTGCGCAAATCAAAGACACGCTCAAGAAAACTTCCGTTGATGAACGTGTCAATGGAGAACTTGGCGTACGTATCGTTATCCAGAAGCAGTCGGGTGCAAACACAGTAGATATTGCACAAAAAGTGCGTGAGGCACTACCTGGAATTCAGGCAAGCCTCCCTCCCGACATCACTATCGGTACGATTATCGACTTCTCTGAATCAATCCAAGATAGTATCAACTCGCTCGCCGAGACCATCCTCTTTGCATTTTTGTTCGTCGTAATTGTCGTGCTATTCTTCTTGGGAAGGTGGCGAGCAACCTTTATTATTGTGCTGACAATCCCCGTCTCGCTCATCGTTTCGTTCATATACCTCAACATCTCGGGAGGATCACTAAATATCATCTCCCTCTCATCACTCTCCATCGCCATTGGTATGGTTGTGGATGACGCCATTGTGGTGCTCGAAAACATCACCAAGCATATTGAACGAGGCAGCTCGCCCCGAGAAGCCGCCATCTACGCTACCAACGAGGTGTGGTTGGCTGTAATCGCCACAACGCTTGTGGTGGTGGCAGTATTCCTGCCTCTGACAATGCTCGGAGGTATGGCAGGTATTATGTTCCAGTCGCTGGGTTGGATTGTAACGCTTGTGACCGTGGTTTCTACCGTTGCGGCAATCACACTCACCCCAATGCTCAGCTCACTGCTGCTGAAATTCCAAAAAACTAAAACCTACAGCGGCGTTGGTGTAATCTTCAGACCTATCGAAAAATTCCTCGACCGCCTCGATAACGGCTACGGCAACACGCTGGCATGGGTGGTTGGCCACCGCTGGCTCGTGCTACTGCTCGCTGGTGGAGTCTTTATGGGTAGTTTCTACCTCTTTAGAGATGTTCCCTCGGAGTTTTTCCCCAAGACCGATGACGGACGTATAGACGCCACTGTAAAACTCGACATTGGAGCTCGCGTGGAATACTCTATGGGGATTGCTCGCACGCTCGATTCTACAATCGCGGCTAAGTATCCAGAGGTGGAAATCGTTTCGACCAGCACCGGAGCATCTGATGGTTCGGACTCCTTCTCGGCAATGCAGAACAACACAGGTACGCACATCATCAACTATACACTACGCGTGCCTACAGGCGACCATCGTGAACGCACTATTTTTGAGATAGGCGACTCGCTCCGTGCCGATTTTGCCGCCCTGCCCGAAGTGGTAGACTTCTCGGTGACCACTGGTGGACAAGGGCCTGGCGGAGCAGCATCGGATATCCAAGTCAAAATCTTCGGACACGATATGATTGCTACCGACAGCATCGCAAATAAAATTAGAGACCTCATAGCAACAGTGCCTGGTGCTGTGGACGTGCAGCTCTCGCGCGATGACTTGCGTAGAGAATATCGAATCGACTTCGATAGAGAAAAGCTCGGATACTACGGCTTCAATACCGGTGAGGTGTCGCTTGCCGTGAGAAATAGAATCAATGGACTACTCGCATCGCAGTTCCGTGAGGATGGAGATGAATACGACATCTATGTGCGCTATGCAGAACCCTTCCGCACCAGTATCGAAGAGGTGAAGAACATCATCGTCTACAACAAAGCTGGCAAAGGACTGCGTATTAGTGACCTGGGTACCGTCTACGAAGAATACGCACCACCTACTATCGAACGTGAAAATCGTGAACGTATGGTCAGCGTCAATGTCTCACTCTCGGGAGCCGCCATGAGTGAGGTTATTGCAGGCATCAACCAAAAACTCGCAGAGGTGGAAATCCCCGAAGATGTGTACATTGAACTCGGCGGTGCATACGAAGATCAACAGGAATCCTTCGGCGATATGGTTACCCTGCTATTGCTAATCGTCGTGCTGGTGTACATCGTTATGGCAACACAGTTCGAATCGTTCTCAATGCCATTCATCATCCTCTTTTCACTGCCTTTCGCCTTTACGGGAGTCTTCCTGGCGCTATGGCTCACAGATACGGCACTCTCCGTAATCGCACTCATCGGAGCAATCATGCTCGTGGGGATTGTGGTGAAGAATGGTATCGTGATGGTGGACTTTATCAACCTGCTCAGAGAACGTGGTGTGGGACTATCGCACGCTGTGGTTAGTGCAGGAAAATCACGCCTCAGACCAGTACTCATGACCACACTCACCACAATTCTCGGTATGCTACCCCTGGCAATGGGCGTGGGTGAAGGCTCTGAACTGTGGCAACCAATGGGTATCGCTGTAATCGGAGGACTCGCATTCTCGACAATCCTTACGCTGTACGTTATACCAGTGGTTTATACAATATTTGGCGTGAGAGGACTCAAAAAAAAACGACGCAAAAATGAACGCGCTTTTAGCGACTAATGCACCGCTTGTGGCGCAGAGAGCAATAACTCTAAAAATACACATGCGTAATAATCAATAAAAATAATATGACAATGAAAGCAGTAATGATAATATATAACCAAGCGCTAAGCGATGTTATAATGGACATTCTCGATAAACTCTCTCTGCGTGGGTTTACACAGTGGGAAACAGTCACTGGACGTGGGAGTGTCAAAGGCGAACCGCATTACGGTAACCACACCTGGCCTGCTAAAAATACAGCTACGATGGTAATCACTGAGAGCGAGAGTGCGGAACGCTTGCTTGAAAAGCTACGCAAACTCAATGAGCAGACAGAAGAGCAGGGAACTCGTGCTTTTATGTGGAATATTGAGGGGGGGATGTAGTTGATTGTGGGTGTTCTCCTCGCTGAGTGTAATATGGCGGGGAGGGTGCGCAACGTAGTAATTAGGCACTCTGTTGGGGTGCAGTAATAGTAAAGGGGATGTCACGAGTGGTGTGTTGTCCTCTTTTTTGTTTTGTGTGGGTGTGTGCCCCCGCGGGGCAATTGTTTTGGTTGCTCTGAAAATTAGTACAACAAAACAATTCGGTGTGCCCGCAGGCACCGCCCGCGCG
>CAYJIF010000046.1:0-13963 GCA_964370175.1 uncultured Rikenellaceae bacterium
GCTTACGCCGCGCGGGCGGTGCCTGCGGGCACACCGTTTGGAGTTTCGCTACATTTTTCACACAAGCAGAGCAACCAAAACAATTGCCCAGCGGGGGCACCCGCCGCCGCGCGGGCGGTGTCTGCGGGCACACCGATTGGAGCTTCACCACATTTTTGCACCATTAGAGCAACCAAAACAAATGCCCCGCGGGGGCACCCGCCACCCGCCACCCGCCGCCGCCACCGCGCGATTGTGAAAATTGAAAACAATATAGCGGAAACCACCAAACTAAAATTTCAAGCTGAAATCAAATAACAACGCCCCATGCTCAATGCCAGGATCCTCCAAATAAGTCATTCTCCAAACGTACTGCACTGACAGAAAAGTAAATATATTATCGATGCCCACCCCCATCTCAATATATGGTTCCAAGCCGATAGGCGAGCTGCCCTTTGCCAGCGGAATCAGCTCCGAGTTGTAAGCGGGATTATTACTGTCGCTCAGCGAACCATAAATCCCTCTGAACGTTACCATCTCCCTGAGGTTCAGATGTTTGATGAGCGGAATACGACTCATCAACAGCCCATCGAGGTGGTAATTTGCTCCGAAATAGACGTAACGGTCGTAGAGATATTCTTGAGGGCGCATCAGCGAGAATTGTGATGTAGTCCCCATAATATAACTTGTATTTGTTTTAGGATGCGGCAGTAGCATATATGGCACCTGGTTCCACTCTGCACCGACCTCGCCAAGCAGGTCAATGTATCCAAAAGGTTGTAGGCTGACACGTCCAGTTGCATTGATTTTCGTGGTGTTCCGGGAGTACGCCCCACCCAACAGATCTTTGAATGCGGTGGTGTGCGAGAGTTCGATGCGAGCAATATACTTGTTGATATCTCGTCTCCGCCTTCTTGTTTCGTATAGTCTTTGTCCAGGAGCAAAGGTGTATCGCAGCTCCACTTCGCTCATATCATAGTGGGGTAGCACTCCTGCCGTTGGTGCAAAGCTAAAGAGCTCGGTCTCGTAGATAGAGTATTTGCGTCCGTAGAGTTGGAGCGACATATCATTCATCCACTCTTTGGTGTATTCCAACGAGTAGAGGCGCATGTAGGTCAGGTCGTCATAGGAGTATCTCTTTGCCCACGAGAATACATCGCCAGAACTACCGCCAGTGTCGAACCCATCGCTAAAACTGTGGACATCATAGCTGGCCATTGCGCTAATAGAGTGTCGGGGGTATTGTTTATAGTGATCTTTTTTTGGAGTGAAGCTCCATTCCAGCGACCCTCTTCCCTTTATTTTTTGGTCGTCGAAGCCATAGGCGATAAGTCCGTCAAAGAAGATATGTTCGGATATATTAGGGGTGGTCATCCCTCCGAAGCTGAGTCTTGTGCCCTCGAGCGAGTTGCCAGTGGCAAAGTCGAGCACTGGGCCAATATCGAAGTAGCTTTTGGGTTGACTTGTTTCGAAGTAGCCCTCTGCCAGCAGCCACATCAGCTCTTCGGTGACGAGCCACAATGGCTGGCGGCGCAACTCTTGAATCACTCGACTGGTCATCAACTCTTGTTCGACGGGTTTGTAGTTATCGAGAGCTATGGCTATCGGTGTGGAGCCTATGGTGTCGAGCGGTTGATAACTGTTCGAGTGTTTGGCAGTGTTTTGATACTCGGAGTATCTGTTTGTGCGCCTGACATTGAGCATTGGGATTTCCTTGACGGGCGAGGCATCGAAGCTCACCTCATCGCTGCTCAGTGCGATAATTCCAGAGCTATCCATCTCGAAATTTTGTCGCAAGTAGAGGTCGCTCAGAAAATTCAGGTCGGTTTTATTCGGTATGCTAATATCGGAGGAGACTACATAGGGAGTGTGCGGTGAGTTGGGGTCCACGTTCACAACCATTGTGCCTCGCAGAGAGAGAGAGTGATCGGAGAAGGGATAGAAGCTGAGTTCGACATGTGGCGCTCCATTTTGAATGAGCGTGTCGGGGGCGAGGAAATATTTATAAAAATCCTTAGCATTAGCGGCCAGTGGCGAAACAAACTGACGTGCCGCCAGGTAGATGTTCTCCTTGTAGATGTCCACTTCGGGTAGTGCATCGGCCACAAATGCGAGCACTGTACCTGTCGAGAAGCGATCGTCCACACCGCTATTGCTGTGGTGTAGTAGAGTGTCGCTGTGAGCGCCATTGCTCCAGCGTTGCGATTCAAAGATGCGTTCGTGCAGCGAGATGGGGAGTATTATCCGACCCGAAAAGGGATTGGGCATGGCGTGGCTGTTCAGAAAACTGAGCTTGTGAGTGCTGTCAATGGTCTGAAAGTCATTTATCGAGATTACAATTTTTTCGTAGCGCTGGAATTTTATATAGTCGTGGTGTTTGAGCGGTTGTTGAGTGCGGCTCTTAGCTCGTATGTTTTCGAGCAGTTCCACGGCGGGGTTTTTCTTACTGTAGTTTTTGCGGCGGGCTTGTACCTCCACGCGTTCGACTTTCACGGCATCTTGAGGCAGGGTATCCACCACCAGTGGTGTTGCTGCATCTGCAACACCGTAAAAAAAACAGACGAAAAATAATAATGATATGTTCTTTAAAAATCTCACACCTTGAGCTTTACGCGATGTTCTTCCACTTCTACCTTGCCGGTGCTGAGCAAATATCCCACAGCACGTTTAAATACTTTTTTGCTCACACCGCACAGCGCCTGAATTTGAGCCGATTCGCTCTTATCCCCTACATTTATCACGCCTTCGTTCTCGTTGAGCAACGCCAAGATTGCATCGCTGGCAACTTTCACTTGGTCGAAGCCACGTTGCTGGAGGCTCAAGTCGATACGTTTATCGTCGGTGATTTTGCGCACCCATGCTTTGAGTTTTTGTCCCAGGCGCACATCGGTAAAAATCTCGCCAAAGTAGAGCATCCCCCAGTTTGCGTTATTCACGATTACTCTGAAGCCCATGTCACGGCGTTGAGCCACAACGACTTCAACTTCTTCGCCCACTGTCACAGCAATTTCGTCATTGTTGTAGAATTTGGCGAGTTTCACCGTTCCAACGACTCTGCCCGTGATGTTGTCCAAGTACGCACGCACAAGCACTTTGTCGCCCACCTTGAGCGGGAAGATTTGATTGGCGTGTGGAATCAGCAAATCTTTTGGCAGTCCCCAGTCCACAAAGGCGCCAATCTTGCCAGCGGCCACCACGCTGAGGTATCCCACCTCGCCTACTCTTAGCTTAGGGATTTCGGTCGTGGCAACGAGCCTATCTTCAGAGTCGGTGTAGACGAAGACTTCTTGGCTTTCGCCAATTGCCCACCCTTCGTTTTGTTCCTCGGGAATATACCGATTGGGGAGCAGTACTTCGTCCCCCTTCTCATCTATCAAATATAGCCCTTGGGCGGTCTGACGTGCGATAGTCAGGGTGTTGAAATCTCCTATGTTCATAATAATTAAGCATTAAAATTGTGGCAAAGTTAGAGTTTTTTTTCTACTTTTGTGTCTTATAACTCTCTTATTTTTAAAATCAACGGCGGCGATACTGCAATGACAGACCCAAAAACGATAACTATTGCGGCTCTTCAGATGGATGTGCTGTGGGAGTCGGTGGACGAAAACCTGCAATACATAGGCCAGAAACTCTCTGGTATTGAGGCTGATGTGGTGGTTCTTCCCGAGATGTGCCTCACTGGCTTTTCGATGTCCCCCGAGAAGATTGCTCTGGACCCAGACGGCTCGGAAATTGCGGCCATGCAGACCCTCGCCACAGAGCGTGGTCAGGCTTTGGTTTTCTCTGCTGCGGTGAAGGATGGCCAGGGGTACTACAATCGCTTGTTTTTCATGGAACCTTCGGGTGTGGTGCACCACTATGATAAGCGGCATCTTTTCAGATTCGGAGGCGAGCATGAGCACTACCAAGGTGGTGCACATAAGCTCATTGTTGAGTATAAAGGGTTTAGGATATGCCCGCTCATCTGTTATGACCTGCGTTTTGGGGTATACTCCCGCAATGTTGATAATGGGTATGATGTGCTCATCTACATAGCCTCGTGGCCTGAGGCTCGCTCCTATGCATGGGATACCCTGCTCAGAGCGCGTGCAATCGAGAATTTGGCGTATTGCGTAGGTGTGAACCGAGTTGGCAGCGACCCCAAGAACGGTTATTGCGGAGGTACAGTGATCCTCGACCACTTGGGCAAGGAGATGGCTCTTGCGCCACTCAGCCAAGAGGCAGTAATCAGTGCCGAGTTGTCTAAGGATACTTTGCAAGCATTCCGAGATGGTTTTGGAGCGCACAGAGATGCCGATAAATTTAGTATTGAGTTGTAACGATGAGTTTCGAAATTGTTGTTCTTCTTGTGCTCTCAGGAGTGGTGGTGGGTGTGATAAATACTTTTGCTGGTGCAGGCGCATCAATAACGCTGACCCTATACTCTATGTTAGGGGTTGACCTCCCCGCAGCAAATGCAACGAACAGAATTTCGGTGATAGCCCAAACCGTGGCAATGTCAGGCGAGTTTATGCGCCAGGGCAAACTCGATATTAAAATAGGCCTGCGCCTGAGCATTCCCACTGTGATTGGCTCGATTGGCGGCAGTTTCTGCGTGGGATTGCTCTCCAATACCTTTTTCGGCATAGTGCTCACGGTGATATTAATGGCAATGTTGCTGGTGCTAATCTTCAATCCCACAAAGGCGCTCAAGAGTGCGGCTCATCACGTCCTGCCTCGCTGGTATCACTACGCACTGCTACTTGTCGTGGGTTTTTATGGCGGAGCGTTCCACATAGGCATTGGCTATATTTTCTTGTGGTTGTTCATTGCGGGCTTGGGCTATGATTTTATGGAGGCAAATGCCCTGAAGGGTTTTGTGGTGCTCCCCTATACGATTATTTCCTTTGTGATTTTCATATTCACCGAGAATATTATGTGGCACTATGGCTTGGTGCATAGCATCGGGTCGGTAACTGGTACGTACTTTGCGGCGCACTATTCGCAGTACATCCCCAAGGGGTTGTTGCGCTACGCTCTGATGGTCTTTATTGCCTTTACGATTGCCTATATCTTGATTCATAAATTATAAACGATAAAAATAAATACAAAACAAAATGCGACACACTTTTTCATTACTACTACTGCTGCTAACCTCGTTTTCATGTCTGGGTTCGCCCAGCTCCTCGCCCTCGACTCTTGAGCCTGGGGACAAAGAACCTGCAAAAGTTTTTTTTGCTGAGGTGCCCAACTCGTTGGACTTTGCAGGCGAGGAAGTGCCGCTGCACTATCCCGACATTAAGGAGTCCTTGCAGCGAGAGATTGGCGTGACTATGTATATGCACTCCAGCACCCTGCGTACGCTTCGAGCAATGAAGCGTTACTTTGCAATCATAGAGCCAATACTCAAGGAGTATGGAGTGCCCGACGATTTTAAATACCTCGCCATGGCAGAGAGCGGACTGAACCCAGAGGCTCGCTCAGGTGCAGGAGCGGCAGGGTTGTGGCAGTTTGTAAAGAGTGCGGCTAAGGACCATAAAATCGAAACGGGTGATAATACCGACATGCGCTATGAGGTGGAAACCGCTACACGTGCTGCTGCGAAGTATCTGAAAAATTCGTACAACAGATTTGGCAGCTGGACAATGGCTGCGGCGAGCTATAACCTCGGACCTGCGGGAGTGAGCCGTCGTGCAAAGACTCAGGGCGTGGACAACTACTATGACCTCTTCCTGCCGGAAGAGACCATGAGATATGTGCACAGAATCTTGGCGCTGAAATTAGTTGCCACCAATCCCGAGAAGTATGGCTTTATCCTCACCGAGGACGACTACCAAAAACCCTTTGAGAACTACACTGTGGTTACTGTCAGCGATAGTGAAATTAAGTGGTCGGAAGTGGCAAAGAAACATGGCACAAACTATAAAATATTGCGACTCCTGAATCCATGGATTCGTTCGTATGAATACACCAATAAAGGTAACACGGAGTACAAAGTGAAAATCCCTAATGCGGATTTCCGTGAGAAGGGATATTAGTAGCGAGCCAGAATTTTTTACGGTAAAATTTCATAAGAAGTACAGAAATGATAAAATCAATGACTGGGTTTGGATCTTCGCAGTGTGAGCTGGGAGGGGTGAACCATAAAATAGAAATCAAGGCTGTCAACAGCAAAACCCTTGACGTGAGCATCAAAACCCCCTCGTACTGCAAGGCGCTCGAAGCGCAAATCAGAGCGGTGCTTAGTGCGCAGCTTTTGCGAGGCAAGGTGGAACTCTATATCTCGGCAGGGGCTGCTAATACCGCAGTGACTATCAACGAGGAGGTGCTCCAAGGCTACTTTAAAGCAATTAAAAATAGTGCAACGAAAATGGGAGTGAAGCTCGATGGTGAGATTATCTTGGCGGGACTCCTGCGACTGCCAGAGGTGATGGTGGGTAATAGTGTCAAGGAGCTTGACAAAGAGCAGGGAGCAGCACTGCTGAGTGCGGTTGAGGCGGCGGCAATTTCGCTGTGCTCGTTCAGAGAGACAGAGGGCGGAGTGCTAATCGAGGATATACTGGCGCACATCGATAACATCGAGGCGCTGCTCGAAAAGGTCAAGGAAGTGGAAGGCGATAGAATCGAGAAGGTCAGAGAACGAATCCTCGAAAACCTCGCAAAGGTTGGTGCCGAAGTCGATAAGATGAGGTTCGAATCGGAGATAATCTATTATCTCGAGAAGTTCGATATCACAGAGGAGAAGGTGCGCTTGGTGCAGCACCTAAATTATTTCCGCGAAGTGGCAGCAGGTGCTCAGAGCGAGGTGGGGCGCAAACTTGCCTTTATTTCGCAGGAAATTGGCCGTGAGGTCAATACGCTCGGCAGTAAATCCAACAATGCGCAAATGCAGCGACTTGTGGTGGAGATGAAAGATTCGCTCGAGAAGATCAAAGAGCAGGTGCTAAATGTCCTATAAGTCCGCCGAGCGGACTGACTCTGCAAGCTCGTGAGATTGAATTAACTTTGCGAGCTTGCCAGATTGGCAGTGTAGTCGCGCAATTCGTCGCGAGTTGCCAGCCTGAAGAATTTGAACTCTGCGGGCAGCGTCTCCCAGAATTCGAATAGGTATAGATCGCTGCTGCACGACTCCAGGTAGATTTTGCCTTGTTCGCGCTTGTCGAAGATTGCCCACAGTGACTCTTGCTCGGGGCACTGAGAGTCGGTTTTGTGGAAAAGGTATAGCTCTCCGACTGCGAATTCGAAATGTTCAATTGAATTGAGCGTCTCTGTTGATTTGGGGTTGCTTGTTTTAGTGTTATGAGTGTTGATTTCCATCGCTGTGAATGAATTGAATGTTATTAAGTTATGTGTGTGTGATGCAAAATAGGCGTCATTGCAGTAAGACAGTCGATGCGGCGTACTAAAGCTTTGTGTAACAATCTCAGCTGCAATAGCGCCTATTTTGCCCTTGAGTGTGTACTATATATTATACAAAATTACAAAAAATATTTCAACTTCACAACATTATATATAATAATTTATACTAATTAATCGCAATCTTGGGCTAAATCGTCATCGAAATTGGTGCTTTTCATACATTTGTTGTATTTTTGCCCTTGCCGAACAGCAACGACACTCAGAGCGAAGATTACTAACACGCACACACGCACAATGATACAGAAATTCCTGAGCCTTATAAAATTCTCCCACACGATATTTGCAATGCCCTTTGCGATGCTCGGTTATTTTATGGCGATACGTTTTTATGGTTTCGACTGGGTGCTGCTCTTGCAGATTGTGCTTGCAATGATTTTTGCTCGCTCGGCTGCAATGGGGTTCAATCGCCTGGTAGATAGGGAGTGGGATGCCAAAAACCCACGAACCGCGGGGCGTGAAATCCCCTCAGGACAACTCTCCTCGGGGGCAGTGGGGTGGTTTGTGGCAGTCTGTTCAATGCTTTTTGTGGTGACGGCGCTCACCATCAATGTGCTGTGCTTTGCTCTCTCTCCCGTGGCTTTGGCGCTGATTCTGGGCTACAGCTACACAAAGCGTTTCACGTCATTTGCCCACTTGGTGTTGGGACTCGCATTGGGGCTTGCGCCTATTGGTGCGTATGTTGCTGTGAGCGGTTCGGTGTCGTGGGAAGTGATGTTGGTGTGTGGGGTAGTGTTGTTTTGGGTGGCGGGCTTTGATATTATCTTTGCGCTCCAAGACGAAGAGTTCGATGTCTCGGAGTCATTGCACTCCATCCCTGCGCGATTTGGCACTCGTGGAGCACTACGCATTAGCGCAGGGTGTCACGTGCTGAGTGCCGTGGCAATAGTGCTTTTGGGCTTTGTGATGGTGGGTGCGAACGAGTGGATATACTTCACTGGCGCAGGGTTGTTCATCGCAATTCTCGCCCTCGAACACATAATGGTCACCCCGAGCAAAAAACATAATATCGGCTTCGCATTCTCGACGCTTAACTCCATGGGGAGTGTTTTGTATTGCACGACCACAATTTTTTCGTTTTATTTTTAGCGATTCTTTATGTTTTTTTTTACTTTTGTAAAATAAACATAAAATTCATGGAAAAAGAACAGTTAATTACCCATTTCGAGCATCTGCATCGTCTTGCAGAGCTCTCTTTTCAAGAACACAAAACTTCAGAGTATATCTCTTCGGTGCTCACCTCCTACGGCATTGAACACAAAGTTGTTGTAGGAACAGGAATTTTAGCATTCGTGGGCGATATGTCCAAACCCACGGTATTGTTGCGTGCCGATATTGACGCACTGCCGATTACCGAGACAAGTGGACTGGACTACGCATCCCAGACCAAAGGAGTGATGCATGCCTGCGGTCATGATTTCCATACAGCGGTTCTGCTTGCGACCCTTGTCGAGTTGGCGAAGAACCCGCCAGAGGATAGGGCTGTACTCGGACTCTTTCAGCCTGGCGAGGAGCAATCCCCAGGCGGTGCAATCATGGTGCTGGAGAGTGGCGAGCTGTCGGATTTTGATATTGTGCTGGCCTTGGGTCTGCACACAGCCCCTGAGTTGGAGGTTGGTACGGTAGGGTTGTGCGAAAATGGCTTTATGGCATCGAGCAATGAACTGCACTTTAGAGTTACAGGAACTGCAGGCCACGCCGCAGTTGTTCCTCAGGACGAAAACCCAGTGTGGAGGGCTTCGGAATTTCTGGCAAAACTACGAGGGATAGCCCCTGCTGATGGTGGTGATTTTGTGTTGAATATCGGAAAGGTTGAGGCCACAGGAGCTACTAATGTTATCCCCAGCGAGGTGATGATGGAGGGTACTCTCAGAACTTTTGATGAGGAGTGGCGCAGAGAGTGTTTGGCACAGATTGGTTCTTTGATGCACAAGTATGGAGTGGAAGTGCCCGAGAAAAAGAGAGCTTTGAAAGGTTATCCTGTACTGGTCAATAACCCAACGCTGGTGTGCCAGGCAAGGCAAATCATAGAAAAGGAACTCAGCGAACTCACCGCCGTGGATATCCCCAAGCGTCTGACTACTGAGGATTTTGCCCGCTTCTCGCATCTCTACCCCTCGCTCTTTGTGCGTGTGGGAGTGACTCCTAAGGGAGGTGTTCCAACACGTGCTCATACCCCTGATTTTATGGCCTCGCCAAGCGGCCTTGCACCGAGCGTGAAATTGATGACCACGCTTTGTAGAATGACAAAATTTTTGTAGATTTGTGGTTTGGAATTTATTAATCACACCAACACTCACAGAGCGACACTATGGACAATATCACGGCACTAAAGAGCAGCGTAAAGAAGTTACTTGTGCAAGTGGAGCGGCTCAAGAAGCAGAATCAACAGCTCTCAGCTCACCTCGCCGCCGCAGAAGCACGAGCTAAAATAGCGGAGAAAAAAAACGAGGAGCTGAGTGAAATGCACAACGCCATGTTGCTTGGCAATAGCCTCACACAGGTGGCAGGGGGGAGTAAGGCGGCACGCCTGCGAATAACTCGCCTGATAAAAGAGGTGGATAAGTGCATTGCGCTTAGCAATAGGCAGTAGGCACAATCATTATATAATATATATAGCAATAGAAATATAGAGTACAAGAACAATGAACTCATGTGCTCTGGAGCAGAGAGAGAGAGTAAAGATATGGCAGAGAAATACTTTAGAGTGGTAATCGGAGGGAAGAGCTACAAAGTGCATGTAGACCCCAAAGATGAGGGTGTGTTGCGCCGTGCTGCAAGAGTGCTCAATGACAAAATAGCGGAGATGCAGGGGATTTACAACTGTTCGGATCGGGATTTTATTGCTCTTGCGGCACTGTTGATTTCAATCGAGTCGGAGGAAGAGAAACTCAAGCGCAGGTATTCGGATGACGGTCAGGAGCTCGATGAGTTGTTGTTGGAGGTGAATCGCGCGTTGGAGTAGCCCTCCCCCCCTCTAATAAAAAAAAAGAGAGAGTAGAGATGCTGAACCATACAATGTCCAGCAACTCATGCACGAAAATGCACGAAAACCAAGAAGATAGAACCAATAGAGAAAACGGAAATGAAATACTGTTCAAATTGCGGAGTTCAGCTCAGAGATGACCATAGATTTTGTTACCGATGTGGCAGAGATTGTACCCCACCTTTCTACACCCCTCCCCACGGTGACAGCAGATTTAGTTCCAAAAATGGACTCGTGGTTCTCTTGCTCTGTTTCTTTTTGGGTGCATTCGGTATTCACCGCTTCTATATAGGCCGAACGCTCACAGCAGTATTGATGCTTGTGACGCTGGGTGGACTTGGGATATGGGTGTTGGTGGATTTGATACTCCTGGTCACCGACGGGCTCTATGACGAAGAGGGCAAGATTGTGAAGGTGTAGCGAGCGGGCGAGCGGGGAGTAGGTAGGGTGTGAGTGATTGATGGAGAGATTCAGAACAAGATTAATTCGAAAAACAATGAAGATAGGATACGACGCAAAGCGACTTTTTCGCAACTACACGGGGCTTGGTAATTACTCTCGTACGCTGGTCAGCGGTTATGCGCAGCAGTATAGCGAGGACGAGATAGTCCTTTTTGCCAAGCGAACGAGCGAGAACATAGCGGCTCAGGAGTTTCTGGGCGAGCAGTACCAGTTGTGTACTCCCTCGGGTTTTGCGCCATTGTGGCGACAGTGGGGGGTGAGCCGAGATGTGAAGCAGATGGGCGTAGATATTTTCCACGGACTCTCGCACGAACTGCCCTATGGTTTGTCCAAGAGCGGTGCTCGTTCAGTGGTGACGATGCATGATGTTTGTTTTCGTACATTTCCTGCGATGTTTTCTGCCACAGAGCGCGCCATCTACTCGGTGAAGTACAAGCATGCCTGCAAGAGCGCAGATAAAATTATAGCCATATCGCAGAGCACGAAGAACGATTTGTTAGAGTTCTTTGATGTTGAGGAAGGTCGCATAGAGGTGCTGCACCAAGCAATAAACGCTCAGTTCTATGGCGAGATGGATCGCCAACAGGCACTCAGTATTGTGCGCAAATATGGCGTGCATAGCGATTTTATGCTCTACGTTGGCTCGATTAATAGCCGCAAGAATCTCAAAGGACTCATTCAAGCCATGGCACGTCTCGATAGCAACACTCAGCTGCCGCTTGTGGTGATTGGTAGTGGCGGGGCTTATCGTGATGAGTGCATGAAAGAGGCTGAGAGGTTAGGTGTGCTGGGTCAGATTATCGTTGTCGAGGGGGTGAGCATGATGCACAGCCTGCATGCATTCTATACGCTGGCAAAGGTGATGGTCTACCCGTCATTCTACGAGGGTTTCGGGCTACCTGTCACCGAGGCGATACTTTCTCGCTGTCCGGTGATTACCTCATCGGTGAGCTCGCTACCAGAGGCTGGCGGCTCGGCGGCAAAGTACATTGACCCCAACAGTGCCGAACAAATTGCTGATGCCATAAGCGAGGTGTTGTCGATGGGTGCGCAACAGAGACACGAGCTCGTGGAGTTGGGTCGCCAAGATGCTCTGAAGAGATTTAACCCAGGTGCGCTGACGGCCTCGCTACACAGAGTGTATATGGAATTGATGTAAAGAAAAATAGGTGCGCGCGCGAGAGAACGAAATATTGAATCACGAGACACATAAGAAATACTATTAGTATAGAGACATAGAGAATAGAAAAATATGGAAGAAAAATTATTTTCGATACTCATTCCCACGTGGAATAACTTGGAGTTGTTGAAGTTGTGCATTGAAAGTATCGAGAGCCACTCACGCCACAAACATCAGATACTAATCTACATAAACGATGGTTCGGATGGTACGCTGGAGTGGGTGAAAAATAGCGGTTATGAATACCGCCACTCGCCCCAAAATCGCGGGGTGTGTTATGCCCTTAATGAACTGAGACCGTTGGTCAAGACCTCCTATATTGCCTTTGCCAACGATGACATGTATGTGCTGCCCGATTGGGATTTTTACTTGTGGGAGCATATCGAAGGGTTAGGGCACAATAGATTCTTTTTGTCCAGCACGCTGCTGCAACCCACCAAGTTTTATTGCAAGAGCGTTATTTCGCCAGCCAATTTTGGCCGTTCGTTAAAGACCTTCAAGTCCAAAGAATTGCTGGAAAACTACCAAAGCTACGAACACCAAGATTGGTATGGTGGCACGTGGCCGCTCAATGTCGTTCATCGCGACTTGTGGGACGAAGTGGGGGGGTATAGCATCGAATATAGCCCGGGGATGTACTCCGATCCAGATTTTTCGGCAAAGCTCTACCACGCGGGAGTGCGCTACTTTAGGGGCCTGTCCAAGAGCAGGGTCTATCACTTTGAGGCGGTGTCCACGGGCAGGGTGAAAAAAAATAAGGGTAGTCGCCAGTTTTTGATGAAGTGGGGCGTCACCTCTCGCACTTTTGTGGATTGCGTGCTCAAACGTGGCATGCCCATCGAGGGCGAATATAATTCGTTGCCCGATGCCAAGAAGTTCAAAAAAATGGCAGCGAAAAGCAGGCTCAAGAGGTTCATCAGCGGAATGAAGGCAACGGGTGGGATCGATTTTTTTAAGTACCAATAAATAGAAATAGGCAAAAAAGTAGTAATGGAAAACAGACCATTGGTGAGTATAGTGGTGCCGTGTTACAATCTGGGGCAGTATCTCGAAGAGACACTCCAGAGTGTTGAGGCAACGACCTATGAGAATTGGGAGTGCGTCATTGTGGACGATGGTTCGAGCGACTCTACTGGCCAAATTGCAGAGCAGTGGTGCGCTACGCATCCCAAATTTACGTACCTGCACAAACAGAATGGCGGGCAATCGAGCGCGCGGAACTTAGGCGTGAGAGCCTCGAAGGGCGAGTACATTCTCCCCCTTGATGCCGATGATAAGATTGCTCCGACCTATGTGGAGAAGTGCGTGGAGGTGTTGGAACAAGACCCCAGCGCAGGGATTGTCTATTGTCGGGCGCAGAAGTTCAAGGAGCAGAAGTATAGAGATTGGGAATTACCGCCATACTCTCTGGATTTGATGTTGCGCACAAATGTTGTTTTCTCGTGCGCAATGTATCGCAGAGAGGATTATGATAAGACGGCGGGGTATGACGAAAACCGTGAGTGTTTGTACGAGGATTGGGATTTTTGGCTCTCGCTCATCGAGCTTGGCTGCGGGGTGCACTGCATCGACGAGGTGTTGTTCTACTACCGAGTGCGCAAACTCTCCTTCTCGCACAAGGTCAAGGGGCGGGGCAAGTGGCGAGCGATATTCATTGTGGTGAGCAACCACCTGCCGCTCTATGCCGCTCACAGTGAAAATAAAGCCGTGTTGGAAATCGCCACTCAACTACTCGGCAACAAGGAATTCAGCCTCGGCAATAACATTTACTCAGGGCTGCGCAAACTGAGCGCACTACTGAAGAGTCCGCTGAGAATATTTACAAAGCAATAACAAAATAAACTTTACACATATATACACTATCAAGATGACAACACAACAGTTATACACTCAAATTCAGAAGAAGCAGAGTTTTTTATGCGTAGGGCTCGATGGCGACAGTGCCAAGATGCCTGCCCCGC
>CAYJIF010000047.1:0-13839 GCA_964370175.1 uncultured Rikenellaceae bacterium
TTTTAAATTTACGAAATTCCCTTCGGGTAATTTCGTTTTTGAGCGTTTTTTTTAGTTTGTAAGGACAATAGCACTAGCTCCCCTCGCCGGGGAGGGCGCGCTTACGCCGCGCTGGCGGGGTCAGAGACCCTTTTGATTTGTTGTACTAATAGAAAAACCAAAACAAATGCCCAGCGAGGGCACTCGCCACCCGCCGCCGCGCAGGCGGCACCCCAGATATGAGGGTTAGTCCCATCTCAAAAATGCGCTCGCTAATACTGAGCAAAGAATGTAACGAGAAATGGCACGCACAAATCCACCAAAACGCCATGCGTAATAGCTACAAGCGCCCACTGAGCACCCGAATACTTAGTAATCACAGGTAGAGTCACATCCATGGTGGTGGCACCGCCACTGCTGATTAGCGCAAGAGGCGAAAAATAACGCACCAAAAGTGGCGCAAAGAGCAACGTAATAATCTCTCTGATGATGTTGGAAACCAAAGCAACCGTACCCAATTCCACACCCTTTAGCTCGGTGAGGAATATCGAAGAGAGCGAGTAATAGCCAAAGCCCGAGGCAACAGCAAGCACCTCGCCGAGCGAACGCTCAGTAACCAATGCTGAGATTAGAGCTGCCCCGAGTAGCGTCCCGATAACAGTTGCTAGCGGCACCAAGAATATTCGCCACGAGGAACTCAAAATCGAGCGCACTACACGCCTGTCACCCCCAATGCTCACTCCCACACAGAACATAAGCAAATAGAGTATATATCGAGTCAACCTCTCGTCACTTAGTACAGCAACCTCGACACCGAACGCACCGAAAAGCATTGCAAGCAACACCCCCACGACAAAGAACGATATGGTTATAATACTACCTTTCATCGTTGTTATTATCATTTGAGGAGGAGAAGAAAATTCGATGGACAGCCCATGCGCACAGAACTGAGCCTACAACCGCACCAATAGTTATAATGAGTGCCTCCACACCCAAGGTTGCTATGCCATCGAGGAGCAACTGGTTACCACCAATCGCCCACCCCAAGACAAAGAGCAATAGGAAGACTATGGCCGAGATTATCGAACCCAGATACTTTCGATATTTTTCTACCCCACCCACGCGCAGCAGCGTGCCGACTCCCACACCGAGGAGCATTATGGAGATAATCAAGAGGCTTTGCATGGCTTATATAGCATAGTGAGTTAGCGGGAGGTAGGGCGAGCGTGATGAAATTTACCGAGCAGTATTCACCCATATTTTACTTATGGGTTTGGGGCAATATCGAGCGGGGCAAACTCTCCACGCTGAGCCTTGAAATAGCCAGCTACGCCAATCATTGCAGCGTTGTCTGTGGTGAGGAACCGTTCGGGAATATGCACCCTATAGCCACGCTCTTTGCCAAGCTGTTCGAATGCGTTTCGTAGGCCCGAATTTGCCGACACACCGCCACCAAGCCCAATCTCGGTGATGCCATACTTCTTGACAGCATCCTCTACACGTTTGATGAGAATAGTGATGATGGTGTGTTGGAGTGAGGCGCATAAATCAGCGAGATTTTCTTCAATAAAGTTCGGATTTTCGGCTACATGGCGCTGCACAGTATAAAGAAAAGAAGTCTTTAGCCCCGAGAAGCTAAAATCCAGTTCTCCCACTCTGGGTTTCGCAAAGCTAAACTTCAGCGGGTCGCCCTGAGCTGCAAGTCTATCTACATGAGGGCCTCCAGGATAAGGCAATCCCATCACTTTAGCACATTTGTCGAACGCCTCGCCTGCGGCATCGTCAATCGTAGAGCCGACAATCTCCATTTCGTGCGGGCTATTCACAAGCACAATTTGAGTGTGCCCACCAGAGACCAACAGACACAAGAAAGGGAATTTCGGCGGATCGTAATCCTTATCTTTGAGTTTTAAGAAGAGCGACAAGATATGACCTCTGAGGTGGTTCACCTCTATGAGTGGTTTGCCTGTTGCAATAGATAGTCCCTTGGCAAAAGATATGCCCACAAGCAACGAACCCAAGAGTCCTGGACCTCGAGTAAAAGCAATGGCATCAATATCATCAATACTCACGGCAGCCTGTTCGAGGGCACTGTTGAGCGTGGGCACGATGTTGGAACAATGAGCCCGTGAGGCGAGCTCCGGCACCACTCCACCCCACTGTTCGTGCACGGCCTGCGACGAGATTACCGAACTAAGGAGTTCCACCCCATCCACCACCGCTACCGAAGTGTCATCACATGAAGATTCTATGGCAAGTATTTTCATTTTCTAATTCTATAGTACGTTTGTAATAAAGTTAGTCTGTTTTTTGCTATATTTTAGTTGAATGGAACCAGAAATATCAAAAAAAAATGTAATTTTGTAGCTCACAAAGCTATGAAAAAAGCGTTAAAAATCATAATAAAGAGCGTATCTGCACTAATTATTTTTTTAATTATGCTTCCCATTGCTATTGGGCTCATACTCCAAATCAGTTTTGTGCAGAAGTGGGCGGTGGACACAACCACCGAAATTCTGAGCGAAGTAACGGGCACAAAATTCTCGGTCGGGAGCATCAATCTGGAATTCTTCACCATCGCCAAACTCGGAGATGTCTATATTGAGGACTACGCTGGCGACACAATGATTTATGTTCGCGAGCTTGAGGCTAAGATAAATGGTATTAACTTCCTCAGTGGCAAGATTTCGCTGGGCACAGTCACACTCAACAATGGTGAGGTGAACCTACGCTCCGACTCCACGGGGGCGATGAACATTGACAGGATCTTTGCTAACTTCATTCCCGAAGTGCCTAACCCCAATCCACCAAATTTCCGACTCACTGCCACGGAACTCAATATCATCGACACCGACTTTTCGATGATGAAATATGGCGCGACACTGAGCAAGACCAGTCGGATTGACTTCGAGAACCTGCACTTCAACGACATTCAGTTCCAAGCACGAGATATTTCGGTGAACAACCACAACATATGGATGAGCATGGAGCACATATCGCTGCACGAACCCAGCGGTTTTGCTATCGACCACTTCAGTTCCGAGCGTTGTGGCGTAGATAGCAGCGGGATGTACCTCCAGGCAGTGGCGCTGGAGAGTGGCAATACCACGCTGCACCTCGATTCGCTAAACCTGCTGACTCGAAACGAGAAGTGGACTGATTGGAAAGATTTTGAGAACAATATCATTTTCGCTGCCAATGTCAAAAACTCAAGACTATCGAGCAAAGCCCTGCATAGCATCACTGGCATTGAGATGCAAAACCCGCAAGATATCACTATTGAAGAGCTCGAAGTCAATGGCGCACTGAGCTCGCTCAAGGGTAGTGTACAAAACGTGCAGTTCTGCGACAATAGCCTCTGGGCAAAATTCACCATCATGGGGCTACCCGATATAGACAGAACTCGCTTTGACTTCGACCTACAAAGACTCCACTCCAATCAAAGCGCAATTAGCAACGTACTGCTGGCAGTAGCAAACTCCTCGCTCGAACCCAGCGCACTAAGACTCGTCGAACGTCTTGGCGATATAGAACTCAGCGCCAGAATAAACGGCGGCACTAAAGGCTTCGAATCGTCGCTAAGAGTCAACACCAGCAACGTTGGCCTCGTAGAGGCAAGCTGCGATATGAGCCTAAAGAACGGCAATGAGATGATATTTGGCGGAAAAGTCACCGCCAACAACCTATTCCTCAGCGAACTATTCGGAGATCAAAACGCTGGCGAGATGAGCCTATACGGTGGTTATGTTATCGACTTGGTGGAGAACGAGCCACTGGTTCTGGATGCAGACTTCAACATAGCCTCGTTCCGCTATGCCGACTACACCTATCGCGACATCCAGCTCGACGGAGAGTTCGAATCGATGCGATTCAACGGTGTGGTAAACAGTTCCGACCCGAATTTTGATGTAGATGTTTTCGGGGCTTTCGACTTCAGCGAGCTAACCCCCAACTACAACATCTCCACCACGCTCAACAAAGTCAATCTGCATGCCATTGGGCTTAATCCACGTGATAGCATTTCACTGCTCTCGGCACAGTTTGTTGCCAGAGGTAGCGGCACCACACTTGATGATTTCAATGGCGAGGGGATCATCGACAGCATCTACTACATCAACCACCTTGATACTGTCAGCACTGGAGCCATAGAGATTGCCTCGATTGCCGAACCGCAGCTTAAAGAGCTGAAGATAAACTCTCGCTTTATGGATATCAACCTACGTGGGCGCAATTCG
This sequence comes from uncultured Rikenellaceae bacterium, assembly GCA_964370175.1. GTDB lineage: Bacteria > Bacteroidota > Bacteroidia > Bacteroidales > Rikenellaceae > Mucinivorans. The sequence goes on from CAYJIF010000047.1 coordinate 4,215, forward strand.
TTCTCCGAGATTTTCGCCTATTTCGCAAACTCCATGAGCAGCTACATACCCTCATTCCCCGAGGTTTCGCAGATTGTGGGGCAGGAGGAATGGAGCGAAGGTGCTACCAAGGCTGGCTCGACCAGCACTGCAACCTCGTTCCCATACTCTGACGGCTACTACCTGCTGAGCGTTGAGGTTAAGGAGGCAAACAATGTTTCATCGGCATTTATCCCTTCGCTCGAAATTTCGCGCGGCTCGTCGCTCAACTTCTTCTTCAACCCCTATCTCAATCAGTTCAACCTGCGAGTCAATAGCGAGTATATCATCAGCGATGATTTCCTCGTCAACCAGCTGAGTCTGGATGCCCGCAATATTGAGGATTCGCTCTCGGTCTACTCCACCGCCTCCACCGTGGCAGTGGGGAGCATGTATTTTCCTAATTTCTCGCTACTGGGCGGCGTGAGAAGCAACAGCATGACCTTAGGGGTGCAGTTCAACAACCTCCAGAACGGAAATTCAGCACTGGTAAACACCACCACCACATTCCAACGCCGCGAAGATGGTAACACTCAACTCAACGTGGATATTCACCCCACGGCAATTGCCTTTGACTCCATAAAGTGGATTATCTCGCCCTCGCAAGTGGTGCTTGACACCTCGGCCGTGCGCATAAACAATTTCAGGGCACACAACGGCAATAAGTACATTAGCATCAATGGCACCATTGGCAAGAATCCATCGGACACTCTCAAGGCAAATTTCGATGGCATCAACCTCGCTCCTCTCTCGGTATTTGTAGAGAGTCTGGGTTACGAGCTCAAAGGCACCACTTCGGGCAGAGCCGAGGTAATAGCGCTGACGGGGAAATCCTACCTTGCCGCCGACGTGGATTTCGAGGATGTGGAGCTGAGTGGCACCAAGATTGGGGATGCTCGACTCTCAAGCGAGCTGAGTGCGGGAGGCGACTTCATCAACTTCACGTTGGGCAGAAATGGAAGCCCCTATCAGCCCATCACTGGATTCTACGACATTGTGGACAACTACCTCGAATCCGACATAGCGTTTGACTCCATACCCCTACGCCTACTCGACCCCATACTCGAAGGCATTATCGGGGCAAGCACAGGAAAGGCCTCAACAATGTTGAGCTTGACTGTGGGCGAAACCGAGGGGTTAAATCTTGACGGGTTTATAGATTTTGAGAACTACTCCACCATGGTGGATTTCACCCGCACGCGATACACAATACCGCAAGGTAGGGTGAGGGTTGAGAAAAACTCGTTCTACATGGACAAAATTGCTCTCAAAGATGCAGAACAAGGCACAGGAGATATCTCCATGGCGCTGCGTTCTCAAGAATTTCAGAACATGACCTACAACATTGACGTGAACTTCACCGACCTCTTGGCACTGAACACCACGGTCAAGGACAACGACAGTTTCTTTGGCAAGGCGTACGGTACTGGCAGGCTCAGCGTGACGGGGAACGATCGCAAGGTCGATCTCGATATTGTTGCAGCCACTGCGCTCAACTCCCAGATCACTATGCCGATGTCGGGTGCGTCAAACATTGAAGAGACAGAGTTCATAACATTTGTTGAGCCTCGAAGAATAGACTCTGCGAAGTTCGAGAACGTGCTGAGACGCTATCGGCGCAACACTGTGGCTCGCAAGAAAAAAGTGGAATCGAGCGCTATTCTCGAAATGAACATAACCATTGACGTGCTACCCAACACGCTGGCACAAATCGAGCTGGATGCTAAAGTGGGTGATATTATCAAGGGGCGTGGGCAGGGACTGCTCTCCATGCGTATTATGCCCGATTACGACCTCTTTACGATGCACGGCCCGGTGGAGATCACCAGCGGGAACTACCTCTTCACCATGCAGACTATCATCAACAAACGCTTTATCATCGAGCCTGGTAGTAGCATACTCTGGACGGGCGACCCCACAAATCCCGATGTAAACCTCACGGCACTCTACAAGCTCAAAACCTCGATTAGTCCGCTTACGGGCGATGTGCAGAACACGCAAGCAAATATCGATTGCGGCATTAACCTTACGGGAAAGATGTTGCAGCCGGACATCAACTTCTCGGTGACTGCGCCCTCGGCCGATGCCGAGATTCAAAATGCACTGCGCAACACGCTCAACACAGAAGAGGCGCTCTCGATGCAGTTCCTATCACTCATGCTCGCCAATAGCTTCATGCCCGATATGGGTACTGCCTCAATCGGAACTATTGGTAGTAGCTTGGCAGGGGTCACCAGTATGGAATTCCTCTCCAATCAGCTCTCAAATCTTATTTCGTCCGAGAATCTGGACATTAGAATCGGCTACAAACCACAGAGCACTACCACCTCTGATGAATTTACGGCAGGTGTAGGTACTGACTTGATTCAAGACGTGCTGAGTTTCGAGGTCGACGGAAACTACAACATGGGGAACAACAGCGCTGCAATTAACAACAATCCCTTCTCGGTGGATGCCAACCTGACGTGGAATATCAACAAAAGCGGCACGCTGAGACTCAAAGGCTTTACACGCACCATCGACCGATTTGACGAGACGCAGGGTATGCAGGAGAGTGGCGTAGGGATATATTTTAAGCAAGACTTTAATGATTTCGAAGACCTTATACGCCGCCTGCGCAAGAATTTCACCCAAGACACTCTTGAATTGCAAAGGCTCGAAGAGGAGAGGTTGCAGAGGGCTGCCGAAAGAGAAGAACAAAGGGCACTCAGAAAGGCTGAAATTGAGAAGATGCGCGAAGAGAGGGAGAAAGAACGAGCCGCAAAACGCCGCAATGATGATGATGATGATGACGATGATGAGGGTCAGCAGTCGCAAGGTAACAACCTAAGAATCACAGAACAGACCGAGGAGCAAACCGAGGAAACAGACACCGAGAAACAATCGGACACAAAATCCTAATAACCAAGCCACAAAAAAAAACGGTGAAAGGCGAAGATTTAATTAAAATCATTGAAAAGAGCAGTCTCTATGGCGAGTTCAGCGCATCGACCTCGCAAACACTTATGCTCGAGGGGGTAAGCGGGTCGCTATACTCTGTGCTGCTGGCGCTTGAGTCGCAGCGCACAGGAGGACTCATTCTCGCTGTCATGGACAATCGCGACAGCGCCTCCTATCTCTACAACGACCTCTACAACATTCTGGAGGCCTACTCGTCCCAAGATCGAGTGATGTTGTTGCCCACTGCCTATCGCCGAGCCATCAGCACCGAACGAGAGGATGCAGGAGGGATTGTGCAGCGTACGGCCACACTTAGTGCTATTTCGGGTAGCGACCCACTGATAGTCTGCACATGGGGCGAGGCTCTTGCCGAAAAGGTGGTGAGCAGAGAGCGCCTTGACGAAAATCGGCTCACTATTAGCGTATCGCAGAGGCTCGACAAAGAATTTGTGGAGGAGGTGCTCGAAGACTACAATTTCACACGCGTGGAGTTTGTGAGCGCACCAGGCGAATACGCCTCACGAGGGGGGATACTCGATGTCTTTTCATTTGCTGGTTCTACGCCCTATCGCATTGATTTTCTTGGTGACGAGGTAGATTCAATCCGTTCGTTCTCAGTCTCCACCCAACTCAGCCAAACAAGCGTGACGGAGCTGAGCATTATCCCCAATCTCAAGAACAGGCAGATGGCTGGCAAGCGAGTAAGCCTTGCCGAGTTTATCAATAGCGCCCGCGGCGAAAAGCATGACGCCACAAAAAGCGATAATACACAACCTAAAAACTCTCTTAGCGTATGGTTCCAGAGCGCTGGACAGAGCTTTTCCACAATTGAGATGCTCGCCCAGAAGCTCCCCCCCGAACAAGTAACCTCACCCGCTGATTTTTCGGAACAAACTGCCTCGTGGCGCTACATCACCCTGCGAAGTGATGCCCCTGCGCGCCCCAGCCAAAGCAGTTTTAACTTTGGTTCATCGCCACAGCCCTCGTTTTCTCGCAATTTCGAACTCTTTGCCGCCAACGTGCAGGACAACTACAACAAGGGAATGCAACCGTTGCTGCTCACCCCCAATATCGAGCAATGGGAGAGGGTTCAAAATATCTTCAAGCAAACCAGCTCGCGCGACACTCCAGCACCACCCGTGCGCAACGTTCCGCTAACGCTGCACGAGGGTTTCATCTCTCCGCTGCTGAAAATTGCCGCCTACACCGACCACCAACTCTTCGAGCGATACCACCGCTACCGCATCAAGAGCGAGATTGAGAAGAGCGAGGGGATGACTCTGGCCGAGTTCTCGGCTCTCAAAGTTGGCGACTATGTGGTTCATATCGACCACGGAGTAGGGATTTTCGGAGGCCTCAGCCGACAGCGTGACGAAAATTCTGGAGCTATCAAAGAGTTCATAAAACTCACGTACAGAGATGGTGACGTTATCTTTGTAGGGGTACAGAACCTCCACCGTGTGAGCAAATTCAAGTCCAAGGACGGCGTTGGTGACGCTCCCAAACTCCAAAAACTGGGCAGCAGCACCTGGCAACGACTCAAAGAGACCACAAAACGCAAGGTTAAGGACATTGCCCGCGAGCTCATACGCCTCTACGCTCAGCGCAAAATCAGCGAGGGTTTCGCCTTCTCGCCCGATAGCTACTTGCAACAGGAGCTCGAAGCGTCGTTTATCTACGAGGACACCCCCGACCAACGCACCGTCACCGATGCCATCAAAGGGGATATGGAGAGCCGTGAGCCAATGGACAGATTGGTGTGTGGCGATGTGGGATTTGGCAAAACCGAAATCGCTATACGGGCGGCGTTCAAAGCCGCCACCGATGGCAAACAAGTAGCAGTGCTGGTGCCTACCACCGTGCTGAGTCTGCAACACTACCGCACCTTTAGTCGCCGCCTCAAGGAATTTCCCGTGCGCATCGAGAACTTTTCGAGGGTCAACAGCGCAAAGCAAACCTCAGAAATCTCAGAAGCACTCGAACAAGGTAAAGTCGACATTATTATTGGCACTCACAAGCTACTGGGCAAGAGTGTCAAGTTTCACGACCTCGGGCTACTCATCATCGACGAAGAGCAGAAGTTTGGCGTGTCTGTCAAGGAGAAACTAAAAGAGCTAAAACACAGCGTAGACACTCTTACTCTGACTGCGACTCCAATTCCTCGCACCATGCAGTTTTCGCTCATGGGCGCGCGAGATATGAGCATAATCAACACCCCGCCACCCAACCGCCGTCCAATCTCCACCGAGCTGCACGTCTACAACGAAGAGCTAATCAAAGAGGCTATTGAGTACGAATTGGCACGCTCTGGCCAGGTCTTTTTCGTCCACAACCGAGTGCAAACCATAGGGCGGGTGGGGCAAGTCATCGAACATTTGGTGCCTGGTGCGAAAGTGGGCATTGCTCATGGGCAGATGTCACCCAAGGAGTTAGAGGCGGTGATGATGGATTTCATCTACGGGGAGTACAACGTTCTTGTCGCCACCACTATTATCGAGAGTGGGATAGATATTCCTGGGGCAAACACCATTATTATCAACAATGCTCAGAACTTCGGACTCTCAGACCTCCACCAACTTCGTGGGCGTGTGGGGCGCACCAACCGCAAGGCGTACTGTTACTTGATGATTCCATCGTTCGAGGCCATCACCACCGATGCTGGGCGCAGACTCCGTGCTATTGAGGAATTTTCGGACTTGGGCAGCGGTTTCAACATCGCCATGCAAGACCTCGACATTCGTGGCGCGGGTAACATTCTCGGAGCCGAGCAGAGTGGGTTTATGTCCGATATTGGTTTTGAGACCTACCAACGCATTGTTGCAGAGGCAATGCACGAACTGCACGAAGAGATGGATATTACTGCGCATAGCGATCCTAAACTCGACACCACCACCAGCAAAGCACATGCACAAGGGCTAAAACTCATAGACTGCACGGTGGAGACCGACACTTCGGCACACCTGCCCGACAGTTACATTGGTTCGATCAGCGAGAAACTAAGGCTCTATCGTGCGCTTGACGAGATTCGAGATCAGCGAACTCTCGATGACTTCACCGACAAGCTCCACGACCGATTTGGTGCGCCTCCAACCGAAACTCTCGAACTACTACAAATAGTCAAGCTACGTTGGGCAGCCTCGGCATTAGGCTTCGACAAGGTGATACTAAAGGGCAGCAGAGCGATGCTATACTTCGCCTACAACGCTCAGAGCGCCTACTACTCGGGCTCAACCTTCGCAAAGCTAATGAGCTACGTGAGTCGTCATCCCCAACAATTCAGACTCAAAGAGGGCGCAAAACTCACTCTGGAGTTCAAGGGACTAAAAGGCATAGCGCCGCTGACAAAAGTACTGGAGGAAATAGCCGCAGCTGAGTAGATAGCACCCGCATTCATAGCTTTCTGCATAGCACATAACCCTGCACCACTTGATTCTACGTCAACAACGCTATTCTCAAGCGCCACTATTCTCAAGCGCCTCTATCAAGCGCACCCGCGGCTAAAACGAAACAACCACCTCCTCGGAGAGTTCTGTGGCATCACCCTCGAAATCAAACTCAAGGTTTGACTGGTCGGATGATTGTCTCACCACGCTCAGCGGCAGAATTTTGCCCCGCTCCAGAGTCAACGTTCCCTCTTTAATGAGATTATTTACATCCATTGTGATTGCCGACACATCGGTATTAGCATCAACGGCAGCCGTTTCATCATAGTATAGCTTATAGGCCGCCGACTCGCTGTATGTGTCCGCAAGCCAGGCCGAAGATGCAGGTGTAGTTCCCGTGTGTGCCACCTTAAATTCCTTCTCAACAGTCGCGCCCGCTGCGCTATTCAAGTCCATAGCCACTGGCGGTGCGCCGTCAATGAGCAGAAAAAGTGCGCCTTTACTCAGACCCGCGCTCGAGAACTTCAGCGTGGTGTACACCATCTTTAGGTTCAGCGACACATTGGCAAGGCTGGCGTAGGCAATTTCGCTGGTCACGGCGCAATATCTCTGCACCAGGGCGTGAGTATAGTCTGTCTTGTAGTTACCATAAATAGTCTGTCTCACCTTGCCTCCCATAATATTGTTGAGGTGTTTCTCGGCCACGATGAAAGCCCCGGTGAGTTGTTCTGGCGTAGAATTCTCCTCAGAAGTGGATGTAGCAAAGGGCATTGAGTATCTTTTAATCGTAGAGCCGGTGGAGTATATTTCAGTAGTACCGTCCACTACGAATGTCGCTTCGAACGAGTAGCTATAACCGTCTTTGACTTCGAGAGCACCAAGGTTCCAATCATCAAAAATACCATAAGCATAAGCCTGTTTCACACCCTTGGAGTCGTGCGAATAGACCTGCACGCCGAGCAAACCTGCTGGCTTGGTCTGAGTGGTGGCAAACTCACCACCCGCACCCATTACTTCAATCACTTTTGTAGATTCAGAGGGGTCAACCGTAGGATCATCTGCGGGCAATCGGCACGCAACGCAAGTCGCAATTATAAGAACAAAGAGAGCAACTCTCTTCATAGCGATGGCATAGACAGGAGTACTCGTCAATGAGTACTTGTCACGGGCGGAATGGTTTTTCATAGGGAATTGTTACACCGTTTAATGTTACACTTAAAAATATCTTTAGTACATCACAAAGATATAAAAAAATGTAGGTCAATGCAATACCCTATTGCAGAGATATTTCACTCTATCCCTCGAGAAAAAAAATACGAACCTCTACTTGTTGTTGTATGCTACAATGGCGTGGCGAAGAACCTCCATCGCCTCTTTGAGGGATTCGATATCGAGCACATAGGCGATTCGCACTTCGTTTTGCACGCAATTCTTAGCATCGCTATAAAAGCCTTGCGCCGGAGCAACCATCACCGTGGCGTTGTTGTAGGAGTACTCCTCTAATATCCAGCGAGCAAAATCTTCTGCATTATCAATCGGCAATGCCGCAATGGTGTAGAATGCTCCTGCTGGTCGTGGAGCCACAACTCCTGGCATTGTCGAGAGAGCATCAATCACATAGTCACGTCGTGCGCTGTACTCTGCCTTCACCTCATTGAAGTAGCTTTGTGGGGTGTCGAGCGCAGCTTCGGCCGCCACCTGCCCCAGCAGCGGAGCACAAAGACGAGCTTGTCCCATTTTCAGCACCGACTCAACTATCTCTGTGTTGCGAGTCACGAGCGCTCCGATGCGCACGCCACACATCGAGTAACGCTTGGAAACCGAATCACACATAATCACATTATCGTCCACTCCCTCGAGCTGAAGAACTGAGTAGTGTTCCTTGCCATCGTAGCAGAAATCTGAATAGACCTCATCGCTAATCAGATACAGGTTGTGCTTTAGCACCAAAGTGCGCAGCGCCTCGATCTCCTCTTTTGTGTAGAGGTAACCAGTTGGGTTATTGGGGTTACAGATGAGTATTGCTCGTGTGCGGGGGGTGATAAGCGCCTCGAAGGCCTCGGCAGAAGGCAGTGCAAAACCGTCCTCAATCTTTGCCGTGATGGGCACGATTGACACCCCAGCTTCAATGGCGAAGCTATTATAATTGGCATAGAATGGTTCGGGGATGATTATCTCATCGCCAGGGTTACAAATCGCCAAGAGCGAGAAGAATATTGCCTCGCTACCACCTGTGGTGATAAAGAGGTTCTCGGGCGCAAGCCCAAGTCCTCGCTGGTTATAGAACTTGCACAATCCCTCTCTATAGCTCTCCACGCCTGCGGAGTGAGTGTACTCATATATTTTTTCATCAAAATTCTGTACCGCCTGGCGCGCCACCTCTGGAGTTTCGATGTCGGGCTGACCGATATTGAGGTGATAAACCTTTACTCCACGAGCCTTTGCACCAGTGGCATAGGGAACGAGTTTGCGGATGGGTGATTCTGGGAGTTGGTGGGCGATTTTAGAAAGACTTAGCATTTTTAATCGTTGGTTTTAGTGTGATTGTAGAGACAAATATAGCATTTTTTCATCAAATTTCCATCCACATTGCACGGTAAATTTTGGTGTCACTTCAGTTTCACCCTCACCACCACGGCACGGTGGTCGGAAGCGGTGGGTTCTTCGTAAACCTCTGCACTGAGTAATTCTACCCCACTACCTCGAGAAACGGCAATGTAGTCGATGCACTCGCTTGGCTTGTCGGCAGGATAGGTGGGTTTATTGGGGGAAGAAAGCAGTGTATAGTGAGTGTTCAAAAGTTTCATCTCTTCGCTCTGGGGCTCGGCATTCAAATCACCCGCCACAAAGACAGGTTTGGCATATCTCTTTGTGAGTGAGTTAATTATAGCAATGGATTTCATCCTATCACTCTGAGTAAGGGATAAATGTGTGTTCACAAAGACAAATTCTTCGAACTCCACGAGCAGCAGAGTGCGTTTTTCCTCGCTCCCAGGGAGCGATATGCGCTCTACTCCCACCACGCTCTCACCTTCATCATACAGAGTGCCAATACCATAAGCTCCTCCGTCATACTCTATGGCACGGGAGTATAGGTGTTCGAGGAGTGCGCCATCTGCAATTTCTTGCAGCACATCTCTGTCACCGCTCCTTTGGGTCATAGAGTCCAGCTCTTGAAGTGCCGCCACGGTGGGGCACACTTCTCTAAAAATTTCGCTTAACCGCTCTGCAGAATTCCGTCCATCCACCCCGACGCCATTGTGCACGTTGTAGCTCATCAGCAC